>CAZEUZ010000191.1:0-18727 GCA_964515805.1 uncultured Cellvibrionaceae bacterium | reverse complement strand
AGCACTGATACCAAAGGTAGTCGCACTGCCAAGGCTGGCCTCAACACCTATGTAGGTATCAGTAGCTGTTTTAAATACAGCCAAATTGAGTGTGCCACCAGTAGTACTAAAGCCTACAGCACTGGTGACATCAATAGTGTTATCGCCATTGATGCTGGCACCGGTACCGGCGAAGGCATTAGCATTGGTTAGAGCAAAGGTAACTAAATCACCCTCAGGATTAGCATTAAAAGCGGCAATATTTTGTTTTTCTATAGCAAAGTCACTAGCTATCGCTAATACATTATCAACGGTAAGGCTAAACTGGCCACTCACCCGAGTTTGGTCATTTGAATCCAGATCAACCCCTGTTTGGACAATTTCATTATTATCATTGACTCCATTCCAATTCAGGCGCGATCCATTAGTGCTAGTAGTATTGTAGACAACTTGTAGATTGCTAACGGCCACATCAAGGTTAGTTAAGCCGTGTTCGATAATGCTACTGAAACTGGCTTCAAGACCGGTATAGGTGCGGCTATCCGTTGTTCTAAGGACAGCTAGATCTAGATTGCCATTTTGTACTTCAAAACCAACAGCATCGGTGTCGATATTGAGTGTAGCGCCGCTAAAGCTGCCGCCGGTTCCGGCAAAGACATTAGCACTAGTTAAACTTAAGGTTAACAAATCACCATTGAGTAAACTTGCACTATCGGGATCATCGATACCGTCGACGCCTTGCTTATCGAGAGCAAAACTTGCCGCCACTTGAGCAACATCATTTACAGTGAGGACTAAATCACCACTGGCACTGAAAAATTCGCCACTTTCACCTTCAAAATCCAGTGGGGGGCCAGTCGACGGATTAACTGTAATGCCATCTACAACATCACTATCACCGTTTTTGAAATCTAGCACAGGACTGTTATTAGCTGTCGCGCTTGTCTGGTTTAGCTGCAGTGATAGGTTGGTGACAGCTATCGAAAATTCGTCCAGACCAACAAAGGATGCCGAATTAATCGTTGTATTCAGTGCAGTGTACTGGGTGTCATCTGTATCTACGTTTGGATCGGCGCCTTCATCATTAAAGAATAAAAAGGTTAAATCCAAATCGGTGATATCCAACCCAATTTCACTGACCGTATCATAGCCCGTACCGACAAAAGCGCTCACACCGCTGGCCGTTATCAGCGTATAATCAATGTCAGTAAAATCGTTATTATTGGAGAGTTTTAGGTTGCCGGATGTACTTTCGAAGTTAATAACACCTTCGATATAGATCTTGTCGTCAACGACTAACTCAGCGAGTGTGCCCTCCTCACCAAAAGTAAATGCTGTATCGCCTAAATCCAGAGAAATCAGATCGAGTTTTCCGGTCAGCATATCGGCAAAAGTTACTGTTTGATCGACATCAAGTGCAGGGTTGGTGATAAGAGGATCTCTAACTTGATCTGGATCGTAGACAGCTACGTCAAATTCCGATTTAAAGCTGACACTGCCATCATTGAGAGCAAACGCACCGAAAGTCAGTGGATTTGCCGAATCAGCAGCGCGACTGAGTTCGCCGGAGATATAAAAATCAATCAACTCAAAGGTTAAGGCATCCGTTGCTGAACCATCGCTATCACTGCCAAATGAAGAGAACATTCCACTTAAATCGAGGCTAATATTAAAGTTTAACTTCATGTCAGCATCTAAGGTCAGCGGCGTGCCATTTGTATTTATTGGGCCAATGGAGGGCAAATTTTTTGAAGCAGTGCGGTCTATATTAAAACCGACTATAAGTACTCCTGTTTTGAAGATATCTGTTTCTTCAGCTCCATCATCAACACCATTGTCGAACTGGTTGATACTAAATTCAGCATCTGTAAGTCCAAGAGCAGCTTCAATTAGATCTTCAAGGTTATCCAGTTTATCTTGAACTGTAGGCCCAACTGCATCGGCAATACTAGTTTTCAGACCATCGACAAAACCGGCCAAACCAAGGTTGGCTAAGCTTTCTTCGCTAAGGAGTCCTTTTAAGTTGTCTATGATAACCGGTATAGGTTTATCCAACTCTGTTTTGGCAGCATCTACCAAACCACTGATGCGCTCTTTAGACTCGTTGTATAAGTCCTTCATCAGATCGACGGGGTCAATCACCCCATTTTCGATCGAATAGATAACGACTTCTTTCTCGGTACGCTTAAAGTTTGTGGAAATATCTGCTTGAGTAGCGTCAGTCACACCTAAGAGTTCAACAATTTTACGTTGCGAAATTGTATCGTGAACAATGTCTGAATGGCCCACTGCAGCATTTTCTGGTTGATCTGTTAAGCTGGACACTTCAACCAAGATCGACTGATCAAAACCACTCGTAGCAGAGAAGGTCGAAACCGTACCATCACCACTGGGATCTTCTTGTATCTGGTACCAAACTTCAGTGGATGCAGGCAAATCACCAATCAGGGTATTTTCAAGGCCTAGGATTTCATTGGCCAAACCCGCGGAAGATTGAAAACCTGTTTGTTCAATAAATCGATCTTTGACAGCGACCTGGTCACTATAAACAATCGTAGTTGAAGCCTGTTCACTAGTTCCACTACTTCGACTCACAAAAGCATCAACATCATTGGCATTGAGATCGGCTAGTAGGGTATTGAAGAACTCATCAGAATCCATCAACGCTTCATATCCCGACGGATCACCTTCAAAATCTACAAAATCATAATTTGACAGTAAACTGTCAAAGGCACCGACATATCCTGCGGCAAATTCTTCCGCAGTTGTGGCGCTGAACTCGCTTCCATCCGGATTGGTTACTTTCATGCCGTTATCTTCAATGTGAAGAGTATAGGCTTCACCTATAGTTCTCGCTAATAAGCGAGCTGATGCTGATTGGCTGAAGTCGTTATTAAGAAATGCAAAGGTTGCCCCAACACCCTGGTTAGGCACACCGGTCTGAATCAGATTATTAATGGGTAAAAGGTGATCAGTGTCGGTAGTCTTAGTTTCAGTGTAAGCCGCACTCTGAATATAGCTTTTCGCTACCAATCCGCCGGTACTGTGAGTCACTACATCAAAAGCATCGGGTGCTGCACCAGTCAAATTGATCCAGTCATCAACCGCTTCATTCATATAGTAAGAGAGATAGTCGAGTGTGGTATCAAAAGAACTATCTATCAAGGATGCTGAAGTAGCACTACTCAACATGCCATCTGGTGTACCAGTATCAGATTCAGCTACCGGCACCCGCCAATCCCATAATACCGAGAATAGGGTACCGTCTACGCTAGTATCGTTGGTGCCATTGACATAACCAATATTGTCAAAGGTTTCAACGATATCAGAATAAGCTCGTTGCAACGGCTCAAGCGCAAGTTTGGTTGGATCCAATCCGCGGTTAAGGTACCACTCTTGAATACGCCCCTCTTTAACAGCTGAATCAGTAGTTGAGTCGAGGTCTGCAAAAGATCCACCGAAACCATGAATAAACAGCAATGGTCGATCGATAACCGTTTCCACATTAGCATCGGTGTTAACACCACTGGCATTACCTTGCGCATTGACCACTGTATCCACAGTGCCTGCGCCACCATTGAAATTGATAGTTGTATTGGTTGATGCAGCAACTATTAAGGTGTCATTGTCGTCATCACCATTGACAGTGATAGAAGAAATAGAGCTGTTGTTTACATGGAATTCATCGTCACCTTCACCACCGTTGATAGTAACCGGTGAGGTGTAAGCATTATCTACTTTAAACTCGTCATTAGCCGTGCCACCGGTAATAACAGTGACATCGCTGAAGTTGATGGTAGTGGTTGAGTTATTAGTGTTGGTAAACGTCAAGCTACCGGAATTGGCACCATTGAGTGTCCAAACCGTTTCTAGATCAGGACCGACAATGGTAAGTGAACTAGAACCGTTGGCATTACCGGCAATAGTCGTTACGCCCGCAATAGACGTGCCATCATCACCCGCTGAATCAGAAATATCGACAGTACCGTCAGCATTGACCGTAACTATTACATTGGTCGCATTATCGTCAGTCGGCGTTAAATCCAGCGTTTTACCACTATCAATAATCTGGTTACCGTCAATCGACCCTTGGTTAAAACTGAGCTGACTGGCATCTTCATTGTCGAGAACCAGCCTTTCACCCGAACCGAGTTGATGCTGCATTACGGTGACCGAATCACTGTAGTTATCTTGTAAGCCCAGCACGTGGCCAATTTCGTGAATTAAAACGGTATAGAGGTCAATGCCTTGTTGAGCATCACTGTCTATCGCTTCAAGAAGACCACTTGCGAGTTGTTGGTATTCATTGTTGTCTTCTGGGGTTTGATCAACAAACCAGCCGTTGCCCGCCGCATCGTGATCAATGGTTATCGTGTTACCTACAGCCTGACCCAGCGCATTACCTAGTTCAATATCGGCAATTTCAACGGTGAAATCAGCCAGTTTAGTTAAGTGGCTGGACAAATCATTTTGAATGAGAAAGGTTTGCCAATCCTGCTTAGCTTGTTGCAATACAGAATTAAGCTGAGCATCCGAGAGAGATGCAGCGCTAGAATTGGCAGAAGTGCCGTTGTATAGAAGGTATTGAGGGAGTTCACCCTGTTTTGGCGGGTCTGTCGAAGAATCACCTAACAGAATTAAACCTTTACCATTTACCTTATTTAGGTCGGTCAATTGACCCTGCTCACGCTCAGATTTAGCTTTCAGCTGCGGCCGTAAAACAGCAGCTGATTGTCCCGATGCAACCAAAAATTCAACCTTATCAGCCATATTAATCGGTAACTTTGAGCCAAAAATATGGTCGAAATTTTGTTCCCATATATCACCGTTTTGATGGCCGCCTGCAGTATCGGCTGACAACGGCTGTCCAACTGCCGGCAACAAAACTCCCTCTATTGGTTCAGGTTCACCGGATTTACTGTCTGTTTCTTCACTATATTCAGCGGTATTATTTACTTTCGAACCAATATCGACAGCGGCAATTGCCACGGCATTTTTCTGATCATCTTCCGTACTCTCGCCTTTTACTGAAGAGTTGTCGGTTTGGTTAAGCTTGTCTGTAGATTCGGTGTAGGGAGCAGTACTATTGGCATTATTTGAGGAAAGTTTTTTTGCGGCTAAGATTTTACCCAGCTGGTTCGCTAGTTGATCCGATGACAGCATCCAGTTGGCCCCGGAATTGATCAACAGCACATTACCATCCAGCTTAACCAATTTGTCATCATCAAAATTGGTTTGCTCAACGGTTAACTCACCTGTCGTTAATCCAGCTTTTAGCAATTTATCACTCAACAACTGCAATGCAACATTTGAATTGTCAGTTTGTTCGCCATCCACTCCACCACTTTCTGGCTCAGCAGAAACAGAGGTGGCATTAGCGCTGGATGTTTTTTCGTTTACTCCCTCATATATTTCATACAGTACTTTAAGGAAAGCCGTTAGTTGTTTGCTTGAATCACTTATTGCTTCATCAGCAGCTTGAGAAGTTGGTCGGATATCATCCCAATTCACTTTGCTGTTTGAGGTATTTTTTTCAGAATCTACAATACCAGCTCCCACGTTAGTCTCTAGCTGTTGAATAATAGCTTCTGGTTGGATGTCTTCCTTCTCAGTATTACCATCCGTTACAGGTAAAGCAAAATCTGCTGAAAGTAGGAGTCGCGGTTCTAGTGGCTCAATGGCGTACAAATTAGACACAGGCGAACGTCCAGCATTGGCATTCGCCATTGCCGAGCGTTTTTCATTCTGCAAAGTATTCGCTGTATTTGAATCCTTCGACTTGAATGCAGTAAATAGTTTACTGAAGCCCATAGTCTTAAAATTGGAAAATAAATTTTTTACTCGTTATTTATTGAAATAGCGCTTTCATTTAATGAATCTTATAAACGCTATTGCTCTCATATACCCGGCAAAAATAATGCCAACTTTTTATCTTATTGAAAACATTAAAATTTATTAAAAAAACTTATCTTTTTAGGATTTTTAAGGATAAAGCTGTAAAAAAAACCAACAAGCTGACGCGGGTGAATAAATGTTATAAAAAATACCTTTTACTTTATTTTAAAAGTAAAAAATAATAATCAGATCAATTATTTACTATTACTTAACATGAAATATTCGAACAATTTTAACCATTTTTCAAAGGATAAATATGGGGAAAAACCTAAATTTTTGCTCAAAAATAGTGTAAAAAAAGCTGACGTTTTTTTTGCTAAAAAACACAATAAACCCTTTTTTTTCGCCTTAAAAAATCATTATGTTATTGATTCAAAAGACTAAAATTATATACAGTAAAAAACTGTAAAAAATTCTAGAAAACAGGTATATCTTCATGAAATTATGAAAAATATGGCACTTGTGCAGGCACACTACTGTTACCGGCCATAACTAAAAGCGTTGTTTCTAATGTCTATTATTGTATTTGCGTCCAGCAAGAGGGCGGCGCTGGAAAAACCACTGCCACTGGTGTTTCAATGATTTTGCAAGGCGATGGTTTAAGTATTCATGTTGAGTTGACTATAGCGGTGGCCCGAAGGAAATTTTAACAGAGTGACGGAATATACAAATTTGTAGAACTTGTATCACAGAGCTTCTTTCTGCAGCCACTGATTGACTTCCCGCACATCCGCTTCGGTCATTATGCCCGCTGAGTGCTTTAATCGCAGCCAGTTTAAAA
Organism: uncultured Cellvibrionaceae bacterium; assembly: GCA_964515805.1. Taxonomy (GTDB): domain Bacteria; phylum Pseudomonadota; class Gammaproteobacteria; order Pseudomonadales; family Cellvibrionaceae; genus CAZEUZ01. The sequence continues at coordinate 12,072 of CAZEUZ010000191.1, read as the reverse complement.
AATAATCGTATCGGGCGTTGGCATAATCGCGTTTGGACTCATAGACATCCCGTTCGGCATCCAATACATCCAGGGTAGTGTACAGACCTGACCTAAACCCTTTCTTTCTCTGCTCGAGCGCCAGCGATTGGGCATCGACGGATTTATTGAGGGCATTGATCCTGCTGATGGCACTGATAATGCCGTTGTAAGCCTCCAATGTGGAACGCTGTATCGAATATTTTATTTCGCGCAAATCTTGCGAAACTTTCTCATAGAGCTCATATGAACGGCGTGTTCGGGCACTCACACTGCCACCTTGATACAGTGGTAAATCAAACGTCAAAAAGATTCCACGAGTTTCTTCGTCAGTACCTCTCGAACTCTCCAGATTATCTCTTTCGGTAATATTGGCGGAAAGGTTTACTACTGGCAAATGGCCAGACTTATCCACGGCAATTTGATGCCGGCTGGCATCCACCGCACGAGAGCGAACAATGATCTGCGGATTTTTTTCGACAGCTATTTTTATCCATGCCTGGGAATTTTGTGGATTAGGCGCGATTAAGGTGATGTCCGGCTTCAGCACGGCCAATTCACCTGAAATATCGCCGACAATTTCGCGCAGTGCTTCCAATCTGTTGTTATGCAGGTTGCGAGCATTGATTTCATCGGCTTCGACACTGGCGTAGCGGGCCTGCACATCGTACAACTCGGATTTGGGCGCGTTGCCACTGCGCATCATCACTTGCACTAGTTTAAGCTGTCTTTGCAACGCCACTTTTTCAGACAACACGAGGCCAATTTCATTCTTAGCAGACAGTGCTTCCAAATAGCGTTCTGCGGTGCGCAAAATAAGATCTTGCTGTATGCTGAGAAACTCTGCGTCGGATTGCAGCAATTCAGATTCCGCCCGCTGGTAATTTTTACTGAACGCTCGGTTATATAGCGGCATTGTCAACGACAGCGAACGATTTACATCATCATATCTAGTTATGTTTACTTCTTCATCAATAACAGTGCTAAACAAACTCTGAGACCGAGTTCTAACTCTCTCCTTCACTTTGCCGCGGCTGTATTGAAAATTTACCTGCGGTAACAGTTGACTGGCGGCCTCTGTTACCGATTCATTGGCCGCATTATTGGTATTTTTGGCCCCCAGTATTTGGGGGTCGTGCAAGACGGCCTTACGGTAAATTTCCATTAGGTCTTCAGCGATACAAATGGGCGATATTACGCAAAAGAATCCAATTAATAATTTATGCAGTACAGAGGATTTCATAATGACTTCTCGATTAGCTAATTAAAAGACACCAAACACTTGAGCCCAGAGGGGATAAGGCTCTCCGGATTTTCGAGTGACAACCGCACCCGAATAGTGCCACTTGCCGCATCGACGATTTGGTCAACCAGAGATACTGTGGCAATGTGGACTTCGCTGGTCGATCCCGTCAACTTTACTTCAGCAGACATGCCTTCCTTGATGTGGTCTATATATCTCGCGGGCGCAATGACTTCGGCATAGAGTGGATCGAGGTTGACTACCGTTAAGAACGCCTCTTGCTCTACATATTCTCCGGCATCCTTCTCCCGTTCGACAACAAATCCGTCTATAGGACTGACTACTTTTCTGAGTTTGAGCTGTTCTTCAGCCTGTTGTAATTGCAATTTGGCAATCAATATCTCGGTATCTATTTCATCTTTTTCATGAATGGAAATTAATTTTTCCCGATAGAGTTCTTCATTGCGTGTCGCTCTTCGCTGACCAAATTCCATTCTCGCCCTCGCCAGTTCCACTGCGGCCTTTTCAACACCTGAAGTGAGCGTCGCCACCACTTGGTCTTTCTTTACCCGGTTCCCTCTTTGCACTAGCACATCACTCAATACTCCATAGACAGGAGTACTGAGTTCTACTTTGGTATTGGGTTCGAGAATACAGTCTAATTGTTCGTTGAGATCCTCTGTGTGACCAGTCGTTGTCACTAAAAACAGTACACTGCCAACAAAATATTTCTTCCATTGATTAAACAACATATAACACCTCAATTTATCTCTATTCTCCACGTCCACTAAACGCCAGCATATCCTCTAAACTGTCATCTTGTTTGAGCAAATTTTTGCGCAGCTGGCGGTGGTATTTTTCAGTGCGCTTTTGTGCCAGCCAAACGATAGCATGACCCAATATACCGGGCAACCTGCGCATACGTTGAGGAAGTGCTCTACTCAAGAATTGAGCGAGTGTATTTTCAAATAAATCATCCTCAAGTGATATGATCGTTTGGAAACTGCCTGGATCGCCCTGTCTACCGCAGCGTCCAAATAGTTGGCGATCAATGCGGCGCGCCTCATGGCGCTCCGTTGACAATACATGCAAGCCACCTAAGTCAACGACTTTATCCGCCAACTTTATGTCGGTTCCCCGACCGGCCATGTTGGTGGCTACGGTAATGTTTCCGATCTGTCCTGCCTGGCTGATAATAACGGCTTCCTGCTTGTTTTGACGTGCATTCAACACATTGTGCTGCAGGCCTTCGCGAGTCAATAATGTACTTAAATGTTCTGATTGGGCAACAGTTTTTGTGCCGATAAGAATGGGTCTTTGCTGTTGGTGTAACACCTTAATAAGCGCTATAATTCGCTGCCATTTTTGCTCCGTGCGGAGATAGAAAAAATCTTTTAAGTGGGATCTACGCACTGGTTTGTGAGTCGGTATACGCGCGACTTTCAGTTTGTAAACAGACCAAAACTCGCCGGCTACTTCATGGGCGGTTCCCGTCATACCACCTAGATGCAGGTAGCGGCGGAAAAATTTCTGGTAACTGATGCGGGCCAAAGTTTCCTGTTGGCCGCTAAGGGGACAGCCTTCTTTGACCTCTATCATTTGTTGCAAGCCGCGTTCCCAGGAACGGTCAGCCATAACTCGACCGGAGTATTCATCGATAATTTTGACTTTGCCGTCATCGACTAAATAGTGTTTGTCGAGGATAAAAAGGTGCTGTGCGGCCAGCGCCTGTTTAACCAGATTTTCCCGTCTTTTGGCACCGCTCCACACACCGCCAAATTTACGGCTGAGATATTCGATACGAGTTTTACCCGCTTCGGTAAGCTCAATCTGTCTATCCTGTTCTCTAATAATAAATCCCCGGGGCGCAATTAGTCTGCGGGCGAGTTTTATCGCCTGCTTGTAGGTTTGCTCCTCTTGTTGTATCTCTTTATTTGGGCTTGAAATAATCAGCGGTGTGCGGGCTTCATCGATGAGGATACTGTCAGCTTCGTCGACGATGGCAAAGCAGAGTCCGCGCATAAGCAGCTGACGGGAGCGGGAGCGGTTGTTGTACAGACTCTCCAATTGCAAGTGTAAACTGCGGTTTTCCTGTTCGAGTAATAGGCGATCCTTTAAATAATCGAACACCAATTGCTTGTTGGTGCAATAGGTTATATCGCAAGCATAGGCATCTCGCCGCTGCTCAGGTGTTGTTGCCTCAGTGACTACTCCGACAGTCAATCCCAACGCTTGATAGATGGGGCTCGCCCATTCCGCGTCTCGGGTAACTAGATAGTCGTTGACAGTAACAATATGAACGGGTATTCCAGCGAACGCTGCTGTACATGCGGGTAAGGTCGCTGTGAGAGTCTTTCCTTCTCCCGTTTCCATTTCCGCGATCATCCCCCGCAATATCGCCCAACCGCCGTACATTTGAACGTCATAGTGGCGCATATTGAGGGTGCGATGAGCAACTTCGCGTATCAACGCAAAAGCCTCCACTACAAGTTCATCGATCAGACCTTCACTGTAGAGACGTCTGCGCAACAATTTGGCCTGAGCCTGGAGCCCGGTGAGGGTTTGTTTGTGCAATCCAGTGGCTTTATTGTCGATTTGTTTAATAAATTTGCCGTAACTGACGTGACCAAAACCGAGGCGCTGGCGCACAAAACCCGCCATATTGGCAGCAAATTTATCCAACATCGAGTCACGGCGGTCTCGTCGTTGCGGATACAACCCCATTGAACTGCCCGGTCTAAGTAGCGCCGCATTAAACATTGAATCGCCTCAGAAACAGTTGACGCAGACGCAGCCACATCTGCATACCCAAGCTTTGGTGACCGTGGTCAAAGCGCACATAAATCCGACCACCCAGGTACGGTGATCGCGATTCGTCCGGCAGACCAAGTTCTATCTCAAAGACCCTTTCCAACGTTGTTAAACCCTGGTTGTCTGCTGGTGACACCACAAAACTGCCGCCACCCATGTCGCCGAGCGCGGCAGTGGGTAGCTGATTGCTGCCTCCGTGGACTTCTCTGAGTATGGTCGCGGGGAAGGAGATGGCCGCATGGTTGGCCGCAATCACATCGACGCCGTACACTGCCTGACGCATCAATCCAATATCATCTTGCGGCACGACGGCACGCACTTTCACTTGATCGGTAGGGTCGACGACAAAACCGATGCTTTCACCCTTTCTAACAAAACGGCCCGTCAGATGTTGCGACTGTGGTATCACCAATAAGCCATCACCCGGACTGCGTATTAACAACTCAGTGAGTTTTTTGCGAGCACGATTTAGATCTTCTTGAACCACATACAATTCTTCTTGAATAATACCTGTTTGCACACGATCTACTGTACGTGCAGCTGTCAGCTGAATATTGAGTTGTTCAAGTCTGGCCTCAAGTACTTTCACTCGGCCTTTGGCAATTGGATCAATGGCTTGAATAATCGGATCACCAGTCCTTACTGTGCTGCCATCAGCAACCAACAAGGTGTCGATAAAACCGTCGGCGCCGGCGCGGATTTTTGATTGTTCCGGAGGCCAAATAACGCCCTCCACTCTGGTCCAATAAGGCGCTTGGACCATAAAAAGCAAAACCAAAATACTGGCTAACAAGCCGCCCGCCACCAGATTTGAACGCAGACGTTTTGGTTTTACTTTCGGGCTTGTCAATAAAAATGAAATATTTTTGCCGAGCGGAATCAGCATTTGAGAAATCACCGCCCAGATAGCGAGAATGACACCGATGGCAAAGAATTTGCCGCCCACATATAAAATGATGACAAACATGATGAACATACGGTAGAGGAAGGCGGCGATACCGTAGAACACAAACCAAAACCGTTCGCCCGAGTTGTCTGCCGGAGAAGTTGCCTGTTTGATACCGAACAGGTAGCGTTGAAACAAATAGCCCAAATACTTGGTGGATCGGTTACCCAAATTGGGAATTTCCAGCGCATCCGCGAGTACATAGTAGCCATCGAAACGCAACAGCGGATTACCGTTAAAAAACAGCGTGGAGATACCGCTAATCAACATTACGTTGTAGGCAATGGCATGCACAGTGCCAATTTCAACACTCAGCCAAATAAAGAGCGCTAGAGAACCGAGAAATATCTCGGCGGCAATACCGGCGGCGCCGACGGCCATGCGTTTGCGTTTGTCGCGAAACCCCCAAATGGAAGACGCATCGACATAAGGCACCGGCACAAACACCAAAAACATAATGCCTATTTCATGAACTTCACCGCCGTATTTTTTGGTCAGATAGGCATGCCCAAGTTCATGAAAGGCCTTTACTACAGGGTAAATAAACCACAGCAACAGCAAGTTTTGTGGTGTCAGTGCCCGATCGATCACATTTTCAGTTAAATCGTTCCAGTGCACTATGGCGAATACAGCACCCAGGATAACCGTTATCAACCACACCAACGCCGTGTATCGATTGAGGAAGAGACGCGCAACCGGCAGCGTGCGCTCCAGAAATTTATCGGGGTCGATCAACGGAATTCTAATTGCCAGTGGTGACCACAACCGCTGTTTCAACTGTGTGCGTTTTTGACGTTGAGATCTGCGAAACAGCTCCTGTGTGTCGGGGCTGACGTCACAAATTAACAAATCCATTGAGTGCAGTTGCGAAAGCAAACGGATGACATCGTCTTGCGTAGGTGCCTGATCGCCAGCCTGTTGGTTGACGATATCCCACAATTCCTGGACATTACGCTGACCGTTCATCAGACCGATAAAGTGATACGCCTGGGGCGTAAAACGCTGTGACCGCCCGCTCACGTGGTCTTGCAATACAAACCACACTTTGCCACGATAATCGTGGCGGTGTACTTCACCGTGGTGGCGCAATTTGGGCTTTAGGTTTGCTACACGGTACCAGGATGGGCTGAATAGAGCGTCGGACACAGCGCAGACCTACGGCCACCAAGACCAAAAGAACATGCGTATACCGTGCAGGATTTTGTAGGTCCAAATCCAAATCAATTTGCGCTCGCCGACATAAATTTTACCGACCCCTTCCATGCCCGGGCGAAGCAGTTCGTTAGACTCGCCTTCGAGGACGCTTTCAACGCGGAAATAATTGCGCCCCTCTTCTGCAGTGGCAATGGGTGTGATTTTTTCGATGCGTACCGTAAGTATATCGTCCGGCATACTGGTCAATGCCAAGCGGCCGCTCTGCCCGACTTCCACATCGGCAATATCGCGCTCATCGGTTTCCAAAATGACCCGGTAGGAATCGAGTGGTGCCACTTGAAACAAGGTGTCGCCACGCTCTACTGGTGAACCCAGCGATTGACTTAAATCGCCACTGACAACAAAACCATCAAATGGTGCCTTGACGACTGTGCGGGCCAACTGCTCATCGAGCACGGCTATCTCAGCTTCCGCCTGCTCTATTTGGGCACTCAATACCCTAGCTCTGGCACGGTTGCCTTCAGCAATTGCTTCGTTAAACTCACGGGTGCTCTTTAATTTTTGACTGACCCATTTTAAGCGTTCCAGACGTAAATCTTTATCATCGAGGGTAAACAGCGTACTGCCTTGACGAACAATGTCACCTGCCCGCGCATTGGACTCCACGATGTACCCAGCAACGGGCGCGGCAATGGATCGCTGTATAGTCCCTTCCAGGCGCGCATCAGCGGTGATGCGGTAGTCGCCTTTGGTGTAAGTAAAAAACAGCACCACTGACGTCAGGATGATAAATGTCAACTTTAAGCCAAAGTGTCTCGCACCAAATATTTTTTTCAACAGCTGTGCAGCACTATCGATAACTTTCCGCACAATCCAGCGGTCGTCTTTGTCCTTCATTTCCAACAGGGGACCGATTAGAGAAGCCGCATGTTGACACAGTTTGATAGTCGCCGGATCAAAGGGCTGATCTGATGCGCGCTCCAAAGTAATCGCACCGAATAGACGCTCTTCGGCAGTCAGTGGCACCGTGCAAATACTGCTAGTGTCGTGATCGGAGGAGAGTGCTTGGTGGGCACGGGTCACCTGTACGGGGCTATCTTTTAGCGGTGGAAAAACCGTGGTAGTATGTTGGTCGATAGCTTCATCCATAGCCGCTTCGATGCGACGCACCATATTGGTTTTCTTATTGAATGTGGCGCTGTGAGACAACGCCCGCAACTGTGAATGTTTGCCGCGTAAAAAACCAATGGCAACGCGCTCACAATTGAGCACGTTGGCCAACTCCGTCGCCACTGCGGTAGCCGCTGCCTGGAAACCTTCGTAATAAACACTGGTGGCAATCAGCTCCAAAACAATAGCTAGGCGGTCAGAAGCCGTGTACTTATTGCGGTGAATATTGGTTTCCAACCAACCCGCGCCCCATTCGAGTTGAGAGACAATGCGATTGAGCGCCTGCTCAGGAACGGCATCGACCTCAAAGGCAAAGGCCCCACAAAACTGCTGGTAGACGAACACCGGGCAGGCAATACAAATGGTCTGCTTGCCCTCAATAATTTGACTGCCCTGCTGTTGATTATTGACGACAGACTCTATTGCAGAGATAAGTTGTTCAGTAACCGCTGATCTATCGGGCCAGACAGCGTAAGGTTTAAACGCCTCTTGTTCGGGCGTGCCCAAAATAACTACACCTGATTTTATCGCTGATCCGATAATTTCAGCCTGTGTCTGCACCCAGGCCTGGGCGAAAACTTTGCTGTCAATACTGTCTTTTAATTGTTGCCATGAATCTGCGCCATTGTTATCGATTTTAATGACGCCAGGGTTTTGGTTATCGTTACCAGAATCGTTAACGTCCATATGTTACCTAATAATTATCCTTTATTTTGGCTGTATTTGTGCTGAATAACTAAAGTGCATTAATGTAATACTAATGACGCTATTTTACAATGTCAGAGTAGAAAAATTTAGTTACGATAATAATATGATCAAAAAATCCCTATTAGACGACCTACTAATTCCATATTAGCCGACTTACTAATTCCATATTAGCCGATTTACTAATTTCATATTAGACGGTATAGTTATTCCATATTAGACGACAAAAAGGATTGTATGCTATACCCACGTTACGCCAAATCGCATCTACAAGAAGCTATGCAGGATACGCCTGTAGTGATACTTCATGGCCCTAGGCAATCAGGTAAGACCACGTTAGCATTAGACGTCGGAGACAAAAAATATCAATATATTACATTTGATGATGATACTGAATTAATCGCTGCTAAAAATGATCCTCGCGGATATATTGAAGAGCTGCCAAACTATTGTATTTTAGATGAGGTACAGCGGGTACCTGAAATATTTCCAAGTATTAAATTAGTGGTCGATAAAAACAGGTTACCTGGCCGGTTTTTGTTGACAGGATCCGCGAATATTCTGGCGACTCCTCGATTGACAGAATCATTAGCAGGAAGAGTAGAAATTATTAATTTAAGGCCATTGACTCAAACTGAAATAGAGAGTAGTCAAAATCAATTTTTACATCACGCCTTTCAAAAAACGTTGCAAGCTAACTTTTCACATCGTCTTGGTGACGCGCTATTTGATCGTGTTATTTCAGGCGGGTTCCCTGAACCACTGCAAAGAGAGAGTGTGCGCAGGAGGCATGCGTGGTACAGCAACTATATATCAGTGATGACCCAGCGGGATATCGCCGCTGTTTCAAATATCCAATATGGCGATGACATCCCCAAATTACTTCAGCGTATCGCCAATAATACAGCTAGCTTAGTCAATATTTCAAAACTAAACAAAGGCTTTAACTTTGATGTAAAAACAACAAGGCGCTATATTTATTTGCTAAAGCAGCTTTTTTTAATTGACGAACTGCCTCCATGGTTCAGCAATTGCAATAAGCGGCTGATTAAATCGCCAAAACTGCATTTATCGGACTCTGGTTTACTTTGTTCTCTCTCTGGCTTCAATAAAGCCCAGTTGACGAAAGACAGAAGCACTATGGGACAAATAACTGAGACTTTTGTTTTCAATGAACTATTAAGGCAAGCAACATGGTATGACGAAACACTACAATTTTTTCATTATCGAGATAAAGATCAGTATGAAGTCGATATTATTATTCAGAATAATGACGGGGACTTAATAGGTATAGAGGTAAAGTTAGCGGCATCCGTTAATGAAGCAGACTTTAGAGGCTTAAAACGCTTCAAAAGACAGCAAACATCTAAATTCATTGCCGGTTACGTGTTATATGATGGGGAGCGATCATTATCATTTAATAGAGGATTTATGGCCGTGCCAATACAGGCATTGTGGGCAGATAATTGAAGCTAGAATCTCTTTAACCTGCATTTTAAATGCCTACAAATAGGGGATCTTAATGGCGCCTCATTAAATTACACACATCATACTTAATAAATAACATTATTTTTAGTTTATAAATTAATGAATTTAAAACAAAAAAATCCAAAACCTATTATCGATAATCTCGCTTACCTAGAGAATCCATTCAAGCAAAAATCATTTTCTGCTAAGTCTTATTTAGAGAAAACGATTCCGTCGGCTGATACCGATTTAGAGTATGCGCTCAAGTTTCTCTACAGCTACAACGGCAGTACGGCCACATACAACAGTTATCGGCGAGAAATTGAACGGCTACTGCAATGGTGTTGGCGGATTGCGGAATTATCGGTTATGCAACTAAAGCGTGAGCATATTGAGGAATTTATTCAGTTTTGCTCCAGCCCGCCAATGGCGTGGATAGGCACGAAAAATGTGGCCAGATTCAAGCTAAAACAAGGCGTGCGCGTACCCAATGAAGACTGGCGGCCATTTGTCGCCAGTGTATCTAAAACGGATTTTCGCCAGGGTATTGAAATCGACCCCAAACAATTTTATCCCTCTCAGCCGGCTATCAGGGCAACCTTCACCGTGCTGTCTTCTTTTTATGAATACCTGATTCAGGAAGGCTTGATCGAATTAAATCCGGTTGCGCTGATTAAACAGAAAAGTAAGTTTATCCGTAGGGATCAACTTAAACCGGCGGTCCGGCGGATCAGTAATATCCAGTGGGATTATGTGCTGGAAACCGCCGAGCAAATGGCGGAAAACAACCCGCAGGAACATGAGCGCACCCTGTTCGTTGTCAACTGCCTGTTTGCTATGTACCTACGCATTTCTGAACTGGTTGTCGATGAGCGTTCGGCGCCAGTAATGGGCGATTTTACTAGAGACCACGACGGTAACTGGTGGTTTTCGGTGACCGGTAAAGGCAATAAAAACCGTAGTATCACGGTCTGTAATGATATGCTGCAGGCGCTGAAACGCTATCGCAAATACCGGGGTCTGTCTCCCTACCCCGCTCTCGGTGAACAGACACCCATCGTGCCCAAGCAAAAAGGCAGAGGCGCAGTGACTAGCACCCGCCATATTCGCCGCATAGTACAGGACTGTTTCGACGCTGCCTATGAGCGCATGAGAAATGATGGATTAGAAGAAGACGCCTATGATTTAAGGATGGCAACTGTACACTGGTTGCGTCACACGGGAATATCGGAAGACGTTAAATTTAGGCCTAGGGAACATGTACGAGACGACGCGGGCCATGCCAGCATGGCTACTACAGACCGTTATATTGATTCTGACTTGCGAGAACGACACGCTTCGGGAAAGAAGAAGCGTGTCAGAGATCTCGATCTTTAAGGAAACTCTAAGTTATTTGTCAATTTGTACCTTAAAGTTGCTCGCACTTAAGTTGCCAGTCTGTCCTAGGCTAATGCCACGTTTAGTGCAGGAGCGGAGAATGGCCTCTTGCAGTTGATGTTTCACTACAGCGTGGTTATCGATGTATGGAGTAAAGAAATAGACCCTGTATCCATGGCTGTTGGGCTCCTGCCCTAGATAACCTTTAAAGGCATATTTTGGTTCCGTATCACCTTCTTTGCCTTTCTCTTTACCGGGTAAAAGAGAGTAGTCGGGATCATATTCACCATTGGGCTTAATAACATCATCTATCGCCTCATAGACAGCATCGATATCATGTTCGGGATCATCCACATGAACATCTATTTGGCCGCGAGTATAAGGACAACGCGTCCAGTTAATAAAAGTCGATCCAGCAAGCTGCGCGTAGCCAACAGTGACATGTTTGCCATCCAAGGTCCTGCCCTTCAGACGATGCAGGCCTTTGCTTTTAACTTTGATGACTTCGCCATCCACTTCGATGGTTTCATCAAGTCTTGCCATTGCCGCTCCACCTGTCAAAGCAGCGAGTAAATTGTCTAACCTGGATACCACCATACCAATGATTAAACCGAAAAATGCGACCAGCCCTTCACCTATATTGAAAGAAGACCACGGAATAATCATAATAACTACGACCCAGCTGCCAGCTCTGAAAAAAACTTTTCCGTAATATAGAAAAAGTGACCTCAATGATCCTTTCAGAGTCTGTTTAATCAATGCCGTCCAACCTTTTGCCAACCAATGCCCAGCGACAATGACGGCAAAACATAGAATTATCAAAACCACGATAGGTAAATTATTTAAAGATTCAAACATGTCCAACTCTCCTGATATTTTAATTTATGTTATTAATTAGGATATTTTTTGCAGCTTAAGGATATTAACACGAGTTATCCTGCCTCTGATTGATTTTTAGTTTCTACCGGTAGCGGGTTTTTGTTGCATCGGTTGCATCATAAGCAAGACTCTCTTCTTTTATTTGTTGATTTTGTATTTTCAAGTCTCGTTGTTGCTCACAGCGTTGAGGATCATCGCCACAAATATCACAGCTGTAGTCTTTTTCACCAAGGGCTGCGCCGACACCACCGCAAGAACCTGCAATAGGTTTACGCCCTAGCAATATGCCAATAGACATGGC
>CAZEUZ010000190.1:0-7146 GCA_964515805.1 uncultured Cellvibrionaceae bacterium | reverse complement strand
TTGCTTTTCAGGGCGAACAATGTCTCAGCAGCATGAACGGTTAGTGGTAATAATGAAGAGCCCGTTACAACGGTGACAATTAGTTTAATATTTGATTTCAACATAGCTTTCTCTCTCAAAAATATCGATTGGTCAAAATAAATGCGGTTTGTACTAGTTAGAAAGCATTTTCTATGCCAACTTTTCAAAAAAACTTATCAAGCAATTGGGCTCTATAACTTTCAGTAATCAATGATTATTTTTAAATTATTGAAATATAAATGAAAAATTATTTTTATTGTTCATCTTGATTAGCAAAATTTATTCGCAAAAAAATGTGCGATAAGAATGCCGACTGAAAAAATAGTGAGCTTGCTAACTTTTATCCAAATTTTTTTCAGATTTTAGCGATTGGAGAGAGGACTACTTCGAATTTTGCATTTCAGATTAGTTGCAAAATGCAAAGATTGTGCATATTGGGAGAAGATTAAGAAACCGCTTAAAATAGCAATACCGCACGTCCAATCTCGTTGGATGTAGAAGTAAGCGCCCTATTTAACTCGGCTTCCTCTGCAGCCGTACTGGCTAGTTGATAGTTAAATAAATCGACTAATGACCGCTTACCCGATCGGTCAATATTTTCCAAGGATATGCCAAACTCTACCACGCCGATATTGAACCCAAGGCTAAACTTTTCAGTGTCACTATTATCTTCATTTTCCATACGGTATCTAAATTTTAGCATTTGCGGTTGAAGATCTTTTTTTGTCTCTAGCGCCGTGCGAACATCATTTAATTGGGCGTTAATGGTTGCATCAATGGTTACTTCGGATAATGTGTCGTTTGCTTTGGGTGCAAAAGAAGCCTCAATGATCAATGCCTTAGGGTTGAATCCAGGATCGTACCCCAAGGCATCGAGCAGACCCTCAGAGGCATCTAAAAACCGTTTCACTTGATCTGTGGATACATGGAGCGTCTTAGACAGTTTTTGCACATATTGGGTAGGGAATTGTGAGCCCTCCACATTCGATTCTCTAAAATACTTAATAACAGAGGGCATAGAGACAGAATGACCGCGTATCAGCCCGGTTCCCTCAAGGCATTGACATCCATTTGACGATGTCCAATAAGCAATACCGGTTGTATACTCAATAGCGTTTAGCAGCTCAAATGTTTTTTCTTTCTTTAGAGATACCTCTTTTTTTAGGCCTCTCTCGTCACTTGCCAATGCCCCTGTCAATGCGCCCTTAAGCTCTGCGCCAATGCCCAAGGCCGTGCCGCCGATCTGTTTAAAGGTGATCAACGTATCTTGCGTTTTATTGACACCATTGCTAGCAGTAGTCTGAATTCGGTACAGCCCCACATTGATCTGACCACTGATGTTAGACTCGATAGCAAATGAAGTACTTAAACCAACTTCTACCCCATTCTTTATTCCTCTGCTCAAGTTTGGATCATCTTCCAGGGTACTTAATGTTAGATCTTTGCCAATGTTTACCTTTGCTTCGGCAGAGGCCTTTGCTTGTGCTATAGCAGAGGCTTCTGCCCCCGCACTTGCACCGGCTGTTGCAGCCGCTTTTGTGGCAGTTTTACCCACAAATAAACTGATGTAGTTTGTATCCGTTTTGGCATACCCCTTAGTATTTTGCTGTTGCAGTAGAAACTTTAATGCAGGTTCGCGAATGCCTAACGGTGACTCAGTATAGATGGGTTGGTCGACAGAAGCCTTAACACATCTACCACCCAAAGCGCCTGAAATTGAAATGCCTGCCTCCATTTTTGCCTCTGCTTTTGCTTCAGTGGACGCTTTTAGTTCAGTATGTAAACCAATAGACATCAATTCAACTGTCGAACCTTTGTCTATGCTTTTACCGACACCCCTACCTATACTTTTATCGATACCCGCTGTTATCGTGGCGCCTATTTCCGCTTCATATTGATAGCCCTCCATACCGACAAGAGCAACAGGACGCTTATTTTGCTCATCATCCACAGACTGCCGTTCTATATACAAAAATTTGTGATCACTGGCTGAACCAGATGTGGTAGCCGCTAACTTTAGCCAAGGGAATACATCACCCGAGCCACTCACACTCGCTTTTTTACCCAATGTTTGAAAGGTATATGAGTACTGCCCTTTTGCCCCTAACCCGCCGTCGTTGATAAAGTTGAATAATTCATCCCGCAATCCCTCTGGTGTTGGTTCTTTAGGCGTATAGTGACTCTCTTTGACCGGCTTGAGTGAATCGATAACTTTATCGGTTAAAAATGCACCTGCTGAAGAACTGTAGGTTTGATATTTCTCGAGCTCATTGACAACTTGTTGCTGAATTTTTTCAATATGAGGACGTTTCTTAGCGGCTTCTTCTCTTTTATCTGCTCGATGTTGGTCCAGCCACAGAGCCGTCAATTTTTCTATGCATGTAAGGGCCGCATAAATTTCTTTCCCAGAGGAATTTCTGTGACGGCGCTCATAATTGTTTAATGCATCTAATATTTTAGAAAATGTTCGTGTTGCAAGTACAATAGCGCCGCTATCACCCGTTTTCGCTATCAGTTCTTTTTTTGTCATGACCGCTGACTGATGTTCACTGATAAGCTTGTCTACTTGTTGTTGCAGTTCAGTGATAACCTGTCTTTTCTTTTCAATCGTGGTCTTGCTATCGCTGTCGGGTTTTTTCTGCCAGTCGTCGGTTAGCTTTTTGAGTGTGTCGAGCACATGTAGAATGTCTGTTAATTTTGATGCACTGCCAAGTTTATGAAATTTATTGGCGGCATCTAGTATTTTGGAAAATATTCGTGTCGAATAAATTTTCGATCCGCCATCACCCGTTTTTTCAATGAGTTCTTTTTTGGTAAATAACTCTGTCATTTTCGGCCTCTCTTTTACTAATCAGGCTATCAAAATGAGCTTCAAGTAGTGGATGACCCTCATTTCGCTAGCCTGATGGCGAAAAATAACGACTAATAAAGCCTTCTCCTAAGGTGGAGAAGGCCGTTGGTTTTTCTTGTAATTTTTAGCCTGCTGCAACAAATGTTTTATTACCCTTGTCTACGGAGTACATAGTCCCTGGCTCATCTTTTTTATCATCCGAGAGCCATACTTGCATGGCAAACTTGCCATACACTGCTTTTGCTTTCTCTTTTTTGTTTTGTATTTTAATCGGAAAATTATCTTATATGTTTCCAGTATAGAGCGTAGCTACACCAGTAAGGTATTAGATAGTACTCCTAATATTTACAGAGGGTCAACCACATATGAGGGTGAGCATCACACAGGTTGACTAGGAGTTTAAAGCTCTATCATTGGCAAGCCATGCAATTTTTTTTCGATAGATTGTCGACGGGCTGACTTCGAGACAGACAGCAGCTTTAGGTATATTGCCATCACAGAGTTCAATGGCTCTCTCAATAGCCTCTCTCTCAACTTGAACAAGCGGTTTTATAAAAGCATTCAATGCGTTTTTTAGATCGGTCATTGGTGTATTTCCTGAAAAGTTAGATTGACTCACATTAAATCAATATGAGTTTGCAAACGCTCTACTAAGAAAATAGTCAGCAAAAATAATGCCAATCCTAAGAGTCACCATTAAAGCAGTATAGAGTGGGGTTTCTGTCGATGAGGAAACAGGTGAATTTCTATCTAAGAAGCAAAATGCAATAGAAAATGCAAAAAATATCATGCATTGATGAACTGAAAAGCGCTATATCAAATTATATGGCCGGCCATGCACTCTTTTTTCGGTAGATTGTCGATGGACTCACTTCGAGATAAGCGGCAGCTTTGGGTATGTTGCCATCACAGAGTTCAATGGCTCTTTCAATAGCCTCTCTCTC
The DNA here is from genome assembly GCA_964515805.1 of uncultured Cellvibrionaceae bacterium. Lineage (GTDB taxonomy): Bacteria > Pseudomonadota > Gammaproteobacteria > Pseudomonadales > Cellvibrionaceae > CAZEUZ01. Next base: position 3,330 of record CAZEUZ010000190.1, on the reverse strand, counting down.
AACTTGAAGAAGCGGTTTTATTGAATCATCAGTGATTTCCCTGTCAGATTCAGGCTGTGTTTGTCGCAACGTCTTATTTAGGATAGGTTGAACATCTTGTGACTCTTTACCTGACGATGAGTTAATGGGGTGGGGTAAATGGTCAACTAGCACTTGTTCGCCATTGTGTAATACAACGATGTTTCTGACGATGTTCTGCAGTTCGCGGACATTGCCCGGCCATGAATAGTTAATGAAGATTTTCTCAACCTGCGGAGAAAAGCCAACAAAGTCTTTGTTCTCTTCTTTCGCATATTTTTTTAGAAAGCTCTCGGAGATAGCCATAATATCGTCACCTCGATCACTCAGGGGTGGCATGTGAATCGGGATAACATGCAACCGGTAAAAAAGGTCTTCACGAAAGCGTCCGGAGGCAACTTCTTCCTGAGGATTGCGGTTGGTAGCGCAGACAAACCTGATATCCACATTTTGCTCTTTGTTACCACCCACTTTTTGAAAACGGCCGGTCTGCACAAAGCGAAGTAATTTTGTCTGCAGGTCGAGATCCATTTCGCCAATTTCGTCGAGAAAAAGGGTGCCACCATCCGCCAACTCGGCGGCACCCTTGCGCTCATTCAGTGCTCCGGTAAAGGCTCCTTTGACATGACCAAAAATCTCACTTTCCATTAAGTCCTTTGGGATCGCACCACAGTTGATAGCGATAAATGGCTTATTCGCCCGATTGCTAGACTTGTGAATAGCCTCAGCACAGACTTCTTTGCCCGTGCCACTTTCTCCGGTTATAAATACGGTAGCTTTGCTCATTGCGGCAGAATCGATAATGCGGTAGACCGCCTGCATGGGAAGACTATGGCCGATAAAACCATGATACTGTTGACGCTCCGATGATTCGATATCGGAGATTAAATGCTGCATTTTGCTTTGCTTCAGTACGTTGGCAACCGTTGTTTTCAACCGGTAGGCGTCAAAGGGTTTTTCCAGGAAATCTTCGGCGCCATAGCGCATCACATCGACAGCGACCTCCACCGAACTGTGCGCTGTAATGATGATCACTGCCGTTGGGTAACCCTCCTGACGAATCCAGGCAAGTACCTCTTGGCCAGTCATATCGGGCAATTTTAAATCTAACAATACCAGATCAGGGCTCTGCTCTGAGATGGCTTGTTGCGCTTGCTTGCCAGTTTCAACATGGATCAGTTCGATCGGCTCATCGCGCAGGTACTGTGTATAAATAGCGGCCAGTGAAGCCGTGTCTTCAACTAAAATGACCTTAGCTTTTTTCATAGAGTATGATCCAATACAGGTTGATTGCATTTATTTTTCAATGTTACCCGAATTGAGGTCTGCCAGATAGGCATTAATCGCTTGTATGGACTGTTGCGCCAATGGTTGCAAACTTTTTATATGCAGATCGATGTGTTGCTGGTTGGATTCCCGGGCTGCCAGTTCCAGTTCACGTGCTGTCTCCGCCAAGGGTAGGGCGCCAAAACTGGCGGAACTGCTTTTCAGAGCATGAGCTTCTCCGCCCAACGCTGCTATATCCCCAGCTAAATGGTGTTGTTGAATCATTTCAGTGCGTTTTTCTAGTTCGTCCAGATAGATACCAAGGATAGTTGGCAACGCCTCTGCCGAAATTTCTTTCTTCAATTTTTCTAGCACTGTCCTGTCAAGGATATCACCGTCTGCAAGTGTATTATCGTTAGCCATTGTGCTCTCGTTTTCGCCGATATCTTCTTTGCTGGTTTTCTTACTATAGCGGTTGACGATTTCGATCAGTTGATCGCGAACAATAGGTTTGCTGAGGTAGTCGGTCATGCCGTTTGCCAGGCACCTTTCCCGATCTTCACTAAATGCATTGGCAGTGAGTGCAACGATCACTGTTTCCTGGTTGGGTCCCGGTGTTTCACGAATAATTTTGGTGGCTGCTAAGCCATCCATAACCGGCATGGCCAAGTCCATAAAAATAATATCGTAGTGCTGTTCACTCGCCTTTTTGATCGCTGCTTCACCATTGATTGCAGTGATCACATTACAACTCAGTGGTTTCAATAATGCTTCGCCGACAGCGAGGTTAGAGAGGCTGTCATCGACGAGTAAAACTTGGCATTGAACTTTCTTAGCCTCCTTAGTTGCAGTCTTAGATTCGATTATAGGATGTGTTTTCTGATGGTATATGTCATTAGATTCTTGGCAAAGCGTTCGATTTAAAGACTCAACCGAGATAGGTGCTTTTAATACGGCGGACAATACATCAGTACTATCCGCTTGCGACGGATCGATTTCAATGTCGGTTGAATGTGAAGACGAAACAGCAATAAATCGCCACTTTGCCTGTGCCAGTAGCGTATTGGCAGCTGACTGATGATCGGCCAGTTTCCCGCAGCCAGGGTCTAGATCCACTAGCAAAACGGGAGGAGGGTAGTCACTATGATCCGGCAGCTTTGGGGAAGACTGCGCATCGTAAGCGTCTAGTCCCCATAGATTACACAGCTCGACAACGGCTGCTCGTAATATTGGGTTGTTGAGGTTGACAACAACCGAGCCAGAATAGTTGATTCGTTGAATGCCGTCCGGTTTATCGTCGGCAAATTTAAGCGGCAAAATAACACTGAATTGACTGCCTTCGCCAGGTTGACTATCTACTTTAATATCTCCGCCAAATAATTTGACGAGACGGCGGGTAATGGCAAGCCCTAGGCCACTGCCAGCAAAGCGGCGATTGTCTTGATCTTCCAATTGCCTAAATTCTCTGAATATGTCTTGCTGCTTATCCGCAGGTATACCTTCACCCGTATCAATGACGGAAAGCCGGAAAAATTCTGGTGCCTCATCGGGTTCAAGGCGGATAATAATACAACCCTCGCTGGTAAACTTGATGGCATTACTCAACAGGTTAGTGGTGATCTGTCTTAGGCGCAGCTCATCGCTAATAATATTCCTGTTCAATGCCGGATGAACAATGGTTTGTAGAATTAATTCCTGATTAAACGCGAGACCGGCATGAAGTTCGGCAACGGACTGCATTAGGGTTATCGGATTGAAACTACTTGTGTTTAATGTTACTTCACCCGCTTCAATTTGACTAAAATCGAGTATATCGTTGATCAACGCCAACAGCGTTAAGCCACCCTCATGAGCGATATTGGCAAACTGCTTTTGCTGTGGGTCTAACGATGACTCCAGGAGCAGTTCGTTCATATTGATAACGGCATTCAGGGGTGATCGGATTTCATGGCTCATGGTGGCCAGAAAACGTGTTTTTGCGTGATTGGCTTGATCGGCAGCGATGCGTGCTTGTTTAATCGCATCGGTCGCTTCTTTTTGTTGGGT
>CAZEUZ010000189.1:0-13647 GCA_964515805.1 uncultured Cellvibrionaceae bacterium | reverse complement strand
CGCGAAAAAGCCAAACGTGCTGAATCGTGGAAAAACCTAGAAATGGCGCAAGAAACAGAGCAAGTTGTCAAAGGTGTTATCAGTAGCAAAGTCAAGGGCGGGTTTACCGTAGATATAGAAAGCATTCGAGCATTTCTACCGGGATCATTAGTCGACGTAAGGCCTATTCGCGATACTGTACATTTAGAGGGCAAGGAACTCGAATTTAAGGTCATTAAGCTCGACCAAGCGCGCAATAATGTGGTGGTTTCTCGTCGCGCAGTTATGGAAGAAGCGAACTCTGCCGAATTTAAAGAATTAATGGCCAATTTGGAAGAGGGAATTGTAATCAAAGGTGTTGTCAAAAATCTGACCGACTACGGCGCTTTCATTGATCTCGGCGGCATTGACGGATTGTTACACATAACAGACATGGCTTGGAAACGTATCAAGCATCCCAGTGAAATTATTGCCATTGGCGATGAAATAGAAGCTAGGGTATTGAAATTTGATCGTGAGCGTAATCGTGTTTCACTCGGTTTGAAACAATTGGGTGAAGATCCCTGGGTCGCTATTGCCGAGCGCTATGCCGTTAACTCGAGAGCTAAAGCAGTTGTCACCAATCTTACCGACTACGGCTGTTTCGCTGAAATTGAAGACGGCATAGAAGGGCTAGTACACGTTTCCGAAATGGATTGGACCAATAGAAACCTTCATCCTTCCAAGATTGTTCAAGTAGGGGATGAAGTAGATGTTATGATTTTGAGTATCGATGCAGACCGTCGTCGAATTTCCCTGGGTATGAAACAATGTCAAGAAAACCCTTGGGATATTTTTGATCGTGAATTTTCCAAAGGCGACAAAATTTCTGGAAAAATAAAGTCCATTACCGATTTTGGCATATTCATTGGTCTCAACGGTGGTATTGATGGCCTTGTACATCTCTCTGATATTTCCTGGAATGAGTCAGGAAAAGACGCCGTTCATCAATACAAAAAGGGCGATGACTTGGAGACAGTGATACTCGCCATTGATGCAGAGCGCGAACGTATTTCTCTGGGAATAAAACAGTTGGAGATGGATGCTTTCTCGGATTATTTATCTGAAAACCAAAAAGGCACTATTGTTAAAGGCGTCGTAAAAGAAGTGGATGCAGCAACTGCAGTTGTTACCCTGGCAGATGATGTAGAAGGCATACTTAAAGCCTCCGAAGTCAGCCGCGATAAAGTCGAGGATGTCCGTACAGTGATGAATGTAGGAGATGAAATAGAGGCGAAAATAATAAGTATCGATCATAAAAAACGTACTATTGCTTTGTCGATCAAATCAAAGGACATCGACGAAGAACAAGATGCCGTCAAAAAACACAGCACTCAACAAGCTGAAGCGGCTCCGGTCAATGCAACCATTGGTGATTTGATCAAAGCTGCACAAAAAGACATCTCAGATTAACGCTGACAATAACCGAACATGATCACCGTCTACAAAATAACTGCTATCAGTTCAGCTGGAACTGCTTTTAAGGTACTGCATGACTAAATCTGAGTTGATTGAAAAAATTGCTGAACAGCAATTACAATTACCAGCTAAAGATGTTGAGTTGGCAGTAAAATTAATAGTGAGTTACTTATCCGATGCATTATCATCCGGCACGAGAATTGAAATTCGTGGGTTCGGCAGTTTTTCACTTCACTATCGGGAGCCTCGTTTGGGGCGCAACCCCAAAACAGGTGAATCCGTTCAATTAGACGGCAAATATGTTCCCCATTTTAAACCGGGTAAAGAAATACGTGACCGAGTGAATGTACGAGACTAAGTTGGCTGTTTTTTGACGACCAGAATCGAGGGGCGCTATGTTCAGAAAAATAAAACATATTCTATTACTGTCAGTAGCGTTAATCGCTATCCTTGCGGGCTTTAAGTTCAGTGTTGACAATGAGGAACCTTTGCAGCTTATTCTGTTTGGGTGGTATCTGCCTAGTATACCGATAGGATTTTGGATATTGTCCGCCTTACTGCTGGGTTGCTTACTAGGATTAATTTTAAGTTACTTACCAAATCTTATGGCCCGGCGTTCATTAAAAGCAAAAGAAAAAAAAATAATACGGTTGGAGCAACAACTGAAAAGCTTACAGAGTCAAAACGACTAAGCAGTGACTGCAATGCCTGACTGGGCACTGTTCCTACTTATACTCATAGCAATTGCTATAGGGTTTTTTTTAGGGAAACAATCTAGGGAAAATCCTAGAAAATCCAACGACTCTATCGTTGACAAGGACTATGTTAAGGGCCTTAATTATCTACTTAACGAGCAACCTGATTCTACGATTGAAGTTTTCATTAGTGCGTTAGAAGTCAGTGCCGACACCTTGCAAACCCACTTAGCACTAGGCAACTTTCTGCGTCGTAAAGGTGAAGTCAGTCGCGCTATTCGGATTCATCAGAACTTACTGGCCCATCCTAGCTTAACCGTTGAACAATCTCATCAGGCACAGTATGAATTGGCTGTCGATTTTTTAAAGGCTGGCCTGTTTGATCGTGCAGAACGATTGTTAAAAGAGCTGGCTGTAAATGATGAACACTATACAACCAGAGCACTTAACCATTTATTAGAAGTTTATCGAGATGAACGTGAGTGGCATAGTGGTCTCGATATCCTCAGCCAACTCTCCGGTTCTCGTTTCAGTAAGCAATATGAGAAATGGGCTCCTATCAAAGCTCATTTTTGTTGCGAAATAGCAGAAGAGAGTATGGCTAACAGTGGCGTCGGCAGCAGTAACTATTTGGTTTCCCGAAAATGGTTAAAAAAGGCACTTTCTTATGATAAACAGAATGTTCGCGCAAGCCTATCGTTAGGTAAACTTGAAATTGACGCCGGCTACTATAAACAGGGAATAAGTCAGTTACAGAAAGTGTGTCATCAACATCCAGATTATCTTGGAGAGACTTTAACTTATCTGCTGATCGGCTATAAGCAAATGAACAATGTAGCAGGCTACCGCGAATTTCTGCTAGCTATTAACAGCCAACATTGCAACGACGATCTCTCAATCACTATTGCCGACTTTGTAAAAAAAGAAAAAGGACAGCTTGCTGCTACTAAATTTATCGCTCAATATCTTGAAGAAAATGCTTCCGTCATTATTTTAGATAAGTTTTTGGATCTTTACATTGAGTGTACTAAAGGTGACACCAAAAATTATTTGCAACTGATACGAACAACTATCACAGAGACCGTTGAAAATGCCGCGAAACATGTTTGTGGATATTGTGGGTTTAAAAGTAGAGAAATCCATTGGTTATGCCCTAGCTGTAAACAGTGGAAGGAAGCGCCTTTCAAGAAACTTAAAAACTAATCTCATGCTTTTACGCTACATTTTGCGAATATAGTAGTAGTAGGTCTGATTGATTTCTTCCTGCTGCAACAGCATGTGACCAAGAAAATGACAAAATTTAGGTATATCGCGCAGAGTCGATGGATCAGTAGCGACAACTTGAATGGTATCACCGGCAGCCATATCCCGAATACTTTTATGTAAAAGCATAACCGGCTCGGGGCACAATAATCCTGTTGTATCAAGCAGTTGATCAAACGCTTGTTGCATACGAAGCCAAATTACTTAAATGACAAACACCTGAGCTGCAAGTTATGCAGCTGTTTAATACCCTGCTTAGCCAAATTTATCATGCTGAAAAATTCTTCCTCGGAAAACGGTTGTTTTTCTGCCGTACCCTGCACTTCAATGATACCGCCATTGTCTGTCATAACGACATTCATATCCGTATCAGCTGACGAGTCTTCGACATAATCCAGATCGATAACAGGAATGCCTTTATACACGCCTACAGAGACAGCGGCAATCATATTAGTAATCGGATTTTCAGTCAGTATTCCCGCCGTAAGCAGGCTATTACAGGCGTCGACAAGAGCAATCGAAGCACCAGTGATTGCAGCTGTACGCGTTCCTCCATCCGCTTGAATAACATCGCAATCCACAGTGATTGTATGTTGACCCAGTTTTTTTAGATTAATTGCAGCTCTCAGTGAACGCCCGATTAAACGTTGAATTTCCACTGTGCGACCACTCTGTTTGCCACGGCTCGCTTCACGCTCCATTCGCGAGTGAGTGGAGCGAGGCAACATACCGTACTCTGCGGTTACCCAACCGCTGTCCTGTCCACGCAAAAATCGAGGGACACCTTCATTGATACTGGCATTGCAGATCACTTTAGTATCGCCGAACTCGACTAGCACTGATCCTTCAGCATATTTGGTGTAATGCCGAGTAAATTGCACCTGGCGCATTTGATTGTTTTTTCTACCGCTAGAACGATTCATTATGAGGCCAATATATAAACAAGTGATTGTATCTGATTAATGATGTTACTTGGTACTATTTTATGTAAAGAGCAATCACTGTAAAATGCTCCACATGGACAACAGAGTTAATACTGTATACAGAGCAATTAAAGTAATATGAATAATAGTGGAACCTTATTTACAGTATCCGCCCCATCCGGCGCTGGTAAAACCAGTTTGGTCAAGGCGTTGGTAGAACAGGATTCACAAGTTCGGGTTTCTGTCTCCCATACTACCCGTCCAAAACGTCCCGGTGAAAAAAATGGAGTCAATTATCATTTTATTAGTCAACAGGCCTTCCAGAAAATGTTGGAAACCGATGCATTCCTGGAGCATGCCCAGGTTTTCGAGCATTTTTACGGCACCTCGGAAAAATGGGTTGAACATACACTGAACAGTGGGCTTGACGTCATTCTGGAGATTGATTGGCAGGGGGCACAACAAGTAAAACGATTAATGCCCGAATCTAAGAGCATCTTCATTTTGCCGCCATCCAGGCAAGCATTACTTGAACGTTTACGCAATCGAGCACAAGACGATGAGAATGTCATTACACAACGAATGAATGAAGCTATTAGAGAAATATCACATTACGTCGAAGCGGAATGGCTGATCATTAACGACCTTTTTGATCGGGCACTGATGGAGTTTCAAAGTATATTAATTGCTCAGCGGTTACAATTAGATAACCAAAAACATAAACACACTAAACTTCTGACTGAATTGCTATCCCAGTAAGCGCGATACTGCAGAGACATAATAAGGAACAAGGCAAATATTTCGCGTTCATAAAGTGACATTTACAAAAGAGTTGAACTTTACCCTCAGCCCCTAAAAAGTTAAGATGGCCAGTCTATTTTTAGACGACAAACTGCTGGAGATAAAAATACTCTTATGTTGCGAATCCAGGAAGAAGCGCTCACCTTTGATGATGTTCTACTAGTGCCCGGTTACTCAACAATTACCGCTAAAAATGTTTCATTAAATACCCGTTTAACGCGCCAGATTGACCTGAAGATTCCGCTCGTTTCCGCAGCCATGGACACTGTGACCGACTCGCGCTTGGCCATAGCTCTGGCACAGGAAGGCGGAATCGGTATTATCCATAAAAATATGACTATTGAACAACAGGCTCTCGAAGTCCGTGCAGTCAAAAAGTTCGAGGCCGGTGTAGTTAAGGATCCAATTACTATTGATGCAAACGCCACTGTCGACGAGTTGGTTAACCTGACGCAAACACATAATATTTCCGGCGTTCCCGTTGTAGAAAATGGCGAATTAGTCGGCATAGTCACTGCGCGCGATGTACGTTTCGAAACTAATACCGATGCTTCCGTTGCCAGCATTATGACACCTAAGAAAAAGTTGGTAACCGTAACCGAGGGTACGCATGCGGATGATGTGAGAGTGCTATTACACAAACACCGTATCGAGAAAATTCTCGTGGTCAATGACCAATTTGATCTCTGCGGTTTAATTACGGTTAAAGATATCCAAAAGGCGGAAAAATACCCCAACTCATGCAAAGACCTGGAAGGACATTTGCGTGTAGGCGCTTCTATTGGTACCAGTCCGGATACGGATGAACGCGTTGCTGCATTGATTAAAGCCGGCGTAGATGTTCTAGTAGTCGATACTGCTCACGGTCACTCACGTAACGTGATTGAACAAGTGCGCAAAATAAAACAAGCATACCCTACTATCCAGGTGATTGGTGGCAATATCGCAACGGCAGAGGCTGCGCGAGCCTTAGTGGAGGCAGGCGCCGATGCCGTTAAAGTGGGGATTGGCCCTGGCTCTATTTGTACAACCCGTATTATTAGTGGTGTCGGCGTGCCGCAAATTTCAGCCGTTGCCAATGTAGCCGCAGCCGTTGCAGACATGGACATTCCGGTAATAGCGGATGGCGGTATCCGTTTTTCCGGCGATATTGCCAAAGCCATAGTGGCTGGTGCTCACTGCGTGATGATCGGTTCCATGTTTGCCGGAACCGAAGAAGCACCTGGCGAAGTTGAGCTCTACCAAGGGCGTACTTACAAATCCTATCGCGGCATGGGTTCACTGGGGGCAATGTCCAGAAAACAAGGTTCTTCTGACCGCTATTTCCAAGATGCCGCCGATGGCACTGAAAAGTTAGTACCCGAAGGCATCGAAGGGCGCGTTCCTTACAAGGGGTCTCTATCGGCAATTGTGCATCAATTGATGGGTGGCGTGCGCTCGTCCATGGGATATACCGGCTCTACAGATATTGCTACGATGCGTATTCAACCCAAGTTTGTCCGAGTGACCGCAGCAGGTGTTGGTGAAAGCCATGTCCACGATGTGCAAATCACCAAAGAAGCCCCCAACTACCCATTATCTGGTGGCAACCGTTGATGCAGCAAGATATTCATGCGCAGCGGATTCTGATCATCGATTTTGGCTCCCAATACACTCAGTTGATTGCTCGCCGCGTGCGTGACATTGGGGTCTACTGTGAGATTTACCCCGCCGCCGTCACTATTGATCAAATCAGTAATTTCAATCCAAATGGCATCATTCTTTCTGGCGGTCCGGAGTCCGTTACTGCAGGCAATGCACCGATTGCTCCTGCCGGTATTTTCAACTTGGAAATTCCGGTGCTTGGTATTTGCTATGGCATGCAAGTGATAGCAACTCAGCTAGGTGGCAAAGTCTCTACTGCGAAGGTTCATGAATTCGGTTATGCCCAGATAATATCGTTGGAAAATAATGGTCTACTAACAGGTATTAAAGATCATGTCGACAAGCAGGGCAACACATTGTTAGATGTGTGGATGAGTCACGGTGATCAGGTTACGCGTGTCCCCGATGATTTTCTTGTTATCGCCTCCACTAATTCGTGCCCTATTGCCGGTATAGCCAATGAAGCTAAGAAAATTTATGGCTTGCAATTCCATCCTGAGGTAACACACACATTGCAGGGCAAACGCATTTACGAACACTTTGTGTTAACGATTTGCCAATGTGAACCGCTGTGGACACCTGCTCATATCATTGAGAATGCCATTGCACAGATAAAACGGCAAGTCGGTAGCGATCACGTCTTATTAGGCTTGTCTGGCGGCGTTGACTCGTCTGTGGTTGCCGCGCTACTACAGCGCGCAATAGATGAACAATTAACCTGCGTATTCGTCGATAACGGATTATTGCGTAAAGACGAAGGCGACCAGGTGATGGATATGTTTGCGCAAAATATGGGCATCCGTGTCATACGGGTTGATGCAGAAACAATATTTCTCAACAAATTACAGGGCATTACCGACCCGGAGGCAAAGCGCAAAATCATCGGTAATACATTTATCGATGTCTTTGAGCAAGAGGCGGAAAAATTACCGAATGTTAAATGGCTGGCACAGGGGACAATTTATCCCGATGTCATCGAATCCGCCGCTTCAAAAACAGCCGGTGCCCATGTGATTAAATCTCACCACAATGTCGGTGGCCTACCAGACAATATGCAATTGCAACTGATCGAGCCATTGAGGGAATTATTCAAAGATGAAGTGCGCAACATTGGCCTGGAGTTGGGTTTACCCTACGATATGGTCTATCGGCATCCCTTTCCCGGACCGGGGTTGGGAGTGCGTATTCTCGGTGAGATCAAAAAAGATTATGCCGATATCTTGCGGGAGGCAGACGCTATATTTTTAGAAGAATTGCACCAAGCAGACTTATACCACAAAGTCAGTCAAGCCTTTGCTGTATTCCTGCCGGTTAAGTCCGTCGGCGTCGTCGGCGATGGCCGTCGCTACGAGTGGGTTGTTGCCCTGCGCGCTGTCGAAACCATCGACTTTATGACCGCCTGCTGGGCGCATCTACCCTATGAATTACTAGCAACAGTCTCTAATCGTATTATCAACGAAATTCCCGACGTCTCACGCGTAACCTACGATATCTCCAGCAAACCGCCTGCGACAATTGAGTGGGAATAGCAATTTAGAAGGGAGGCATAACCATTTGTGACTATCTTAGAAATTAAAATATTAATTCTGCTCTTTAGTGCCAATGGTGCTCCCATCATTGGAACAAAAATATTTGCAGAAAAATGGCAATTTCCCGTTGATTTTAACGCGAATTTCATTGATTCAAAGCCACTGTTAGGTAAATCCAAAACTTACCGTGGCCTAATCTTATCTTTAATTGTAACTAGTGCGATCGCCCCAATTTTAGGCCTGCCAGCACTGCTGGGCTTTTCTATTGCGCTGTTATCAATGCTTGGAGATATGCTCTCTAGTTTCATTAAGCGAAGATTGAATTTTCCTTCCAGCAACATGGCCCTCGGACTCGATCAAATACCAGAAGCGCTATTACCGGTATTGGTTTTACAGCCTATTTTAGGCCTTGATATGTACTCAATAGCACGACTCATTGTTGTGTTTTTTATTTTAAACCTAGCTCTTTCAAAAATACTTTATCATTTAAACATCCGTAGTACGCCATACTAATTATAGATTTCAGTGCTAACCTCTGTCCTATCAATTAAGCAGCACGTAGATGATGTAATGTCACTTCGGGTAAACAGTTTAGGCGAACGTTAACAATAGAGCAGCCAGCACCAACTGACGTATAGGCCTTTAAATTACGATACTGCCATTGCCCTGAACCCATATAACGAGGGCACTTTGAATCAAGCGTAAGTGGAAAGCCTCCTGGCAAGCATATTTGACCGCCATGCGTATGGCCAGAAAGCATAATATTAAACTCCGCATGGCTTGCCTGACGATAAACTTCCGGTGTATGAGATAACAAAATAGAAACTGTATTATCAGGTATATTTTCAGCTGCTTTTTCCAGATTGGCCACTTGGAAATAATGCGCGTCATCGATACCTGCCAATGCAATTTGTTGTTGCCCTCGTTTTAGAATAATCGACTCGTTAAGCAGCATATTAATGTCTTGGCTTTCCAATGCAGGAACCATCTTAATGCTATCGTGATTGCCGAGCACGCCGTAGACTGGCCCTTTAAGGCTTTTCGTTATGGCCTTTAAGGCTTCAATACTTTTTTCAAACGGACCAAATGTCATTGCGCGATAATCACCGGTTAACACGCATATGTCATAATCCAGCCCTTCAACAGAACGAGCGACGGCCTGCGTGATTTCGTCATCCAAATCTGTATGAAGGTCAGTTAAATGTAGTAACGTATACCCATCAAATGCCTTGGGAAGGCCCTCAATCAAGAAATCGTTGTGTTTTAATTGGATATTACAGGCATTGCGCACACCGCGGTTGTAAAGTCCGCTGATTTTAAGACATGCTTTAATAAACGAGTGCGTAGAGTACCAGTTTTCGGGATGAAAGAAATTGATACCACCACCAAAAACTTTATGTCCACTTTCAGATTCAATACCCAGCCTCAATTTTGCATGAATCCTACCGAGACGTTGTTCAAGTTGTTTTTCAATGCTAGTTAGATCGGACATTTTTAATCTACCGTACTAATGTTTCGAATGAGTTGATTGTATGTAATCTCTAGAATACATACAAATAAACATAATCAGGACTGTATATTTCAAAGTAACGAAAAAATTACAGAAAAACGAGATTCAAGGTTATTGCCATTCAGCGCCAAGGATCTTTTTTAATGCAATCTCGCTACGGTTGACGTTGTCGAAATCATAGCGTTATCGTTGGCCATTGCAGCACTTGTCTCAAGTGATATCAATTTATGGGAAAGGAAATAGGAAAAATTGACCAATGATTGGCAAGTGGTTACTTCGTTTGTTAATAGCTTTGTTTTGTTCTGTTATTGCAGTATATCTACTGGTATGGCTGCTCTCACCCATGGTGGTTAACCACTTTGCCAATCAATCTCTCGGTAAATTTGATCTGTCGCTCTCCCAACAGAGTTCGATTCGCTACAATCCTTTTCGCAGCCGTTTATCAGTCGACGCCCTGTCACTGCAACAACAAGAAAATCAAGTCTTGGCTATCGATAGTGCAGTACTAGAAATTGATCTTTATAAATTACTCTGGGGTGAAATTCATTTAAAAACATTTGCTATTAGCGGCATTGATCTGGAAATTTATAAAGAGACCGAGCGTGTTACCGTCGCCGGCTTTTCTATTGGGAGTGACCAAAAATCAGTGCCAGAGCAATCTTCCGAATCAAGAACGGTGACGCCAATGGCTCTACCTTACCTGTTGCTGCTGCCTCAATTCACTTTGCAAGATGCCGCTATCCGCTTTAAAAATAATCAAACATCCAACCTTGTTGAAATTAAAAAATTAACTATAGCAGACTTGGTTGTGGATCAATCTAAACAACAAGCCAATATCGAGTTACTGATAAATATTGCCCGAGGATCAGTTGCCCTAGACAGTCAACTAAATGTCGATAACGGCATTGGAAAATTAGTCAGCCAGGTTGCGTTGGACAATATTTCTCTCAATGAGTTTACGCCTTATCTACCAGAACCCATAACAGAAGATGTAAAAAGTATAGCCGGGTTATTTTCTCTCAATCTGAGTACAACCATAGCGATTGAACCCAATGTTTCAGCCGATAATGTTATCACCGACCTCAATCAATTGACGCCTAAAAACCTACGAGCCAATGGAATGATGACCCTGAACAAGTTGCAAGTGGTATCTTCTCGCAAGGAACAAGTGCTCACTCAATGGGACCGTTTAACGGTGAAGGGTATCGAGACAAATTTACTGTTTGCAGACATACCGAAAACCTTAAAGTTCGGCACAAAATCGATAACCTTCAATAACTTATCCAGTTCTGATGTATTGCCTGCCAATACCGATCTGCCACCATTATCCACTGTTAAAAAGTTACAGGTTTCTGGGCTAGACTTTGAAAATAACAGATTAATTGTCGATAAAATCACAATCGACAGTACTCAAAGCAATATCATCGTAGGTGAGAACAAGGCGGTAAAAACCTTAGTCGATATAGCTGATCAGCTTCAACAATCCCAATCGAGACCAGCCGCCGTTTCGATAGAAGCCCCAATTAGTAGCGGTACGCAAAGCACATTTGATTTCATTGTTAAAACAATGTCAGTAAGTGGAGATAATATTGTTTTTTTCCGTGATGAAAGCATACAGCCAATTTACGAAAGAACATTGTATATTGATAAATTGGTTGCCACTAATATCAACAGTAAGCCTAATGAGCGCACCGGCTTTTCATTAGCTGGGCGCAGCAATACCTACGCGACAATAGATTTATCCGGTTATGTCTATCCGTTTAGTGAGAAAATGAATTTTCATCTTGAAGGGAACATCAAAGAAGTCGACTTGCCACCCGTTTCTTCTTATTTACAAGATAATCTAGGTTTTGAGCTAAAAAGTGGCGATTTGGACTTAATTATTCATGTGACAGTGACCGAGTCTGAGCTAAACGGGCAAACAAAATTATTAATAAGAGGTCTAGAAACTTCCAAGCCTCAAACACCGAATGTCAACGTACTGCAAAAAACAACACCATTCTCACTTAATGCCGCCCTCAATTTTCTCAAAGATAAGCGTGGTAACATCACATTAGACGTACCGATGCAAGGCAGTGTTGATGACCCCAATTTCGGTATGAATAGCCTGATTCAACTAATTGCCAAAAAGGCCGCGGCCATTCAAGTGAAGCGCTATGCCCTGACGTTTGTTCCCTACTCTAATGTGGTATCGGTAGCGATGACAGCGAGCGATATGATTTTTAGGATACGCTTCGAAGATTTGATCTTTCTACCCACGCAAGTCAGTCTCGAAGACAAACAACAGAACTACGCTCAACAGTTTATTGCATTGATGAAAGATAGACCTAAAATGCAAGTGAAAGTCTGTAGCTATGGAGTAACGGCTGATATGAAAGGATATAATAGTGAGTACTTGCCTGTCGCAAGCTTAGATCCAAGTCAAACCAAACAACTACGGTCTGTCGCTAAGAAACGCGGCGAGAAATTTAAAGAATATGTTGTCAAAAAAGGAAAAATCGAATCGTCGAGAATACTGCTCTGCAACCCGCAACTGGATGTAAAGGAAAACGCTAAACCAAGAATCGAAATCGATATTTAGTGATCGTTCTGCTCGTGTTAAAACCATTTAAAATGCTTAAACAGTAGAATCTGTACAATGATAATGGCAACTAAACCCAGTGAAAAAAGCGCAAATGCTTCATCGCTATTAACCCCTGGCATGCCGCCAATATTGATACCGAACAAGCCGGTCAAGAACCCCAGAGGCAGAAAAATTGCCGTAACCACGGAAATCACATAAAGGTTGCGATTGAGCCTATCAGATAGCGCATTAACCAGTTCATCTTTAACAATTTGAGAGCGTTCACGAATAGCATCGAGATCTTCGATACACCTTAGTAGTGTATCTTGTATCTCCTGGACGCGACGTAGGTTTTTTGTATTTAGCCAACTAATCTCCGAATATCGCAATTGACTCATGACTTCTTTTTGAGGAGCGATGTAACGTCGCAGTAAAATCGCCGATTTACGAACATGAGCAATATCCTGACGCAGTGTTCTATCGGGTTCGTCAACGATGCGGGATTCCAAATCATCCATATTGTCTTCTAACTGCGAGATAGTATTTTCAATATAACTGAATAAAAGTGCACTAATAGACGCAAAGATGTCACCAATATTTTTGGGTCCACGACCTTGATCAAGCTTATCGGAAACCGCCATTAATGCGAGCGATTTGCGGTAACGCAGACTAATGAGTCTCTTATCCGTGATCCAGAAACGGACAGCCACCATGTCTTCAGGCTCTTCGCTAGTGTTGTGATTGATACCACGCAGTATGATCAGCACACCATTATCCAACTGCAATAAGCGCGGCCTGGCATCTTCGTCAATGATCGCTTGCAAGGTATATTCATCAATATCCGGGCATGCTTGTCTGATTGTATTGACGGTATCGAAATGGTTAGCATCAAAATGCAACCACATGGGATTTTTCGTGTTAAACGTATCAGATAATTCACTGTGTGATAGCGCACCACCCTTTTCATTCAATACCTTAGCGAAAATCAACGGGCCTTCTTCTTTAACAGGAGGGTGCTTTTCTTCAACAATTTGAGTATTTGAATCGGTGGTGTCCATTTATTGTCATTAGAGTTGTAGCGTTAAGGAAGAATGCTTTCACCTCGCATTAAATCATCAACGGTTTCTCGTTGTCTAATAAGGTGAATGGTTTTACCACTCACCATAATTTCAGCGGGACGACAGCGGCTATTGTAATTGGAACTCATAGTAAATCCGTAAGCACCGGCAGACATTAAAGCGAGATAGTCGCCTTGATTGACTGTGAGTAGACGGTCTTTAGC
>CAZEUZ010000188.1:0-2964 GCA_964515805.1 uncultured Cellvibrionaceae bacterium | reverse complement strand
AATAGGTTGCTTCGCAAAGCAGGATCGTTACTTAGCAGTCTGAGCATGGACTCCGGCAAAGGATTTTATGTTTCTAATTCACACTTTGGTGACGCTCTCTGGAACCAGATGATTACTGATGATACCCGGCGTGCCATCGGCGATTATCATCCCGCGGCGATCACCGAGGACTTTTACAATAAGGCCGACACCGATAACCACGTGTCAAAAATATTGTATACCGACACCAAAACTTTTTTACCCGGTGATATTTTGGTGAAAGTTGACCGTATGAGCATGGCAAATTCACTGGAAGTGCGGGCGCCACTATTGGATTATGAACTGATTGAGTTTGCCGCAAAAATCCCTGCATCTTTAAAACTCAATAAAGGCGAGAAGAAATATATCCTGAAAAATTGTTTCAAGCCGATACTGCCCGACGATATTTTGTATCGCAAGAAAATGGGATTTTCAGTGCCTTTGGCACACTGGTTACGCCACGAAATTAAAACGATTGCTGAAAAGAGTTTATTCCAGTCCAATGGAGGGGTTTCCGACTTATTCAAAATGGATGTTGTCGAAGAGGTATGGCATCGACATCAAAAGAAACAGGTGGATTATTCCAATCAACTGTGGAGCCTGTTGATATTCCAGTTGTGGTGGAACCGCTATATGAATGCAGCGATTGTTTAGACAGCCCATTGACATTTCATTAGTTACTGACACCTACAGCAGTCTTTATGACTAAATCCAAAAGTAGTAAGCGCTGGTTACAAGAACATAGCGATGATCAATACGTTAGGCGTTCCAAACAGGAAGGCTATCGATCCCGTGCTAGCTATAAATTATTGGAACTAAATGAAAAAGATCATTTATTACGTCCCGGTATAACGGTGGTGGATTTAGGCTCCAGTCCGGGCGGTTGGTCCCAAGTTGCCGCAAAGTTAGTAACCGATAGAGGTTTTGTACTGGCTTCTGATATTCTACCAATGGATACTATTGGTGGTGTTCATTTCATTCAGGGTGACTTTACTCAAGAATCTGTATTCGAACAGCTGCTTAATACATTGGCCGGCCGCCAAGTAGACCTTGTTATTTCGGACATGGCTCCCAATATTAGTGGTGTAGCTGCTATCGATCAGCCCAGAGCTATGCATCTAGTCGAGTTGGCATTGGCAATGAGCGTTAATGTTCTTAAACCCGGAGGCGATTTTGTTGTCAAAGTGTTTCAGGGGGAGGGGTTTGACACAGTTTTATCGCAAGTGCGTACGCAGTTTACTAAAGTTTTCTCACGTAAACCGTCTGCTTCACGCCCCCGCTCACGAGAAATCTACTGGGTGGCGAAGGGATTTAAAAGATAATACTTTGTTTTTAAAGCCTGTCGACCATAAAATATCGTTGGGTCGAGCGGCAAGGCTAACGTTGAAAAACACCACTGTACATATAGCTGTTGCACGATAGCTACCCAAGTTTCACCAAAATCGAGAGGTTATCGAATTGAACGATATGGCAAAAAATTTACTCCTATGGTTAGTGATAGCGGCAATTCTTTTGGCGGTATTTCAAAGCTTCTACAAAGAGACGACGGCAGAGCAACTCGATTACTCGGATTTTGTTGAACAGGTGCGCTCCGATCGTATCCGCGAAGTGACTATCGAAGGGCTGAAGATAGAAGGCATGCGCCGGGATGGCTCTCAATTCGTCACCACTCGTCCGATGTTAAACGACAACAAATTAATCGACGATCTCTACAACCATAATGTGCAATTCCGTGGGCGCGAACCCGAGCCACCCAGCCTATGGCAACAATTGTTAGTCGCCAGTTTCCCGATTTTAATAATTATCGCCGTGTTCATGTTTTTCATGCGCCAAATGCAAGGGGGTGCAGGTGGTCGCGGTGGACCTTTAGGTTTTGGTAAAAGCAAGGCCAGATTATTAGGTGAAGATCAAATCAATACGACTTTCAGTGATGTTGCCGGTGTCGATGAAGCAAAAGAAGAGGTACAAGAATTAGTCGAGTATTTAATGGATCCGAGTAAATTTCAGCGTCTCGGTGGTAGGATTCCTCGTGGCGTGTTGATGTCGGGTCAACCGGGAACGGGTAAGACATTGTTGGCAAAAGCGATTGCCGGAGAAGCCAAAGTACCGTTTTTTTCCATTTCCGGTTCTGATTTTGTCGAAATGTTCGTCGGTGTCGGCGCTTCCCGCGTAAGGGACATGTTTGAACAAGCCAAAAAGCAAGCTCCCTGTATTATTTTTATTGATGAAATTGATGCTGTGGGTCGTCACCGAGGGGGTGGTCACGGCGGCGGCCACGACGAACGGGAACAGACATTAAACCAATTGTTGGTGGAAATGGATGGCTTTGAAGGCAGTGATGGCGTTATTGTCATAGCGGCAACCAACCGTCCAGATGTCTTGGATAAGGCGTTGTTGCGTCCCGGTCGCTTTGATCGCCAAGTCTATGTCGGTCTGCCCGATATCCGCGGCCGGGAACAGATTCTCAAAGTCCATATGCGCAAAGTCCCGCTTTCAGACAAGGTTGATGCTTCTATCATAGCTCGAGGAACACCTGGATTTTCCGGTGCCGATCTAGCCAATCTTGTCAACGAGGCCGCTCTATTTGCCGCGCGCGGTAACAGACGGATAGTCACCATGGAGGAGTTTGACAAGGCGCGTGATAAGGTGCTCATGGGTGTCGAGCGCAAGACCATGGTGATGACTGAAAAGGAAAAAGAAGCGACGGCTTATCACGAGGGAGGGCATGCAATCGTCGGTTACTTATCCGAAGAACACGACCCCATTCATAAAGTGACCATCATACCTAGAGGTCGCGCCTTGGGGGTTACCCATTTTTTGCCAGAGGCTGACCGCATCAGTGAAAGTCGTCGCAAACTACTGGGTGATATCGCTACTTTATATGGTGGGCGGATTGCAGAAGAAATAATCTACGGTAAAGATGGAGTCAGTACAGGCGCTTACTCA
>CAZEUZ010000187.1:0-6210 GCA_964515805.1 uncultured Cellvibrionaceae bacterium | reverse complement strand
GTCGGCTGTCCAGGTGCCTTTTTGATGTTGCCACCATTCCTCAGTGACTGATTCAAAGAGATTGCCGGAATCAACGACACTCTGGCGTCTTTTGGCTTTGCGTTCTATAGATGGGTCAACACCTTGTTTAATCAACTGTTTGATTTCGTCGACGTGCTCTCTGGCTTCTTTCAACGACACTTCAGGGTACACCCCCAAAGCCAGTGTTTTTTGCTTGCCTGCAAAGCGGTATTTCAAACGCCAATATTTTTGGCCAGTCGCTTTTACCAATAGGCGCAAACCTTTGCCGTTGACTAATGGATACCAAGTGTCTTTCTCGCCTGATTGCAGCTGTCTAATTTGCAGGTCTTTGGTGATAATTATGCTTGTCATGGTGCTACTTTTATAAATTGAACCAAGATAGCACCAAATGTAGCACCAAGTAGCACCGGATGGCAACAGATTTTATTGGACGGGAATGGAGTAACTTTAGTAAAAAATCCTTATTTTATAAAGATTTCTGGACGATATTGGATGTGATAAAACTGTGAAGTGGTGCCCGGTCCCGGACTTGAACCGGGACGATCTAAACGATCGCAAGATTTTAAGTCTTGTGTGTCTACCAATTCCACCAACCGGGCAAAAATGGAGGCGCGGGTCGGAATCGAACCGGCGTACACGGAGTTGCAGTCCGCTGCATGACCACTCTGCCACCGCGCCTCTATTGTTTCAGACGAACCGTCCGTATTTCTAAACACGGACTGTGTAGACTGTATCTGGAACAGCAGCGCATTGTATATTAAGTCTATTGAAAATCCTAGTTGGCTATTAATCAGCTATTGAAAAATACTTATCCCGTGCCTTTGCTTGCGATCTTTCTATCAAAATTGCGCATAGCAATAGCTTCGCTGATATGAGTGCTGCCAATATGTGTTTCATCCGCCAAGTCTGCCAGCGTTCGCGCTGTTTTTAAAATACGGTGGTAGGCGCGGGCGGATAAGCCTAATTTTTCCATAGCGTTATTGAGTAGGGTTTTTTCTTTTTTTCCAATAACGCAATAATGCTCGATGTCTTTATGCGTCAATTGGGCGTTAGTTTTTTGTTGGCGTTGTTGTTGTCTCTCTCTGGCTTGCAATACACGCTGTCTGATGGTCGTTGTAGTCTCGCCCTTAGGCAGTTGTTGCAGATCGGCGCCCGATAGATTGTTGACGGGCACATGCAGATCGATGCGATCTAACAATGGGCCGGATATTTTTTGACGATAGCGACGCACTTGATCGGCAGTACAGTGGCAGACATGACGAGGGTTACGGCTGGTTAAGTAACCGCAAGGGCAGGGATTCATCGCTGCAATCAGTTGAAATTGGGCGGGGAATTTCACCTGAGCACTCGCTCTAGAAATGCTAATTTGGCCAGATTCCAATGGTTCTCTCAATACTTCTAATACATTGCGTTGAAACTCGGGTAGCTCGTCGAGAAATAACACGCCATGATGAGCCAGTGAAATCTCTCCGGGTTTGGGTTTGCTGCCGCCACCCACCAACGCTACGGCAGAGGCGGTATGGTGCGGTGTGCGGTAGGGCGGCAATTGCCAAGGTTGCTTAGCCTGACCACTGAGAGAATAAATGGTGGCAACAGCCAACGCTTGTGTATTAGTCAGTGGCGGTAAAATACCGACTAAGCGAGTAGCGAGCATGGTTTTACCCGTTCCGGGTGGCCCGTAAAATAACACATTATGCGCTCCTGCGGCAGCGACTTCCAAGGCGCGTTTTGCCAGTATTTGCCCCACAACATCTTCAAGATCCAGTAGGTCTACGATCACTTGAGGTGGTGAGAAGACTGTAGTAGCCAGTTGTGTTTGATTTTGTAAGTGAGCGCAAACTGCCAATAAATTATCAGCGCCGTAAACTTCCGTTGTCTGGCTCAGTGCTGCCTCTTCGGCGTTAGCCGTGGGCACGAATAATTGACGCTGCTGCCGACCACAGGCAATGGCGGCGGGCAATATTCCGATAATACTGCGCAGTTCGCCGGAGAGTGCGAGCTCACCGATAAACTCGCGGCCGTGGATAGATTTTGCCGGCAATTGATTAGAAGCCGTTAAGATACCAATGGCGATGGGAAGATCGAAGCGGCTGCCATCTTTGGGAATATCCGCGGGCGCCAGATTGATAGTGATACGGCGCGCGGGAAATTCAAATTGACTGTTGATAAGCGCACTGCGAACGCGGTCTTTACTTTCTTTAACTGCGGTTTCCGGCAGGCCGACGATGGAGAGGCCCGGCAGGCCATTGGACAAGTGAACTTCGACGGTGACAGGCGGCGCCTCGATACCTATCTTGGCGCGCGTGTTGACAATAGCTAATGACATGATGCCTCCTTGCAAAACATTTCTTAAGCTGATTTCACTTTACTGCCAAACCCAGTGCCTGTCTAGTTGGGCGTCAACGTCTCGCAATTTTACCCTTGCTCTTTGGCGGCGCCAGACCTTTTACATGATATTTTGTAAATGTTACTTTATACTGTAATTATATACAGCACAAAGTAATCATCAATGAAATAAACATCAAAAAATGGAAACTAAAATAGAACGTAGAAAGTTTAGTGAGAAACTGGCTGTGTTAGCGGATGCCGCTAAGTATGACGCCTCTTGCGCCAGCAGCGGAACAATTAAGCGAGATAGTCAAAAGGGTAAACAACATAATCAGGGCAGTAAAGGTATTGGCTCAACATCGGCGGGCATGGGTATCTGCCATAGTTACGCACCGGATGGGCGTTGCATTTCACTGTTAAAGATACTGTTGACCAATTTCTGTATTTACGATTGCAGCTACTGCATCAATCGGGTTTCAAGCCCAGTCAAACGGGCACGTTTCAGTATCGACGAAGTGGTCAAATTGACTATCGGTTTTTATAAACGCAATTATATCGAAGGGTTATTTTTGAGTTCTGGGATTATTCAATCGTCGGATTACACCATGGAGCAATTGGTGATGGTGGCGAAGAAACTGCGGGTCGAGGAAGATTTTCGTGGCTATATCCACTTGAAAACTATTCCCGAAGCCAGTACTGAATTACTGCGGCAGGCAGGTCTCTACGCTGATCGCCTCAGTATTAATATCGAGCTGCCTTCTAACGCCTCGCTCGCCCGCTACGCGCCGGAGAAAAATCCGGTCACTATTCATCAATCCATGCGCCAGTTAAAAGAGCACATCGATGAATCAAAAGAGAGCCGCCGCAACCGCAGGCGTATTGGTGTCAACTCATCTAGCAGAAAACAAAGAATGAGTGGTTTTATCTATTCCCCCGCTGGTCAGAGTACCCAGATGATTATCGGTGCAGATAACTCGTCCGACGCCAAGATACTGACTTTGTCATACAATCTCTATCAGCGATATCAAATGCGGCGCGTCTATTATTCGGCTTATAGTCCCATCCCTAATGCAACCCGTGTGCTGCCGGCGCAAGCGCCGCCACTGGTGCGAGAACATCGTCTTTATCAGGCCGACTGGTTACTGCGCTTTTACGGTTTTGACGTTAGTGAAATCACTGAAAATCACAGTGATGATGGAGATCAAGCCGGTATGCTGGATTTAGATATCGATCCCAAACTGGCGTGGGCTCTGCGTCATCGGGATTGGTTCCCGGTAGACATCAATCGTGCCGCCAAGGAGATACTGTTGCGCGTTCCCGGCATCGGTGCTATCGGCGTTAACCGCATTCTACAGGTGCGCAAGTTCAGACGGCTGCGCTTTGACGATTTGAAGAAATGTGGTTTGTCGGTAAAAAAAGTGGGCCCTTTTGTCGCTACTCTAGATCACAATCCTGCCAACCGCCAATTGGATCAAGCTAATTTAAGGCACTGTTTATCGAGTCGACGGATCCGTAACAATGACCAACAACTCAGTTTATTTTAGTGAAATATTTAACAGTCATCTTGCAACCTAGCCACAGAATCCAGAAAAAAGATGAATTCAACACACACGGAAGAATGTAATAAACGTTATGTTTTCTATCGATATCGATAATTTCTCCCAATGGAGAAAACAGGCGCGCGCTATGCTGCAACGCGGGATTGTGCCGACAGACATAAACTGGGAAACTGATCGGCAGCAATCACTCTTTGCTAACGCCTCTACGAGCAACCATAAAGACTTACCGATTCTTCATCCGGAGTTGAAATTACCCAAAAGTTTTTATCCTCTTGCCGAGAAAGCTAGCTGCTTTCGTGATCGACGTAGATGGCCACTGCTCTATCGCGTCGCCTGGCGGCTGTTATTTGAAAATAAACGACTGCTTCGTAGTCCGATAGATGAGGATGTATCGCAGTTGCTGTCCATGCAAAAAGCCGTCAACCGCGACTGCCATAAAATGGCGGCATTTGTACGTTTTAAGGAAGTTATAGACGACAAATCTGTTCCGAATCAGAATAACACGCGCTACGTTGCCTGGTTTGAGCCGGAACATTTAATCGTTCCGTCAAAAGCTTCTTTTTTCGTTAAACGTTTCAGCAATATCCAATGGTCTATACTAACGCCTGATACCTGTGCCCACTGGGATTTAAAGCAGCTGTATTTTACCGAAGGTTTGAAAAAACCACCCAATATAGAAGATGAACTGGAGCAATTATGGCTAACTTACTATCAACATATTTTTAACCCAGCCCGCCTAAAGTTAAAAGCCATGCAATCGGAGATGCCCAAGAAATACTGGACCAATCTCCCCGAAGCCGCCTTGATTCCGGAGCTAACCCGCAGTGCACAGGCACAGACTGATAGTATGATCGCCCAAAAAAATACACCGGCATGGAACAAAACTAAGCAGTCTCGTTTCATTCATAACATCCAACAGCAATTGCGCAATCAATGAGAAAAATACATTGATGAAGCCGAATTCTTATGTATCCTTAGCTAGTTTTAATTAAACTATTCGAACGCTATCCCACGCTATGCTCTGGATCAAATCTCTTCACATTATTTCTGTTGTCTGCTGGTTCGCCGTACTCTTCTATCTACCAAGACTATTTGTTTACCACGCTATGTGCGATCAACGCGATACGATTGGCAAAGAGCGATTTAAAATCATGGAGAGAAAACTGTTGCGCGGTATCGGTATGCCATCAATGATTGCTACGTTGATTTTTGGCGTTTGGTTGGCTGGTTATAATTGGTCCTACTACCAGCAGCAGGCGTGGTTTTGGTTAAAATGTGCGTGCGTTATTGTGTTGGTGATTTACCATCATTTATGCATCTACTACTGGAAGCAATTCTGTGCGGATAATAATAAGCGATCCCATATATTTTACCGTTGGTTTAACGAATTCCCAGTTGTATTACTCATTATTATCGTGTTGCTTGTTGTTATCAAACCTCAGTGGATGTAAGTATTGGGTAGAAACATTACGTTAAATCAATTGGCCAGTATTGACTACTTACGCTTGAGCGGTTTTAATACGTTCCTTGTCGCGTGTTGGTCATTAAAATGACAATGATAAGTAAGGCCAAAAACACTTCTACAAGCCCAGATAGCTCAGTTGGTAGAGCAGAGGACTGAAAATCCTCGTGTCGGTGGTTCGATTCCGCCTCTGGGCACCATTTCCCAATACCAAGTAATCCCAAAACGTCCTGAAACCCTTGAAGATAAAGGTTTAATAAAATCAATGAATGGGGTCAGACTCGATTGATTTTCCAGTACAATCGGTATAACCTTCAGGCTTTGCTTGCTCAGAGGATTAACATGGCAAGGCTACCAAGGTTTATCAAGCCGGGAGAACCTCAGCACGTTATTTTGAGGGGAAATAATCGAGATCCGGTGTTCTATGCGGATGAGGATTATCAGTTTTTTCGCAACAAACTTTGTGATGCATCGAAAAAGCATCAATGTGCTGTTCATGCTTATGTATTGATGACCAACCATGTCCATTTGTTGGTGACGCCCTCACTGGGGGAGGGTATCTCAAAAATGATGCAAATGCTTGGGCGGTATTATGTTCAGTATTTTAACCATACCTACGAGCGAACAGGTACTTTATGGGAGGGCCGTTACAAAGCGAGCTTGATTGATTCAGAGCGTTATCTACTGCTCTGTATGAGGTACATAGAACTCAATCCTGTGAGAGCGGATATGGTAGAGCACCCATCAGAATATCCGTGGTCGAGTTACCGATATAACGGTTTGAATCAGTTTGATCCGTTGGTGTCACCACATCATGAATACCAGCAATTAGGTGGTGAT
>CAZEUZ010000186.1:0-2989 GCA_964515805.1 uncultured Cellvibrionaceae bacterium | reverse complement strand
TATGAAAACCATTCACGTAGCGGTAGGCATTATCTACAATCTACAGCAACAAATCCTGATCGCCAAACGCGCCGAGCACAAGCATCAAGGCGGTTGTTGGGAATTTCCCGGCGGCAAGGTTGAAACCGGCGAAACCGTTCGTCAAGCGCTGGATCGCGAACTAGAAGAAGAACTTGGTATCGAAGTCGTCACGGCATCGTCGCTAATGACGGTCAACCACAATTATAACGATAAACAGATTCTATTGGATGTATGGCAAGTCACTGAATTTACAGGAACTGCTAAAGGTAATGAAGGCCAAGCTGTACGTTGGATCAAGATTGAGGAATTTGGTAATTATCCATTTCCGGAAGCTAATCGGGGAATTATTGAGAGAATTAAAGCAATAATGAGATAAATCAAGCCAATATTACACGCAATAAAAAAGGCCATTCGATAATCGAATGGCCTTATCAGGGTTAAGTCTTAAGTAGCTCTACAAGAGCCAGGCAAGTATTTTGAAAGATTAGCAGTAGCAGCGGCAGCAGTAGGACCACAAATCCATGTAGCAACCGGATCGCCAAGGGTAGCAGCTGTTGGAGCAGTACAAGTAGCAAATGTAGTCGCGGTGCCATTCATACAAGGTGCAAGACGAATATCAACCTGGTTGTTCAAGTTCTGGGAAGTCACAGTAACAATACCATTAGCATCTGTAGCAATAGAAGCTACGAACTTGCTAGTTGCGGTGGCAGACTCACAACCCCAGTTGTTTGCACCAGGCAGTACGGTCGCTGTCTGAATAACCTCAGTAATTGAAGTGCGACAAGCTGAAGCAGCCAAAACAACTTCCGAAACGCGAGCACGCTCTGTGTAATCCTGATAAGCAGGCAACGCCACCGCCGCTAAGATACCAATAATAGCAACCACAATCATTAATTCGATCAGGGTGAAACCTTGTTGTAGTGTTTTCATGATGAACTCCTTAGAAGTTTCAGTTAATTTAGAAATCTGATGTGAATGTTTCACGTCTACATCTAAAGTACTACACAATCCATGCCAACTTTAAAAAACTAATAACTATCAATGGGTTGTAAAATTTTACCGTATTTTATTGAAATTAGCAGGTGACAAAATTTGTCACAAAAGCACCTGAATTGTCAGTAGTTGACGTTTATACGCAGTGCGATGGAGTTCATGGCTTTACT
Organism: uncultured Cellvibrionaceae bacterium; assembly: GCA_964515805.1. Lineage (GTDB taxonomy): Bacteria > Pseudomonadota > Gammaproteobacteria > Pseudomonadales > Cellvibrionaceae > CAZEUZ01. The sequence continues at coordinate 1,805 of CAZEUZ010000186.1, read as the reverse complement.
TGTTTTTCTCGGTAAAGCCTTCATACTTACAAGAATGAATTACGAAGATATAAAACAGACGCAAACCAATGAGCAGTTCGAAGGGCTCAGCAATCATTTTTTAATTGCTATGCCTTCACTCAAAGGCTCCAACTTCTCTCAATCAGTTGCTTATATTTGTGAACACAGCGCTGATGGCGCTATCGGTTTAGTTGTCAATCAACCGACCAAAATCACCTTGGGCGACTTGCTTGATCAGATGGACGTAAAATATGACGCTGCTATCGGTGAAACATCTTTATTTTCCGGCGGCCCGGTACAAACTGAACGAGGTTTTATACTGCACTCCAATGAAAAATCATGGGAATCTACATTAACCATCTCCGACACCGTCAGCATTAGCTCTTCTAAAGATGTACTGGAGGATATAGCAAATAACCGTGGACCTGATAAGTTTCTGATCACGCTCGGTTACGCTGGTTGGAACGCTGGTCAGTTAGAAGACGAAATGATCAACAACAGCTGGCTTACCCTACCCGCCAATCAACACATTATTTTTGACACTCCCATCGAACAGCGATGGACTGCTGCCGCACAACCACTGGGCATCGACATGAATTTGATTGCCAGCCAAGCAGGACATGCATAAAAATGACAACAACAGCGTCACCATAACAGCTGTCGGCTTCGACTTTGGCACCAAATCTATCGGCGTTGCCTACGGCCAATCGTTGACCGGTACCGGGCGAGAACTGGCGCCACTAAAAGCACATGACGGCGTTCCAAATTGGCAAACGGTAGCCGAACTATTTAAACAATGGCAACCTCAGCAATTGGTTGTGGGCCTGCCGCTGAATATGGATGGCACCGACAGTGATCTCAGTCAACGCGCCGGTAAATTTGGCCGCCGATTGGAAGCACGTTTCGGTTTAACCGTATCTTATATGGACGAACGGCTTTCTAGTGTCGAAGCCAAAGAGATCGCCAAACAAAGAAACCATGATGGTGACTACCGCAAACATTGTATCGATTCTATTGCGGCGAGATTGATTCTGGAAAGTTGGTTTACCCAATTTCATTCTTCCAACCCACTGTAAACGCCGATCAGCATTTGAAATCCAAAAAAATCAAGCCAAATTGTGCTAAATAATATCTCTGTATTCGTTGGCTTACGCTATATACGCGCTAAGCGTCGCAATCAATTTATTTCTTTTGTCAGTGGTTTTTCACTGTTGGGTATGACACTGGGCGCCATGGCGCTGGTCATCGTATTATCAGTGATGAACGGATTTGACCGGGAAATCAAATCTCGCATCTTAAGCGTCGTACCACACGGTTTTATCGACAAATTACCCTCATTGGATAATTGGCAGGCGTTATCAGCTATTGTTGAGGAACATCCCGCTGTACTGGCTAGCGCTCCCTACATTTCAGGATACGGCATGCTCGTCAATCGTCGCGGCACACGTGGCATCGATATCCGCGGCATAATGATCAATAACGATAACGTAAACAATAGTAATAATGTATCCGACATTGAAGATTATATGGTTGTCGGCAAGCTGACTGATTTGCAACCGGGAGAATTCGGCGTTGTCCTCGGGCGTTTAACGGCAAATTATCTCTCGGTAACTGTTGGCAGCAATATTATTCTGACGTTACCACAGGTATCTATTACGCCAGCGGGTATTTTCCCGCGAGTCAAACAACTGACTGTCGTCGGCATTTTTGAAGTGGGCGCCCAAGTTGATCAGCATTTAGCAATAATGCATATTGAAGATACTCAACGCCTTTTTCGTTTTGGCAGCACGGTTCAAGGGATTGAA
>CAZEUZ010000185.1:0-14551 GCA_964515805.1 uncultured Cellvibrionaceae bacterium | reverse complement strand
CTAACCACCTGCCGGTAATTGTGGATTACGATTTGGATTTGCAATAAGACTTATAATTCAACCAAAGATAAATTTTAACAGTTACAGAGGGCGGTGAACCGCTGGACAAACGGGTTCACCGCTCCATACGTTTTCAATTATCTGACTTTTAAGGATGAGAATTTGTCATTATCTGCTCCAACCCATGGTGTATTATTTTTATACACTCGTTTGAAACCCTGATAATCGTGGTGTTGAAAGAGTCTTGCTTCAGCGCCACCTTTAACCTTCAAAGAAGACACCTGGTCATTAATGCCCAACTGCTTAAATTTAGGCTGATCCGAGCTATAGCATTTTTCCCATCCTTTGTAGTCTTTGTGCTGGTACAAACACACTTCCTTCTTGACAGGATCTGGAGCAGGATCTGGAGCAGGAGCAGGATCTGGAGCAGGAGCGGATGCCGTTTCTTCTTTTAGCTCTTCCGCAGGCTCATCAGAGCAAGAAACGTTAAAAATCGCCATACTGAAGACTGCAGTTATTACGCACAACCGAGAAAAGGACAGGCTATTTTTAATCTTGTCGATTAGGTCAAATGATTTGCTATCTAGTTTGGTAGTTTTTACTCTATTCAAAACATATTCTCCCATTTTAGTTATTAATTGGTCAGTAATTTCAATTACTTTTCAATTTGAATGAAGAATGCCAAAGTTCTAATTAAAACGGCCATCTGCTCAGGTTCATTGAGCTTAAAGAGATAGCTGACTTTATTTGAATTTTGACGCTCACGCCGAATACTGAACCTTCCAAGTTGCTATGTCAACCAATCTAAACCATGAAAAAATGTCGCATCTATTTCGACTTTTGAATGACGCTATTCGCGGAGTCAAATTTGCCATTTAATAAAATTTTTGCTAGCTTCGAGTTCTTGGAAACTTTAATAAACAATATTCAATTTATCTACTCTTTTTAGAAATCAACCGTGAGGAAAAATAATGAAAGGTCCAAATAATATATTAGCAATGATATGCGTTGCCGCCTTAGGTGTTCTTATTGCTGCTTGTGGCGAAGACAAAACTTATTACCAAATTGAAAACAAGAAAAGTGGTTATTATATTTCTACTGACGGTTCAACGGAGAGCGGATCTGGATTGAAGCAGCAATCAGCGCCCAGTGGTGACAATGGGCTATGGGAACTCATTGACGCGGGTGACGGTTTCTACCAAATTCTCAGTAAACAATCACAGCTATTTATATCGGGAATAGCAGGCCAAAATCAACCGTTAGAACAGACAGATGAGCTGGGAGACAATGCGCTGTGGCAGAAACTCGAGTTGGATGATGGTTATATTCAACTTAAAAGCAAAGGCACTGGACAGTCCATAAACACTGCCGGTTCAAAAGCTGAAAATGCAGCTATTAAAAGCGCCGCGGCTAATCTAGGCTCTGGTAGTCATTGGAAGCTGATAGAACAAGAGTAGGCAAAGCCCTATAAATATTGGTGGGGCAGACTATGTGCCCCACCTTTTTAAAATTTTTTACATCACCTATTGAACAGCTTATCAAGCTGTTCAATAACATCCTTTACTGTAATTAAATCCAATGCCTTCGGGTCACGTACGCGGCGACCCCACTTTACTTGTTTTTCATTTAGTCCCTGCATCTCCAAAGCTTGCGGATATTTATTGATTGTCCACTGCGAAAAGTAAGGCCCTGTGCGTTTTGGATTTGAGGTGGCGTAAAGACCGATAACAGGCGTTCCCAATCCATTGGCTATATGGGCCGGGCCGGTATCCGGAGAAATAACAACATCAGCTCGTTGCAATATTGCGGCCAGTGTTTTGAGATTTGTTTTGCCGACCAAATTAGTAACACGAACTTTATTTTTCTGAGAAACCTTGCCCAAAATAGTATTAGCCATAATGTGTTCGCGTTGAATATCAGCGCCTGTTAGTGCTATCTGAAGATCGTAGTGAGTTAAGGCATAATCAATAACTCTCGCATAGTATCTCGGATACCAGTCCCGCCAATTGCGTCGTCGTTGACTGGTACAAGGGTTAATTACTAGCAATGGTCGTTGATTAAAATAATCGTTAACTATGGCTGCTGATTCCGAAGGTATCACCATAGGCCATTGCAGCTCATGACCGGTTACGCCCAGGACGTCGATAAATTCAAAAAATCCGTCCAAAACATGCTGGCGTTCAATTGCGGCAATACGATGATTGGTAAATAGCCATTGCATATCGACAGCGCGTACACGGTCAAATCCCACCTTAATCGATGATTTAACCAGCAAACTGGCTAAGCTGGCTCGCAATGCGGCCTGCATATGCAGCAATACATCGAATTGCCTAGTTTGCAGTTGCCTGTAGAGCTCCAGGTAAACTTTCATTCCCTTTGATTTGTCAAAAATGATAAACTCTACGTCTTGTAGACCTGCCACTAACTGCGCTTCCGTGCGACCAATAATCCAGGTTATTTTTGTTCGCGGCCAATGTTTTTGTAAATTGTGGATAATTGGCAAGACATGCATGACATCGCCAATCGCAGACAACCGTAAAATACAAATAGTTTTTGGCTGCTTTTGCAAAGGCAATGAAATAGTCAATTCAGTCTCTACTTTGGCTAAGTTTTCTGATGCGTGATTACTTGCTTACGTTTATTTTTTGACATTACCTTATTAGCTTTAATGATAGATAGCAACTAGATATTAAGTGTATTGAATGACCAATTATATTTTTGTCACCGGCGGTGTAGTCTCTTCCCTGGGTAAAGGCATTGCATCGGCATCGTTAGCCGCCATTCTCGAAGCTCGTGGCTTAACTGTCACCATACTCAAGCTCGATCCTTACATCAATGTAGATCCTGGCACTATGAGTCCTTTTCAACACGGGGAAGTATTTGTGACAGAAGATGGGGCGGAAACAGATCTGGATCTTGGTCACTATGAAAGATTTTTGCGCACCAAAATGACCAAGCGCAATAACTTTACTGCCGGACGAGTGTACGAGACCGTATTACAGAAAGAACGCCGCGGAGATTACTTAGGAGGTACGGTACAAGTAATTCCACATATTACCGATGAGATCAAACGACGCATTATTGATGGTGCCTCAACAGCTGATATCGCATTAATAGAAATTGGTGGGACTGTTGGCGATATTGAATCACAGCCATTTTTGGAAGCAGTGCGACAGCTGACGGTAGAGTTAGGCGCTAAAAAAACACAGTTGGTTCATCTTACGTTGGTGCCTTATATCAGTACCGCCGGTGAAACTAAGACTAAACCGACACAGCATTCGGTAAAGGAGTTGCGTTCTATTGGTTTGCAACCCGATGTATTGTTATGCCGTTCAGAGCAAATGATCGATGAAGACTCACGGCGAAAAATTGCCCTGTTTACCAATGTCGAACAACGGGCGGTAGTGCCACTTCCCGATGCAAAAGTGATCTATTCTGTACCACGATTGTTAATGGAACAGGAGCTTGACAATATCATTCTTGAAAATTTTGGTATTTCGGCATCACCCGCTGACTTAGCTGAATGGGACGGTGTTGTAGAGCGAAAATTGCATCCCGAACAGGAAATTGCCATCGCTATGGTAGGCAAATATACAGAATTGCCCGATGCCTATAAATCATTAAATGAAGCGTTGATTCATGCAGGCATTCATATGCGCACACATGTAAGAGTGAGTCACATCAATGCTGAAGACGTAGAAATTCATGGTGTCGATTTATTGAAGAGTGTCGATGCGATATTGGTACCCGGTGGTTTCGGTAACCGCGGTCTTGAAGGCAAATTAGCCGCTGTTCGCTACGCTAGGGAAAATGACATCCCCTATCTCGGCATATGTTTAGGCATGCACTCTGCTATTATCGAATTTGCACGCAATGTCGCTGGTCTGACTGACGCCAATAGTACTGAATTTAACAGAGAAACAGCGCACCCTGTTATTGGCTTGATTACTGAATGGATCTCGACATCGGGTCAGCGTGAGCTGCGAGATGACGATTCTCATTTGGGTGGGACAATGCGTCTCGGTAGCCAAACCTGTCATCTGGTTACCGACTCTAAGGCGGGTGCTATCTATGAGAGTGACACTATTTTTGAACGGCACCGCCACCGCTATGAATTCAACAGCAACTATGCGGATAAACTGGAATCGGCAGGACTAAAAATCAGTGGCTGGTCAGCAGATAAGAGTCTTGTAGAAATGATAGAAATTCCCACTCATCCCTGGTTTATCGCCTGTCAGTTTCACCCGGAATTTACCTCGACTCCAAGGGATGGCCACCCCCTATTTACCAGTTTTGTCGAAGCGGCAATAAAACATTCTCAACAAAAACCGGTGACTTAAATTAATGAAAGCGAAAGTCATTCAAGTAGGCAACATCAATATCGCTAACGATAAGCCTTTTGTGCTTATAGGTGGCATGAACGTATTGGAATCACGTGATCTTGCGCTACAAATTGCCGAGCACTATATTCGCATCACCGACAAGTTGCATATACCCTATATTTTTAAAGCATCGTTCGACAAGGCCAATCGCTCTTCTATTGATTCCTATCGAGGGCCGGGGCTGGAAAGCGGTTTAAAAATATTGGAAGAAATTAAAGATACCTTTCAGGTACCTGTGATTACCGACGTGCACGAAGTAAATCAAGTAGATCCGGTGGCAGAGATTTGCGATATTATTCAGTTACCGGCTTTCTTGGCGAGGCAGACGGATCTGGTCGTGGCAATGGCAAATACGCAAGCAGTTATTAATATCAAGAAACCACAATTTATTAGCCCTGACCAAATAAGTAATATTATTGCAAAGTTTCAGCAATGCGGTAATGATAAATTATTGTTATGTGAACGAGGTAGTTGTTTTGGTTACAATAACCTTGTTGTCGATATGCTGGGCTTCGGTGTTATGAAGGCTATTAGCGATGGTGCACCGTTGATTTTTGATGCAACCCATGCATTGCAATATCGCGACCCTAGCGCCGAAGCGTCGGGTGGACGTCGCGACCAGATAGTAGAGCTTGCTCGCGCCGGTCTAGCGATAGGCTTGGCCGGCTTATTTTTGGAAGCACATCCAGAACCTGATCGTGCCAAATGCGATGGCCCCAGTGCTTTGCCATTGGACAAATTAGAACCTTTTTTAATACAGATGAAAGCGGTAGACAACGTGGTAAAACAGTTGCCTGAATTAACTATAGAGTAGCTTTTCTCAGTAACTATCTACTGTTAATTCTAATATTAATTAAAATGATTGACGCCTCTACACGGAGATTCGAAAAATGACGAAAATTGTTGATATTAAGGCTTTTGAAGTATTGGATTCACGTGGTAACCCCACCGTCAATGCCGATGTTATTTTGGATAACGGTGCCGTTGGTTCCGCCTGTGCGCCTTCCGGCGCTTCTACCGGTTCTCGGGAAGCATTAGAGCTGCGGGATAACGATTCGAATCGTTACTTGGGTAAAGGCGTACTCAATGCAGTGGAAAACATTAACACCAGGATTAAAACTACATTGATGAATAAGGACGCTGTTGATCAACGAATGATCGACAAAGCCATGATTGATATGGATGGCACTGAAAATAAATCTGTATTAGGTGCCAACGCTATTTTAGCGGTATCACTGGCTAACGCCAAAGCAGCGGCTGCCGCACAAAACATACCACTCTATCAGCATATTGCAGCTATTAATAACACCGCCGGGAAATACACTATGCCGGTACCGATGATGAATATTCTCAATGGTGGTGAACATGCCGACAATAATGTCGATATTCAGGAATTTATGATTCAACCGATAGCGGCGACAACGTTTGCCGAAGCACTGCAGATTGGCGCTGAAATTTTCCATTCGCTAAAAAAGGTACTTTCGCATAAAGGATTAAGTACAGCCGTAGGCGATGAAGGGGGTTTTGCGCCCAATCTCTCTTCCAATGCGGAGGCGCTAGAAGTTATTAAAATTGCCACTGAAAAAGCCGGTTACATACTTGGCACCGACGTCACTCTGGCATTGGACTGCGCCGCCTCCGAATTTTATCAGGATGGTGAATACAACTTAAAAGGCGAAGGCCAGGTATATAGTTCCGAAGGATTCAGTGATTATTTGTCGAAACTGTGTGATCAGTACCCAATTATTTCTATCGAAGACGGCTGTGACGAGTCTGATTGGGACGGTTGGGATTATCAAACGAAGAAAATCGGTGATCGGGTACAGCTAGTAGGCGATGATTTGTTTGTTACCAACACTCGAATTTTAAAAAAGGGCATTGATCAACATATCGCCAATGCTATTTTGATTAAATTCAACCAAATTGGCTCGCTTTCTGAAACCTTAGATGCCATCCAAATGGCTAAGGATGCCGATTACGCTGCCGTTATTTCCCACAGATCGGGCGAGACAGAAGATACAACCATCGCCGATCTTGCCGTCGCCACTGCCGCCGGTCAAATTAAAACAGGCTCTCTTTGCCGCTCTGACCGGGTTGCAAAATATAATCGTCTATTGAGGATTGAAGCCGAATTGGGCAATGAGGCAGCATATCGCGGCAAGGCGGAATTTAATAAATAGGCCTATGAGTTTGATTATTTGCAGGCTATAAATTTCAACGCTTAAGCTATTATGAAATGGATTGTTGTTGTTCTCTTTATCCTACTAGTCAGCTTGCAATATCGATTATGGGTAGGTGAGGGCAGCGTAGCTCATCAACTTGAATTGCAACGGCAAATAGATCAACAGCAAACCAAGAATGAAGTGTTAGAAGAACAGAATCGTATCATAGCCCTGGAAGTAGAAGAATTAAAGTCGGGTGACGGGCTCATTGAAGAACGCGCTCGAGAACAAATGGGGATGATAAAACAAGGCGAGACTTTTTTTATGGTAGTAGAACCTTCAAACTGATATGCAGCAGCGGCAACCTGAAGAGTCTCTTTGGATTATCGTTCCAGCTGCCGGCAGAGGTTCCCGCATGGATGCCGATTTGCCCAAACAGTATCTGCCTTTGCTTGATCACACTGTTATTGAAATAACACTCGAGAAACTTTTATCGCTAGATAATGTGGAGAAAATTATTGTCAGCCTCCATGCTGAAGATCGACACTGGCAAACGCTAAGTTGTTCTCAGGACCCTAGAATACAAACGGTTATTGGAGGCGAAGAACGCAGCCTTTCCGTCTTGGAAGCTTTAAAACATATTCGTAAACAGGCGCAAAAAAAGGATTGGGTACTGATACATGATGCCGCTCGTGCTTGCATAATGACTGAAACAGTCGAGTCTATGTTGGAAACTCTGGGTGGGGAGGAGATTGGCGGCATATTGGCTGTTGCCAGTGACGATACCTTGAAACAAGTAGCTGACCAACGAATCAGTTCTACACTGGACCGACACACAATTTGGCGTGCTCAGACACCTCAAGTATTTCGTTATGATTTGTTGTATCGATGCCTGCTTCGGGCTGTCTCTGATAGTGTTTCGATAACGGATGACGCTTCAGCCGTTGAAATAGGAGGTTATATGCCAAAGGTGTTACCTGGTCGTAAAGATAACATCAAGATTACTCATTCGGAAGATCTTCGTCTTGCCGAATTTATCTTACGGCAACAGCAGAGTAACCGGTTGTGATGAAACAGCGAATTGGTCACGGTTACGATGTTCACCGCTTTGGTCCCGGAGATAAGTTGGTTATCGGTGGTGTGACGATCCCTCATCGAGTCGGCATCCTGGCTCACTCTGATGGTGATGTACTGTTACACGCCTTCACTGATGCACTACTCGGTGCAGCGGGTCTCGGCGATATCGGCCAACACTTTCCAGATAGCAGCCCTTTATTCAAAGATGTGGACAGTCGTAAGCTACTTCGTAACGCCTACGCTAAAGTGGGTGACAAAGGATATTACTTAGTCAATGCCGACGCTACAGTCATTGCCCAAGCACCCAAGTTGGCAAATGATATTCCTGCTATGCGAACGATTATTGCGTCAGATTTAAACACCACCGAAGATGCCATTAACATAAAAGCCACGACAACTGAACATTTGGGTTTCACTGGACGCGAGGAAGGCATTGCCGCACACGCTGTCGTGCTAATAGCAGAACGTCCTTAAATCAATGACTTTCGGCAATAGCACAAGATCGTGCTTCAGGTTAATAATTTGGTCAAGCTGGAAGCTGAATAAATCATCCGATTCGGTTTGAAATCACTATCTCAAAAAATGCCAATAATAATAGGGACATCGATATTTTTAACGAATCGACTAATTGATAGGTAAAAATGGTGGGCCCACCAGGACTTGAACCTGGGACCTGCCGATTATGAGTCGGATGCTCTAACCAACTGAGCTATGGGCCCGAAGACTTTCATTACAGTCGTTCTTTTAAACTAGCCAGCCATACTACAACACTTTTCGAAATAACGTAAAAAATATGCCATTGTGTTGGGATAAATAGTGTTTGTTCAATTTAGTGTTGCTCGTCAATAAAGCTGCGCAGGTGATCGGAGCGAGTGGGATGGCGCAATTTTCTGAGTGCTTTGGCCTCAATTTGACGAATACGTTCTCTAGTTACATCAAATTGTTTGCCGACCTCTTCCAGCGTGTGATCGGTATTCATGTCTATGCCAAAGCGCATGCGCAGTACTTTGGCCTCACGTGCAGTCAATCCCGCCAAGATGTCCCGAGTGGCTTCGGTGAGCCCCTCAACGGTGGCTGAATCGACAGGTGACACAATAGAAGAATCTTCAATAAAATCTCCCAAGTGTGAGTCTTCATCATCACCGATAGGTGTTTCCATCGAAATCGGTTCCTTGGCTATTTTCAACACCTTGCGAATCTTGTCTTCCGGCATTTCCATACGTTCACCCAGTTCTTCAGGGGTAGGCTCACGTCCCATTTCTTGTACCATTTGCCGCGAAACTCTATTTAATTTATTGATCGTCTCTATCATGTGCACCGGAATACGTATAGTGCGTGCCTGATCGGCAATAGAGCGCGTAATTGCTTGGCGAATCCACCAGGTAGCGTAGGTTGAAAATTTATAACCGCGACGGTACTCAAATTTATCAACCGCCTTCATTAATCCAATATTCCCTTCTTGAATCAGGTCGAGAAACTGTAAACCGCGATTAGTATACTTCTTCGCAATCGAAATAACCAAGCGCAGATTCGCTTCTACCATTTCTTTTTTGGCTCTTCGAGCACGTGCTTCACCGATAGACATGTGTCGGTTAATTTCTTTTATTGTCGATAGTGACAAGCCAACTTCTTCTTGAATTTGTGACAATTTGCGCTGTGAGCGCGTGATATTTTCTTCAACTAGTTTAAGGTTATCGGAGTAATCACGTTTTTTCTTAATGATTTCCGAGATCCAATTTTCATTGGTCTCATTGCCAAAAAATTCTTTGATAAAGGTTTTTTGTGGCATTTTTGCTTGGCGTACACACAATGTCATGATGGCGCGTTCTTCCTTACGGATGTGCCTGAGTACAGTGCGGACATTGGAATACATTGGATCAAACTGGCGTGGCGGCAATTTGAAGTATTTAAAGATATTGCCAAGTTCTGCCAAAGCCTTTTCGCTAGCTTTTGTCTCACGACCGTGTTTGCTAATAAGTTTGGTAGTTTTAAGTAACTGTTTTTTTAGCTTGCCGAAACGTTGTTTAGCTTCTTCCGGGTTGACCCCTGTTTCAACTGTATCCTCATCATCGCTATTAGTATCATCAGTCTCGGCTTTTTTAGAGGTGATTGGACCAGCAGGGGGCACATGATCTTCAGGGTCTAACCAGCCGATGATAACATCCGGCATACGCCGCTCATCTTTCTCGATCAATTCGTATTCTTCAATAATAAGTTCGACGGCACCAGGCCAGTAGGCTATGGCTTGCAACAGTTCACTGGTTCCTTCCTCTATGCGTTTAGCGATGGCTATCTCGCCCTCTCGCGTCAGCAATTCGACCGTACCCATTTCACGCATGTACATACGAACTGGATCGGTAGTTCGACCGGCCTCCGTTTCGACAGCTGCCAGGGCAGCGGCCGCTTCGGCAGCGGCGATTTCGTCGGCGGAACTTTCGCCATCAGTCATTAACAAGGATTCGGCATCGGGCGCACTTTCGTAAACACGAATACCCATGTCGTTGATCATCTGGATAATATCTTCGACCTGATCAGGATCGGAAATATCTTCAGGCAGGTGGTCATTTACTTCTGCGTAGGTTAGATAACCTTGCTCTTTACCACGCACGATCAATTCTTTAATACGGGATTGTTGCTGTTCTATGCCGTCAGACATACAAGCTCCTGATAACAGTATATAGGGTAGTGCAAACGAAAACCGGCAATTGTAACTGATTCAGTCGTTGCTTTGAAATAGTTAAATTGGTGAATTGTCAACAAGACCCTAGTGGTTTAAATTTTTAGTCGCCTCTCGATAACGCTGCTTGTCTTCATTGGTCCATTCACTAAACGGTTTTTGGTTTAGTTTTCGAACAATGGTGTCGCAATCTTCTTGTTTCAAGTGTTTTTTCAAATAATCTAAGACATCGGTAAATTCCTGCAATGGATTAAAAGGATTTAAGAGATCTACCGTGGAAAGCTCTCTGGCACGGTGAAATAATGCCATCTTGCTCATCAATATCTGTAGCCTAGCCGTCGCCTCGGCTCCGTAGGCGCCCTGCCAGTGTCCGAGTATTTGTCCACTGGAAAATTCCGGATGCTGCTTGAGTAACGCAATGAGTTTTAAGAGCAATTTTACACTTGCATCTTGGCTGTCTTTTAACTCATCTATATTCGTTATATTTTGTGCCAACTTTGGTTGGTAAAGAAGTAAAACAACCGCTAAGTCTCCGGGGCTAAGCAGCATTGTCTTTGCAGTTGTCAGCGATGATGACAACTGAGAAGATGGCGCCGTGATTCTAGATTCATTTTCTATGTGGACGTTGGTTTGACTCGTCAACTTCACTGCGGAGATTTCAGCAGGATAACCACTTTGAGGCAGTTCATTGAGCAGAGCCATTAACGTATCCATGCTCAATTGGGTACGTTTGGCCAATTGGGCAAAGCAGAGTTCTCTATATACGCCTCGAGGCAGCTGATTCAACAATGGTGCAGCCAATTTACTAAGACGCGCTCTGCCCTCCATTGTCTGTATATCTAAATCGTGCGACAACTCATCAAATAAGACACTCTCTAATGGTGATGATTGATCGATCAAATGAGTGAATTTTTCAACACCTACTTGTCGAATTAATGTGTCCGGGTCTTCGCCTTCAGGCAGATAGAGAAATTTGACTTGACGCCCATCCTCCATGATAGGCAAGGTATTTTCCATAGCTCTGCGCGCTGCTTGACGGCCCGCTCGGTCACCATCGAAACAGAAAACGATTTCACTGACAAATTGAAAGGCTTGCTGGAGATGCTGGGAGCCACAAGCCGTTCCCAGTGTGGCAACTGCATAATGGATACCAAATTGGGCCAGCGATACTACATCCATATAACCTTCAACCACGATCAACCGCTTTAGTTGATGACAACTCTGACGAGCTTCATAGAGACCATACAAGGTTTTATTTTTTTGAAACAACCGGGTTTCGGGGGAATTTAAATACTTGGGTTTGTCGTTACCCAGAACTCGGCCACCAAAGGCAATAACGCGACCTCGAGTATCGCGAATCGGGAACATAATACGGTGGCGAAAACGGTCATAGAAGCCCTGTTGTTGATTTTCAACCAACATGCCGGCTTCCAATAAGAGCGACTGGTTTTCGCCATGGGTGGTGTTGAGTGTATTTGCCAGGTTATCAAAGCCAGGTGGCGCAAAACCAACACCAAAATTGCGTACTATTTCACTGTTTAAACCGCGACGCTTGAGGTAATTAATCGCTATCTTACGTTGATTATGTTGCTTGAGCTGCTGCTGATAATAATTTTTCACCGATTCCATTATTCGGTAAAGTGACTTACGTGTCTTCTCATGAACCTTTTGTTGAGATTGTTGTTGAGCGCTTCCTTCTCGCGGAACGTCTACTCCAATTGTTTTTGCAAGCGATTCAATAGCTTCCGGAAAAGTCAGCCGATCATAATCCATGATAAAGCTGATGGCATTACCATTAGCGCCGCAACCAAAACAGTGGAAAAACTGCTTATCCCGACTGACGGTAAAAGAAGGGGTTTTTTCATCGTGAAAAGGACAGCAGGCTAAATAATCTTTACCTGCCTTTTTCAGTTTTACTCGGCTATCTATCAAGTCGACGATGTCACTACGCTCCAACAGGTCATCGACAAATGATTGAGGAATAAAGGACATAGCCGGTTGGATTGATGTCAAAAGACAATATAAAGATGGTCTGCGGCCAGGAGTCTGTTACCGCAGCAATAAAAATGATGATGTAAAGCCGTAGGGAGTGCCTAACTAGCTAATTTGAACTAGTAAGAACGTTGAAATTTACGTGTTTCACGTTGTACTTTCTTAGCATGTCGCTTGACAGCTGCTGCTGCCTGGCGTTTTCTTATCGTAGTAGGTTTTTCATAATACTCACGGCGTCGAACTTCGGCGAGGACGCCGGCCTTTTCGCAGGATCGCTTAAAACGTCGCAGGGTAATATCAAAAGGTTCATTTTCTCTGGTTTTTACTGAGGGCATAAGTTATCCACTATAGATCAAATCAAATTACTGATTAACAATTGCAATCTTCACTTTCAAAGCTTTTAAAGGCGGAGTCTATGAAAACTACAAATACTATTAAAAGTGCGCAATTCTATAGAGATAAACATCTGATAGCAACCGGCAATATACACATATCAGCGATATTTTGCCGATGTGATAAATTCACTGAAGGTTTCACACCAAACAATCACTGTATTGTAATCGGATGGATTGATACCTGGCGGGACATCGACAGCAAAATTTTCAAAGGTTTTAACGTCACCGACATAAATCATTTTGTTCTTGAGACGATTAAAATCAACCTCAGTTTCTACGAATTGGGGTGAAAGATAGAGCCTGTAATCAGGCCCGGGAGAAAGTTTACCCACCAAGGTGATAAATTGCGAACCTACCGAAACCGTACCCTCTCCCCAGTGAAATAGATCGCTGTCTTTAAGATCTCTTGTAAACTCAGCGGAATATTTTGCTTGAAAAGATGTCGCCATTATATCGAGTTTAGTGGGTGGCGTTGGAGCGATAAGGATTGGCAAGGTGTAAATCCCGATGGCAAATCCAACCACGGCGGTAAGTAAGTGTGTTGTTGCCAACAATATCAATTTTTTTACTCTCATTTGCCCCTCTTAGATTTTGGTAGAGTAAGACTCCACTGATAAAGATTGTTGTAATACGGTATTTTCATTATTGCCGTAACATTCGCTGAATCAGTCTGACTGCCAACTAAAATATTGGTTCCTACACCAGCAGCCTCTCCTGCTTGGATATCAGTTAGTTTATCGCCAACCAATACGGATGTTGCAAGGTTGATGTCGTACTTTTCTACTGCCTGCAGAATCATACCTGGTTTGGGTTTGCGGCAATCGCAGCACTTGCGATACTGAGTCAACCGTGCGCTAGGATGATGAGGGCAGAAAAATACGTCGGTAATATCGATTTTGTGGGTTTTTAATTTTTCGACGTACCAATTAGTCAGTTTGTGATAGTCTGCTTCAGTGTAGTAACCGCGACCAATACCCGACTGATTAGTCACTACAATAATTCGATAGTCAGCATTGATGATATTACATAGCGCATCAATGCAATGATCGGTAAATTCAAACTCAGATCTTTTATAAAGATAGTTCTTTTCTTTATTAATTACACCGTCGCGATCTATAAATGCAGCGTTTATCAATCTGCTGTCACCGCAAAGGCATGGTCGACGTACTCACAGAGCATATGCCCAATAAATGCATGAGCTTCTTGGATTCGTGGAGTCTCTGAAGAACGTACACAAATACAATTGTCAACCACGCTTGCTAATTTACCGCCCGTCGCGCCCGTTAGCGCTACGCAGTAGCAGCCAATTTTTTTAGCAACATTGATTGCGTTGCAAACATTAACGCTATTGCCGCTGGTAGAGTAACCCATCACTACATCGCCAGGTAGGGCTAGAGCTTCTACTTGACGAGAGAATACTGTGTCGTAGCCGTAGTCGTTACCGACTGCAGTCAGAATAGATGTATCCGTAGTCAGCGCAATAGCGGCTAGTCCAGATCTTTCGCTGAGATAACGGCCAACTAGTTCAGCGGCAATATGTTGGGCGTCGGCGGCACTACCACCGTTACCCATCAATAATATTTTGCCGCCAGCATGCAGTGTTTGTATCCATCGTTGCGCCACCTGTTCGACGACGGCGGCAAGCTCCTGCACAGACTGCATAACCTCAATATGGCGGTCAAGCTGATCTGTAAAGAGATTCATCACTTTAGGTTGTTAAATCTATGCATTGGACGTGATCGGGGTCAACCAGTGCAAATAGTCTTTGTTACGACCATAAACGGTGTCGAAGAAAAGCGTTTGTATACGCTTGGTAATGGGGCCACAAGTACCTTCTCCAATCTGACGCCTATCGACTTCGCGGAT
>CAZEUZ010000184.1:0-3679 GCA_964515805.1 uncultured Cellvibrionaceae bacterium | reverse complement strand
TAAGGAATACCGTGATTCTGCCCCTGCTGGTAACTGCGAGAAATCAATTTGATAATATTCTTGTAGCCACAGTGATTCATGGCCAGCAACGTTATCAGTGCCGGCTTGGCCTCTTTTTCAGAATGTTCTATCCAAAAATCCGCACCGGCAATGGGTTTAACGCCACTATCATGAGCTGCGGCATAAAATTTGATCAGCCCATAGAAGTTACACACGTCGGTAATGGCAACAGCAGGCATACCCAATTCAGCAGCCTTAGCCAACAAAGGCTTGATGCGAATCGTACTGTCAACTAAGGAGAATTCGGTGTGGACGCGAAGATGAACAAATTTAGACATATGGGGTTGATTACAGGCGGCGATTTAGCGATTGTAGCCTTTTATCGCCCATCTTAATGCTCATCGCTTAGTAGTGGGAACAACACTGTTAGAATGTTGAATAATATGGAATAACACTAGGTGGCTAAGCTCGAAGGGAAAAAGAAGAAAAAATGAGAAATGGCAGTGGTAAACTGACTGGACAATATCAATTGCCCAGTCAGACTAGAGCGTTTAAGACTGCTTACCAAACAGATAGCGGTCAACAGACACTTGACCACCACCATTGCGCACTAAATATAAAATGATCACAAACCAATAAGCATGGCTACCCCACCAAGCTTCCGGATAGACATATTGTATAACCAATGTCATCACCATTAACCCTAAGGCTGCGAATCGTGTCAAAAATCCGAATAAGATCATTAGCGACAAGAAAAATTCGCCGAAGGTCCCCATATAAGCGGCTATATCGCTAGGTATTAGTGGCACGTCGTATTCGAAATCAAACAGGAAGAATGTTGTCTCGTTTACGTTCCAAAAAGCGAGGTGTTGACCGAATAAAGTTAAACCATTAATCTTTGTTTGAGCGGATAACCAGAAGACTTTAAAGACAATTATTCGCATACACAAATTCACTACCCATTCGGGTATCATTGAGCAAATATTGTTGATTGGTTGCATTATTTTACACATTAATTTTTTCATACATTCTCCCCCATAGTTAGCCATTTTATGCTTATATGCAGGTCTGACTGCCCGCCTTTATTAAAGTTCATTTATATTATTTGTGGCGTGTATCTTAAGGTTGATCAGCAAAATCTAAGGCCAAAAAAATTATTGATTATCTTAGTCTTGTTCATCATATCAGACGATGCACTAGCCTGGGGGCCATCGGGTCATCATATTGTATGCGATATTGCCTGGCGATCTCTTAACCTCGCTTTGAGAGAAAAAATGAGTACGGTAGCCAATAGGATGGGTTATCGGACTTTTGCGCAAAGTTGTGTGTGGGCTGATCGTATTCGTTCTAATCCTCAATTCTATTCATTGAACACACTACATTACATCAATGTGCCCAGAGCCGCTAAAAGCGTTAATCGATCTAGAGATTGCCCCAATAGTAAAAAACCTGACTGCGTACTGACGGCTATTAGCTACTACCAACAGCGTTGGCAAGATTCCAATTTAAACCAACAGCAACGCGATCAAGCATTGTTACTATTAGCTCACTTTGTCGGTGATATTCACCAACCAATGCATGTGTCTTACCAATTTGATTACGGTGGTAATCGTCGCATGATAGGATGGAAAAACAATCGGCAGTTATCACTGCATAAGTTATGGGACGATACCATCATCCACTGTGACAAAAAAACCCATTGGCGTAAACGTGGAAGGCAATTGTACGCAAAAATCACTCCTTTACAGCGACAACAATGGCAGAAACTTACTACAAATCAAGCACTGACTATCGATCAATGGGCAAATGAATCTCTCGCGTTAACGAGAAAAATCTACGCTTATTTAAACAAATCCTGGGAACCATCCGGCTATTGTCAACAATTCATGTCTATAGCCCAACAACGCTTACAAATGGCTGGCGTCAGACTGGCCGTATTACTTCATAACTAAGTTACTTCATGAATAAATTACGTCCGGAACAACTACTACACGATCTACAAAAAGGACTTCGGTCCGCCTATCTAATCAGCGGTGATGAAATGCTGTTAGTACAGGAAAGCTGTGATGCTATTAGAAAAGCGGCTAGTCAAGCCGGATTTAGTGAGCGCGAACGCCATTATGTCGGCAATCAAACCGACTGGTCAGAGTTGCTCATTGCTGGCAGCAGCCTATCGTTGTTTAATGATAAAAAATTGATCGAATTTCACACCGATAGTGACAAACTCGGGGATAGCGGCAGTAAAGCGATTACTGCATATTTGGCTAAGCGCAGCGAAGATAATATCTTACTTATTGTGACACCAAAGCTGAAAGCAGCCCAACAGAAAAGCAAATGGCTACAGGCAATTATCCAACAAGGCGCCTGGGTGCCAATTTGGTCACTGGAGGGCACACAGTTTCGGTATTGGGTAAGCAAACGATTGGAAAACTCACATTTGTATGCCGATAAGGATACTATTGATATTTTGGTGAACCGGACAGAAGGGAATTTACTCGCTGCAGCACAAGAGATCGAAAAACTCACCCTGCTCGCTACTGATGGTAAGGTATCGCCTTCACTGATGACTGATGCAGTGGGCAACAACGCTCGATTTAATGTATTTGATCTGGTGGATAAAGCACTTCGGGGTGACGCACAAGGCGCCGCTCACTGCCTACATAGTTTGATGAATGAAGTCGTTGAAATGTCTATTATTCTCTGGGGATTAAGTCGGGAAATGCGCAGTTTAGTGACGATCAAAGAAATGATGGAAAATGGGCAGACCTCCGCCAAGGCTTTCAGTAGCGCCGGCGTCTGGGATAAACGCAAACCATTGATACAGCAGGCTATCGGCCGGCTGAGCCGTCAACAGTTGGATTGGTTGATGAGATGCGCCAGCGCTGTTGATAAAGCGATTAAAGGGCTGCATGATATCGACGTCCGGATTGCGCTCCTGGATTTAACCTTAAATCTGGCTGGAGTATCAGCTATCGATATAAACAATCAACGGCTCAGCTTAAAACCGTAAAAATCTCAAGACCTTGTAAATATAAGTATTGCTGAACATTTGACGATAACCCGATGGCATAAAATCATGACAAGAATTACTTACCCCAACCCTAAGTCAATTAATACTAACTGTGCGCTCCGCGCTTACAAAGAACACTCACCGGTAATTGGTGACAACTGTTTTATCGATCCATCGGCGGTTGTTATTGGGGATGTTGTGCTCGGCAACGACTGCTCAGTATGGCCGTGTGCCGTTGTCCGTGGTGATATGCATTGGATCCGTATTGGTGCGAAGACTAGCGTGCAAGATAACGCTGTTCTTCATATCACCCATGCCAGTGACTTCAATCCCAATGGATGGCCATTGACTATTGGTGAAGAGGTTACCATTGGTCACGCTGCTACTCTGCACGGCTGTACATTGGGAAACCGTATATTAGTAGGCATAGGCGCTATTATTTTAGATGGTGCCATTGTTGAAGATGAGGTGATGATTGGCGCCGGCGCTCTCGTTCCTCCGGGAAAAAGATTAGTCAGTGGTCACCTGTATGTCGGCAGCCCTTGCCAACAAGCGCGCCCGCTAAAAGATAGTGAAAGAGAATTTTTTAGCTACTCCGCGCAAAACTATGTCAATTTAAAAAATGAGTATCTCTAAAATACGCATCTGATAAGGTTAATTTCCATGAAA
>CAZEUZ010000183.1:0-4261 GCA_964515805.1 uncultured Cellvibrionaceae bacterium | reverse complement strand
AACAGGGACCGTGGAATTGACACAAAAAATGGTGGTGGAACGCTACTCCCATGTGATGCATATCACGTCTAACGTTGTCGGTCATTTGCGTGAAGGGTTATCCGCCATCGATGTATTGCGGGCGACACTGCCTGCAGGAACGCTATCAGGCGCACCCAAGATCAGAGCGATGGAAATTATCGATGAGCTAGAACAGGAAAAACGCAATATCTACGGTGGCGCTATCGGCTATTTGGCATGGAACGGCAATATGGATACAGCCATCGCTATCCGCACCGCGGTAATTAAAGATAACAAAATTTACGTGCAAGCGGGCGCCGGTGTGGTTGCTGATTCTATTCCTGAACTGGAATGGAAAGAAACTATGAATAAAGCTCGCGCGCTTTTTCAAGCAGTGGATAGGGTTATATAAATCGTTAAGGACAACATAGGCCTTAACTTCGACACATGATTACAAAGGTCTTACAGTCAGTAGCATCGTAGAAGAAAAGACGCACAATCCACGATTAGCAGGAAAAACCCGAGAGCAATAAACCGATATCATAGATAATCTTAACTGACCTGATCCGAAAATCATGAATATTGCAGTATTGCTGTATCACCTCACTGCTTACTTTTTAGCATTTTGACAGGTTGACAACCATGAAAGAAGAAATCATGGCGCTAACAAACCGTGGCACACTATTGCGGCCAGCAGCAGTCTTTCCTATAGAAATATACAGCGATGAGCGCATTGCTGAATTTTCTGAACAATATAATGAGTTTGGTGCATTTTTAGGGAAACTCTGATTGAGCTCCTTTCGCCATAATGTTGTTATTGGAGTTTGCTCAATAATATATTGATATGGGTCTTCTTTTTAGGATTGTCTCCTAGAAATCTCTCCCAGGGAAGTTATGGATTCTCTATCGTATTTGGCATTGATTATCAACACCAAGCCATTTGTCTGGACGAAGTCGTACCTGTTTTCAAAGGAGCCATAGCTGAGGCAATTGCTACATCCGATGTGGGAGAATATGTAGAAGACCTTATTGTAGATTTTAAGGAAGCAGGCGCTTCCTCCCTAGATTACTTGGTTCATGTGGTTATGAACGGCAAAGCAGCCAGTTCGTATTGGTCTTTACAACGCGTTGTTCAACAAGCATGTGTCAAGGCTTGTAATCAGCACAACTAGGGAATTCCATTTGCTCAACTCACTATTCACCAAGGCGAAGGGTTTGATAAACTGTGAAGAGATGTAAATGCTCTACTCACTTGAGAGGCATATCTTGCAAAGCAGATAATTTTACTGTATTGATGAAATACTATACGCAGACACGCTATCAACCCTCAGCTTTGTAAGCCATTAATATTATAAATCATTAACAATCGGATCAATGCGCGTAAAATTCACTAAAATGCAAGGACTGGGCAATGATTTTGTCGTTATCGACGCTATCAGTCAACGAGTCGACATCAATCCAGAAAGGGCGCATCAACTAGCCGACCGGCGTTATGGCATCGGCTGTGATCAAGTACTAGTGGTGATGCCACCAAAGCAGCCTAACAGCGACTTCCGCTACCAAATCTTTAACCATGACGGCACAGAGGTTGAAGCCTGTGGCAATGGGGCACGCTGCTTCGCCAAATATGTCAGAGACCATAAATTAACGGGTAAATCCACAATTACCGTAGAGACCTTGGCCGGCAAAATAAAACTATTAGTAAAAGACAATGATGAATTCACAGTCGATATGGGCAAGCCCCTATTCGAACCATCTGCTATACCGATGTCAGCCAGCACGCGTGCGCTGACTTATGAGTTGCCATTGACGGACCGAACATTAACTATCGGCGCAATCTCTATGGGCAATCCTCATGCAGTCACACTGGTAGACAATGTCACAGATGCGCCTGTGGCTAAGCTCGGCCCAGAAATTGAGTCTCACCCTCTTTTCCCTCAGCGAGTCAATGCAGGTTTTATGACGGTAGTCTCCCGCAATGAAATTAACCTGCGGGTATTTGAGCGCGGAGCAGGAGAAACGCTAGCTTGTGGCTCCGGCGCCTGCGCAGCAGTCGTCGTTGGCAGACTCCGCAACCTGTTGGACTCAATTGTCACTGTCAATCTTCCAGGTGGGAGTTTGGTCATTGAATGGGCCGGTGAGGGTCACGTGGTACTGATGACAGGGCCTGCAACGACTGTCTTTACCGGACAAATAGTCATCAAATAAAGCTTTAGCGCTATCGGCAAACCAAATAAAACAAGTAATCTCGATCATTATGAATAATAACCCTGTAGCAAAAGACTGCCCCATTAGTGCGGAACACGTTATCGACTATCTGAATCAGCACCGGGACTTTTTTGCCGACAAGCCATCGCTGTTAACCGACATGTATCTAACCCACGATAGCGGTGATGCAATCTCGTTAGTCGAACGTCAAGTGGCCATTCTGAGAGAGCGCAATATTGATATGCGCCAGCGGATGAATAGGTTGTTGGATAACGCTCGCGATAACGATAAGCTATTTGAAAAGACTAAGTGGTTAATTCTTGAACTTATCAGTGCAGAAAACCTATCAGGTATTGCCGATATTTTGCTACACGGTTTTCACCGCGAATTTGATATCGACTATACATCGCTGTTAATTTATGGCGAATATCCACAGACACTATCAACCAATGGTGCTCGCATTGTTCTACTCGACGAAGCAAAAGAACATCTAGGCACTTTTATTGACAATCACAACGTTGTTTGCGGCCAGCTCTCCACTGGTGAACAACAGTTTATCTTTACTGACCAGGCATCATCTATCAACTCAACGGCTGTAATACCCCTCAAACATCGCTCATCCATTGGGATATTGGCTATTGGTCATAGCGACGACAAACACTTTCACGCTGGTATGGATACTTTATTCTTGAGTTATATCGGCGATGTCTTAGCCCGTTTATTACAAAAAATCTATGACGATACTGAAAAATAGAAAATGATGAATTGTCGACAAACCCTAACGAATGTCTAATTCCGATATCATCATTGAAAGAAATAAAGGATACTATGTTCTTTACGACAGTTCGCTGAACGAAAGTATTCATCCAACAGTTGACAAAGAACTGCCAATAAAAAAATTATTTGACCCCACGTTCCTAAAAACTCAACAATTAGTCAATAAAATTGCCCAGGGCCGGGGTGAGACGGTTTTTTTTAACTTTGATAAGGCTCCACTCGTTTTACGCCATTACCATCGCGGAGGCCTAGCGGCCAAGATATCCAGCGACAGCTATCTATGGTTAGGGCTGAAACGCACTAGAGCTTATCGAGAATTGGCGATACTACTTGAGCTATCTAAAAGTCACTTACCGGTACCCAAGCCCTTTGCTGCTCGCGTTATTCACAGTGGCTGCTATTACCAGGCCGATATCATTACCCACGTCATCGCCGATACCGAAACCTTGAGTCAACGACTCCAAGAAGGCGCTATCGGGCATACTGTGTGGCAAACAATAGGTAAAACGATAGCAACATTTCACCAAAAAGGCGTTTATCACGCCGACCTCAACGCCTACAATATTATGCTCAATAAGAGCAGTGAGGTATTTATTATCGACTTTGACAAGGCGCGATTTCAAGACCCGAGCAACACCTCTTGGCAGCAGCAAAATCTACAGCGCTTGCGGCGCTCGTTAGTAAAGCTCAGTAAAAATAGCGCCGTTTTTCACTTCGATGAAAACAATTGGGCACAACTAAGGCAAAGTTATGATAAAGCACTGTCATACGCATGAATTGTCTCAACCTTTTCAAGACAGCATCTCGTATGAGATTAAGTAAACCTGCCAACTTTGTTGTTAGGCCTTTTTAGTCGATTCAACTCACTCAGAGTCAGATACTTCATGTTTATAAAAACATTTATGCATGAGTTCTCCGTAGCAGCTCTTTTCGAGCGCATTCAATAGCCTCACACACCTGTTGTGGAGCAGTGCCACCGGTATGATCGCGGGCCGCAACAGAACCTTCGAGAGTGAGCATCTCAAATACATCTTCTTCAATAATCGTCGAAAATTCCTGCAATTCCTTAAGCTGCAGTTCTGATAAGTCTTTATTCTGGGCGACGCCATAAGCCACTGATTTACCAACTATTTCATGGGCATCGCGGAAGGGGATACCCTTGCAGACAAGATAATCTGCCAGATCTGTAGCGGTAGAAAAGCCATCTTTGGCGGCAGCGTACATGACCTCCTTGTTGGCGACGATGGTGGGTATCATATCGGCAAATGCGCGCAGA
>CAZEUZ010000182.1:0-3034 GCA_964515805.1 uncultured Cellvibrionaceae bacterium | reverse complement strand
TGCGGTAAAACAATAATTCATGCGGGTGCTCGGCCTTGATCCGCAAATATTGTTGCATCATGGGGGTGTGATCGGATTTATTGATACCTGACTCTCCTCTCTATTTAATTTCAACTTGACTTAATTTCAACTTGTTGTTTTAGAGTGATTTTCAAATCTGGTATGTGGGTAGTTGATCAAGCAGCGTCTTGATTCTTTATTTGAACTTCAACTTAATTTGAACTTAAACTTAGCCATTAGATTGGATGCTAGTGAAGCCAAATAAAAAAATGCCCGGTGGTTAAAAACCGACCGGGCCATAAATAACACTTTTGGGGAGAAGTGCATATGTTAAAGAGTTACTGTCAGTACCAGCCATTCATGGTTGAATTCTAACCAATTTGCTAAGTACATCGGGGTAAACGCACTCAGGGAGGCCAATCTCATTAACTACATAGCTCAGATTACCGGCACTAAGAAAAGTTCCAAAAAAATTAGAAAAAAACGAAAAAATGAGATTGAACTACAATAATAACTGCAAATCGGCCTGTTAGTGTGCCTGATCCCAATTATCGCCGACACCTACTTCAACCAATAATGGCACCGACAATTCGACTGCAGCAGACATGTACCCACAAATCTTATCGGTTACTTGATTAACGATGCTCTCTTCGACTTCAAACACCAGTTCATCGTGTACTTGCATAATGATTTTGGCATCTATCTCATCTTCTTGGAGCCACTCATCGACGGCTATCATGGCTGATTTGATGATATCGGCCGCCGTTCCTTGCATTGGCGCATTGATAGCAATCCGCTCTGCCGCTTGGCGTTGAATTGCATTGTTGGCATTGATATTAGGCAAATACAGGCGACGCCCCACCAAGGTTTCAACGTAACCCTGCTCTGCCGCTGTTTGGCGGGTAGTATTCATGTAGGCTTGCACACCTGGATAGCGATCAAAATAGCGGTCTATGTAGGATTGCGCATCATTGCGGCTAATATGTAATTGCTTAGCTAACCCGAAGGCAGACATACCGTATATAAGTCCAAAATTAATAGCTTTAGCCTTGTATCGCTGACTATCGGTAACGGCATGTATATCCACGCCAAACACTTCTGCCGCTGTTGATCGGTGCACATCGAAACCTTGATTAAACGCCTCCAATAATCCCGAATCCTGAGACAAATGAGCCATAATACGCAGTTCTATCTGAGAGTAGTCAGCTGCCACTATCTTATAGCCTGCGGGAGCGATAAACGCCTGCCGGATGCGCCGGCCCTCTTGTGTACGTATAGGAATATTTTGCAAATTGGGGTCGGAAGACGATAGGCGTCCAGTTGCCGTTACCGCTTGATGGTAAGAGGTATGAATGCGGCCGGTGGCACCATTAATCATCTGCGGCAATTTGTCAGTGTAGGTCGATTTTAATTTAGACAATACACGGTATTCCATCAGTACTTTTGGCAATGGATAGTCGTGGGCTAATTGTTTGAGCACTTCTTCCGCTGTCGAGGGTTGTTTTTTAGGCGTTTTCTTCAGTACTGGCAGTGAGAGTTTCTCAAACAATATGTGAGCCAATTGCTTTGGTGAGCTGAGATTGAACGCTTCACCCGCCAATTCATAGGCTTGTTGCTGCAAACTGTCGAGCTGGACACCCAGTTCGACACTCTGATCTTTTAGTAGAGAAGCGTCTATTAAAACACCTTGTCGTTCGATACGGCTCAGCAATGGAATCAGTGGTCTCTCCAGGTCAGTAAATACCTGACTCAAATTACCCGTCTGTTCTATTTTTGGCCAGAGAGCTTGGTGCAAGCACAAACTTACGTCGGCATCTTCAGCGGCATAGGGTGATGCATCACCAATCGGAATTTGGTTAAAAGTCAGTTGCTTTGACCCTTTGCCGGCAATATCTTCGAAATGAATTGTCTTCCGATTGAGGTAGTGCTCTGCCAGACTATCCATATCATGTCGTGTTGCCGTCGGATCGTAGACATAAGATTCCAACATGGTATCAAAATCTATGCCTCTTAAATGAACGTCGTAGTTAGCCAGAACGCTAGCGTCGTACTTTAAATTCTGACCGATTTTACTGACATTGCCATCTTCGAGAAGCGGCTTTAATTTTTCCAGTACCTGGAATAAAGGCAATTGTTTAGGTGCACCAAGGTAATCGTGGCCACAGGGCACATAGGCTGCTTCACCCGGAGCAACAGCAAACGAAAAACCAACCAGTTTGGCCTCCATATAGTTGAGGCTGGTGGTCTCGGTATCGAAGGCAAATACCGGTGCATTCCGCAGGCGCTCAATCCATTGATCTAATTCGACCTCGGTCGTTAAACAATCGTAGCGAATATCGTTAACTGGCATCGTCTCTTGTTTTAGCTCACTAATCCAGGATTTAAATTCCAACGATTGATAAAGAGAAAGTAAGCGTTCTTTGTCAGGCTCTTTATTAACTGACCCATTATCGGTTAGCTCCTCAACGGTTACATTCAAGTCAACATCCGTTTTAATCTTGGCTAACTCATAGGAGAGGTTGGCGTTCTCGTGGTGCGCCTGTAATTTTTTTGCTATTGTCTTGGCTCCCCGGAAATCGAGGTCAGCAATTTTATCGAGATTATCGTAGATTGCCTTGATGCCACCTATACTCTGCAGTAGAACTTTTGCAGTTTTTTCTCCGACTCCTTGAACGCCTGGAATATTGTCGACCTTATCACCGGTCAATGCTAGATAATCGATAATCAGTGACGGTGGAACACCAAATTTCTCCTTAACTCCATCGGCATCCAATGTGGTCGAAGTCATGGTATTAACTAGCACGATATTATGGTTAACTAGCTGCGCCATATCCTTATCACCGGTGGAGATGACGACAGCTAAGTCTCGATCTGCCGCTTGTAAAGCAAGTGTACCGATGACGTCGTCCGCCTCTACGCCATCGACTATCAATAGCGGCAACTTTAATGCGTGGATAATGTCGTGAATGGGCTTTATTTGAGCCTTGAGGTCATCGGGCATTGGCGGCCGGTGCGCTTTGTATTCAGCAAATAA
>CAZEUZ010000181.1:0-13093 GCA_964515805.1 uncultured Cellvibrionaceae bacterium | reverse complement strand
CAATCCGACAAACACTCTGTTCGCTGTTAAGCGTCTGATAGGTCGTAAGTTTAAAGATGACGTAGTACAAAAAGATATCTCAATGGTACCTTACAAAATTATGGAAGCCGATAACGGAGACGCATGGGTTGAAGTTAAAGGTGAAAAGAAGGCGCCACCGCAAATATCTGCCGAAGTGTTGAAAAAAATGAAGAAAACAGCAGAGGACTACTTGGGTGAAGCTATCACCGAGGCAGTCATCACTGTACCTGCGTACTTTAATGATTCTCAGCGCCAAGCAACTAAAGACGCTGGTAAAATAGCCGGCCTGGATGTCAAGCGAATTATTAACGAACCGACAGCAGCGGCACTAGCCTATGGCATGGATAAAGCTAAAGGTGATCACACAGTAGCTGTCTACGATCTCGGTGGCGGCACCTTTGATATATCAGTCATTGAAATCGCCGATGTCGATGGCGAACACCAATTCGAAGTGCTTTCCACTAATGGGGATACTTTCTTAGGTGGTGAAGATTTTGACCTTCGCTTAATCGAATATCTAGCTGACGAATTTAAAAAAGATAACGGTATCGACCTGCACAATGATCCATTGGCGCTGCAGAGACTTAAAGAAGCTGCAGAAAAGGCCAAAATTGAACTGTCTTCTAGTCAGCAAACAGAGGTTAACTTACCTTACATCACTGCCGACAACACCGGTCCTAAGCATCTGGTGGTTAAATTAACACGCGCCAAGCTGGAATCCTTAGTCGAAGATTTGGTAAAAAGATCGCTGGAGCCAGTTAAGACCGCCATCAAAGATGCAGACATTAATATTGGTGACATTGACGACATTATCTTAGTCGGTGGACAGACTCGCATGCCACTTGTTCAAGCAAAGGTTGCCGAGTTCTTTGGTAAGGAGCCTCGCAAGGACGTCAATCCGGATGAAGCGGTAGCAATGGGTGCCGCTCTTCAGGGTGCTGTCCTATCAGGTGATGTCAAAGATGTGCTTCTTTTAGATGTTACGCCACTGACTTTGGGTATCGAAACTATGGGTCATGTCGCCACACCATTGATCGACAAAAATACGACTATTCCGACCAAGAAGTCTCAGATATTCTCTACGGCAGATGAAAACCAAACGGCCGTGACGATTCATGTTGTTCAAGGTGAGCGCAAACAAGCAGATCAAAACAAATCTTTGGGCCGTTTTGATTTAACCGATATACCTCCCGCGCCGCGCGGAACACCTCAAATTGAAGTAACTTTCGATATCGATGCAAATGGTATTTTGAATGTTAGCGCTAAAGACAAGGCAACAGGAAAAGAACAATCCATAGTCATTAAAGCATCGTCCGGTTTAAATGATGATGAGATCGAAAAGATGGTTGCCGATGCTGAAGCGAATGCTGAAGCAGATCGACAGTTTGAAGAATTGGTAACGACGCGCAATACGCTTGAAGGCCTGATCCATGCCACTAGGAAAACTCTTGAAGAGGCAGGAGATAAAGCTGATGAATCAGAAAAGTCCACTATAGAGAGTGCCATCAAAGAAGCGGAAGAAGCAATCAAAGGAGACGACAAGGCCGCTATGGAGGCAGCAACGACCAAGTTAACGGAAGCGTCTAGCTCACTTGCTCAAAAGCTCTATGCGGAACAAGCTGAAACTGCACAGCAAGGACCACAGCAGACATCTAGTGATGGCAGCACAACTAAAGATGAAAGTGTTGTCGACGCGGAATTTGAGGAAGTTAAGGACGATAAATAAA
The DNA here is from genome assembly GCA_964515805.1 of uncultured Cellvibrionaceae bacterium. Lineage (GTDB taxonomy): Bacteria > Pseudomonadota > Gammaproteobacteria > Pseudomonadales > Cellvibrionaceae > CAZEUZ01. Next base: position 11,345 of record CAZEUZ010000181.1, on the reverse strand, counting down.
TTCTGACGTAGTAATGCTAAATGAGAAATGATTGCGCGGGCACTGTCCCGCGTTTCTATTATTTATAGCTCATCATACTAGAGAGTAAATTTTGTACCCGTTAAAGAAACTAAAATATGTCCAAACGTGATTATTACGAAGTACTGGGAGTCAGTAAATCTGTTTCTGATAAAGAGCTGAAAAAAGCCTACCGTCGTGTTGCCATGAAATATCATCCCGACCGCAATCCCGACGATAAGAGTGCAGAAGAAAAATTCAAAGAAGCTAGCGAAGCCTACGAAGTTCTATGTGACTCACAAAAACGAGCAGCTTATGATCAATTTGGTCATGCAGGTGTCGGAAATAGCCAAGGTGGCGCCGAAGGTTTTGGTGGCTTTAGCGACATATTTGGTGATGTTTTTGGCGATATATTTGGTGGCAGTGGACGCACACGCCGAGGCCCTCAACGTGGCGCCGATTTACAATATACATTGGAATTGCACCTCGAAGAGGCTGTAAAAGGCACTACGAAGAAAATTCGTATACCTACCTTAGTAGCATGTGAACCATGCCAAGGATCTGGTGCTAAGCCCGGAAGCAAACCCAGTCAATGCAATACATGCGGCGGTGCAGGGCAGGTTCGTATGCAACAAGGGTTTTTCTCAGTACAACAAACTTGCCCCAACTGTCGTGGGCAAGGAACAATTATTGACAACCCTTGTAGTAATTGCCGCGGTCAAGGCAGAATGGAAGAAGAGAAGGTACTCTCTGTTAAAGTCCCTGCCGGCATAGATACCGGCGACCGCATTCGTTTGAGTGGCAATGGTGAGGCTGGGCCAGCGGGTGGTGTGCCCGGTGATCTCTACGTACAAGTTGCCGTAAAAAAACATGATATTTTCGAACGCGAGGGTGCCAATCTCCATTGTGAAATACCCATAGGTTTTGTCGATGCAGCCTTGGGTGGCGAATTAGAGGTGCCAACACTAGATGGAAAGGTAAAACTGAAAGTACCAGCGGAAACACAAACTGGTAAGTTATTTCGTCTACGAGGGAAAGGTGTCACTACCGTTCGCGGCAGTGGTAAAGCAGGAGACCTACTCTGCCGAGTAGTCATCGAAACACCTGTCAACTTAAATAGTGAACAACGGACACTATTGGAAGAGTTTCGTTCGGTAACCAAAGAAAATAAGCATTCACCCAAACAAAATAGCTGGTTTGATGGTATGAAAAACTTCTTCAGTTCTTAATAATCTAATGGAAATATGAGAACCAATAATGACTAGAATTGCCGTCATCGGTGCAACCGGCCGTATGGGTAAAATACTGATTGAAACAGTAGCGGCGACAGCCTCTACACAGCTAACAGCGGCTATAGATAAACCGAATTCCAGTTTGATTGGTGTCGATTCAGGCGAATTAGCCGGACTAGGTAAAAAGAATGGCATTGCCATCGAATCTTCACTAGCCAGCGCAATCGACAATTTTGATGTATTGATCGACTTTACTACGCCCCAGACAACTCTGACTAACCTTGATATTTGCGCTAAAAACAAAAAACCAATAGTGATTGGCACTACCGGTTTTACTAATAAAGAATTAGCTAGTCTAGAAAAATTTCAGTTTCAGTTACCCATATGTAAAGCCGCTAACTATAGCACTGGCGTGACTCTGTGTTTGAAGTTACTGGCAACGGCCAGTCAAGTCTTAGGCGATGATTCGGATATTGAAATTTACGAGTCCCACCATCGTCACAAAGTTGATGCGCCATCGGGAACAGCCTTAGCTATGGGTAAAGTTGTAGCTGACACGCTTAACCGAGACCTCAGTAAGTCCGCCATCTTTGGTCGAGAAGGTCAAACTGGAGAGAGGAAGCGGGAGACCATCGGCTTTAGTACTGTTCGAGGAGGGGATGTGGTCGGTGATCACAGTGTTATGTTTATGGCTGAAGGAGAACGGGTTGAGATAACTCATAAAGCATCTAGCCGTATGGCCTTTGCTCGCGGCGCCGTCCGCGCCGCTACGTGGCTAGTTAAACAACAAAATGGCCTTTTTGATATGCAAGATGTTTTAAATCTCAGATAAGACCCACAGCATATTTTACATTAAAATCAGGTAAAGCCCATTTGACCTGGCAACCACAACACGATACCCGGCAAGGCAATCAATACCGCAATAGTAACGACGTCAGCCACAAAGAATGGCGTACAACCACGGAAAACATCTTGAACCGTGCACTCTGGCCTAACGCCTGCTACTACGAAACAGTTTAAACCAATAGGTGGCGTAATCAGACAAAGTTCAGCCATTTTAACCACAATAATTCCAAACCATATTGAACAACCGACGGCGGAAACGCCAAAAGCGGATTCAGCTGCAGTTACATCAGGACCACCGTTTAGAGCAATTACTGCAGGATAAACTACCGGCAGAGTCAGCAGTAACATACCAATAGCATCCATAAACATACCCAATACAGCGTAGGCAAGTAGAATGCATAGTAGTGTAATCATTGGGCTTTGATCTAGGCTGACCAACCAGTCGGAAAAAGCGCTCGGCAAATCCGCGAAACCCAAGAAACGTACGTACAGTAACACACCCCAGATAATGGTGAATATCATTACTGTCAACTTAGCTGTCTCGATTAGAGCCTCTTTTAGGTGTTTCCAACGCATACCTTTGTATAGGGCCATGGCCAAAATAACAAATGCACCCAAGGCACCGGCTTCGGTCGGCGTGCCTACACCACCGTAAATACAAACTACGATGATACCGACAACAAAGAAAATGGGAGACGCAGGCGGTAAAGACTTAAATCGCTCTGACCAACTAAAGCCAGTAACCGGCGGACCTAATTTCTTGTTAGATAATGCCAACGTCACTACGAGCCCACCATAAATCAATGCTGAAACAGCACCGGGTAAAAAGCCAGCCATGAGTAACGCACCCACGTCTTGTTCAACAATAATAGCGTAAATAACCAATATGGCTGATGGTGGAATAAGTGACGCTAAGGTACCACCTGCAGCCACTACGCCTGCAGCAAAGCGCTTGTCATAACCGAGTTTCAACATTTCTGGCACTGCAATGCGCGCAAATACAGCCGATGTCGCAACTGATGCGCCGGACACAGCGGCAAATCCAGCGGTTGAAAACACTGTTGCCACACCCATACCACCAGGCAACCAACCTACCCATTTTTTCGCCGCTTCAAATAACGCTTTGGTCAAACCGGCATGATAGGCTAAGAATCCAATCAATATAAATGTTGGAATAAGTGAAAGCGCCAAGGTAGAAACTTTAGAGTGCGGAATGGTTCCCGCCATTTTCAACGAAACTAAAAACGCCTTCTCAAAACCGATCTTGGCCGAAAATATCCACAACAAACCGACAAAACCTGCCATCGCCGCGGCAAAGGCAACACGGAGACCCAGTATCACCATAACCAACATGAAGCCAGTTACCCAAAGGCCTATTGTAATCGGCTCCATCGCCAACATTGTTTCAGATAAGCCCATGTTTATGCACCTTGTTTATCAATTTTATTACTGTGTGAATCTAAATCATCTATGCCGCCTTCTAGGGCCTCAGCTTCATGTGCCGCCTGAGTGGCTGCGTCTTCAATCAGTGGTACCGCAACAGGTTGGTCTCCACCAAGACGTAAAGCTCTGGCATAGCCCCATATCTGCAACATTAAACGAAGACTAAGTACAGTAAATGCTACTGGTACAACTAGTTTCGCTGGCCAAGTGGGCAGCTCGATATCTAATGAGGTGTCGCCAATAGTCAGTGCCCTTTCAAAATGCAAATAAGAACCATAAGCTAGTATTAGCGTCAGGATTAACATAACTGTCGCCGATAACAGTTCAAAAAACCATAAAAAACGCCCTTTTAACATGCCGACGACGATATCCATACGAATGTGGCCACCTTCACGTTGAGTGTAGGCAATACCCAGAAATGCCATAAAGGCCATGCACTGCTCCACCCAATCAATGTATCCATCAACAGGCAAGCTAAAGATCCATCGTCCCAATACATTAGTGACAGCTAAAAAAACCAGTGCCAATATGACCAACCCACCCACCAGAGTGAGCACTCTCTCCAACTTGAAATAGATTCGGTCCATGCGACTCAATTTAGAATTGTCACTAAGAATTGTAGCTAGAGCAGCCATATCGAACTCTCTTCAGTTGATAAAAAAGAAAACCCTGCACTTAAATCAGTGCAGGGCATATAAGACATTATACTGTCAGTTATTTTCCGTATTTTGAAAACAGTTTTTCAGTAAATTCAAATAATTCTTTTGAATTGAATTCTTTTTCATATTTTTTGATCCAGTCTTGACGTACTGAAGCAGCCAATTCGTTTAGCTGATCGACTTGTTCCTTGTTAAAAGTAACCATTTCAATACCTTTAGCCTCTAACTCTTTTTGATATTGACCAGTGGTTACATTTTCATAGTTATCCACATAATGCTTCATCGCTTGCGGGATAGAACTCATCAATGCTGACCTATATTCTGGTTTTAAAGCATTTAATGCATCGCTATTCACAACAGTAGGACAGTCAGCTGAACCCAGGTTCAAATTAGTGGTGGCCCAGGTACCAATAGCTGTAGTCTTAGTAGCTAAATGCGCATGTGGAGCAAAAGCTGCTGCGTCAATTACGCCTGAATCCATCGCCTGTCGAACTTCACCAAAAGGGACACCTGTTTTAACTGCACCTAATTTACCCAGAACACCCATGATACCGCCGGGGCCACGCACACGCTTACCTTCAAAACCCTCTAATTCCTTAAGCGTTTCACCTTTCGAGACGATGTTATACTGTGGCAAAGGAGTAGGCATTAACAGTGTGGCATTCCAACGCGCCAAGTCTGCAACAACGACAGGGTGTTTGTAGACCTCACTGTAAATTTTAGCAATGTCTGCAAGCGATACATTTTTAGTATAAGGTAGTTCATTTACGGTGATAGTTGGATTTTTACCAGCATGATAAAAAGAACAAAATTGGGCCATTTCAAATGCCCCTATCTCAATACCATCAAGATTTTCTCTAGATTTTGATAGGCCGCCATAAGATATGTTCAGCTTAAACTCACCGTTAGTTTTTTGATCAACCAACTCAGCCAACTTCTCTACATGCTCGGTAAATGCACGACGCTTACCCCACAGTGATACATTCCATGTGGTAGCTGCTTGTACATCAGCAACAATCAAGCTTGTAGCAAAAATAGACAATAAACCTAACTTTCTAATTTTTTTCATAATCAATGCCTCTCAAAAGACTACTAAATTTTAATTTTACTGGAGAATTTACACGGCCATCAGTGACACAAGTAAAAACAGTTTACACAATGCCGTGTTAGCTTTGCAGCTTATTCAATCATCAACATACGTTAATGTCAAAAAGTATAATGGTTTAGATAAAAAAAGAAAGGCCATGCATAGTAGAAGCAACGACAGCCTGTTCTGCTGGGTAATGAAATAATCGGCATTAACGGGATTGTAGAAATCGAAAAAACATCGCTAAAGAATGTTCAAATGTGAGGAACCTAGCCGGCTAACCTGATAGCTTGACGCCACACAATCGACAGTATTCCGCATCGGCTTCATGACCCACGCACTCACAGTGCCGGCAGCGACGAAAATCTCGGCAACGCTGCATTTCTCTTACAAGTTCAGCGGTAAATATACCGGTAGGTACGGCAATAATGGAATAACCAGTGAGCATCACTAAGGTAGCAATAATTTGTCCAGCGACAGTGTGTGGTGTGATATCGCCGTAGCCGACAGTCGTTATCGTAACAATGGTCCAATAAATGCTTTTAGGAATGCTGGTAAAGCCATTATCGGGGCCTTCGATAATAAACATCAACGAACCAAAGACAGTGGCTATTACCAACACCGTGCTAAAGAAAATAAACACCTTACGCCTGCCAGCAACTAACGTTCGAAGCAATAAATTCGCCTCAGTGAGATAGCGTACCAGTTTCAATACACGGAATATACGCAATACCCTCAATAATCTAATGACCATCAAATAGGTAATATCACCAATGAATAAACTCAAATAAGAAGGCAAAATTGACATGAGATCGACTATGCCATAAAAGCTGAATATATAACGCCAACGGTTAGGTGAACAGTAGATGCGAACCCCGTATTCGACGGTAAATATTAGAGTGAACAGCCACTCGATCACCGACAAATGCCATCCGTAGCCCTCTGCCATCCAAGTTACTGAATCCAATATAACCGCCATTACACTTAACAAAATGGTATAAATAAGAATCAGATCAAATAATTTTCCGGCAGGGGTATCCGTCCCAAAAATAATCGTATACAGTCTGTTTTTTAATAATGCGCTCTTCATTAACTGTCCGTACTAAAAATAAAAAAATACATGAATAAAAATAGCCGATTAGTCTATTCGACTTCCAGCGAAAAGGTCACTTCCAAAGAGTTTACAGAGCAAAAAAGCACTATGGCAGATACCGATGGAATTGTGAGAATCCATCGTCAAACAAAGGGCAGAAAAGGCAATGGAGTCAGCGTTATTGTAGGGTTGATCACCGATGAAGCCAATGTGAAAACATTAGCAAAACAATTAAAGCGTAAACTAGGCGTAGGCGGCAGCGTCAAACAAGGTAATATAGAACTGCAGACAAGCGACCGAGAGCAAATCAAAGAATACTTACGATCACAGGGGTACGAAGTAAAAATTGCTGGTGGTTAATCAAAGGTTTTACTGGATCAAATCAGAAAGTGTAACACCGACATAGCGTTATTTTTCAATCTACTTAGTCATGTCATTGCCGTAATTTATCAAACGTTGATAGCGTTTTTCCAGCAGTTCATCCAGCGACTGACTTTTGAGATTATCTAACTGCTCTACTAAACGATCTTGCAATGTAGTAGCAGTAACTTCCATATCCCGATGGGCTCCCCCCAAAGGTTCTTTAATAGTTTCGTCAACAATGCCTAATTCTTGCAGAGTAGTCGACGTTAATCCCATAGCTTCCGCAGCCAAAGGCGCTTTATCGGCAGTTTTCCAGATGATATTGGCACAGCCTTCGGGTGAAATAACAAAATAAGTCGCATATTGGAGCATATTGAGATGGTCGCCGACACCAATAGCGAGAGCGCCACCGGAAGAACCTTCACCAATGACTGTACAAATAATTGGTGTGCGCAGGCGGGACATGACAGCTAAATTTTGAGCTATAGATTCACTGATTCCCCGTTCTTCACTATCGATACCCGGATAAGCTCCCGGGGTATCAATTAATGTGAGCACCGGCATCTTAAAGCGCTCCGCCATTTCCATCAGCCGTAGCGCCTTGCGATAGCCCTCGGGCTTCGGCATACCGAAGTTGCGATGGACTTTATCATTGACACTGCGGCCTTTTTCTTCTCCGATGACCATAACCGGTTTATCATCGAGCCTGGCAACACCTCCGATAATTGCCTTATCGTCGCCAAAATGGCGGTCACCGTGCAATTCATCCCAATCGGTAAACATTCGTTCGATATAATCGCTACTGTGAGGGCGCTGCGGATGACGAGCCACTTTAACCACTTGCCAGGCCGACAGGTTGGAATAAACGCTTTCAGTGAGTTTATTGCTCTTCTCACGTAGTCTGGTGATTTCTTCTGTTATATTGATATTATTGTCGTTGCCTACCAACTGAAGTTCTTCAATTTTTGCTTCCAATTCAGCAATAGGCTGTTCAAAATCGAGATAATTCGGGTTCATTTTAGTGTGTTTAAATCTACTAATGTTTAATTGCGGCAAGTTACCACAGGTGTATTGCTAAGAAAGCAAACGATACGCGAAACTTGCTTATGAGTCTACTAACCTTATAAGTCCTAATTTAACCAGCTATTTGTGTCTTATTGTAAGCCAGCCGTATATTTTTTTGGCCAAACATTTCTTTCAATTGCTGTATCAAGTCAGCTGTCGGTTGTACCTGCCATGATGGCCCTAGCTTTAGGGTGACACGAGCATCAGTATGTATATAATCAATGTAAATAAGGCACTTGTCTTGTTCACCTTCGGGTTTATGAGAATGAATATTCAGCAGTTGTGCTAATCGGCTATCGGTTCCAACAGGAAGTCGATCGCAACTCCAGACAACCGTAATACTACGCAATTGCTGTTGTAGAGCCTCTTCTAAATTGGAGAGGCTCTCGGCACGCATTTTCAAATCACCACTGAAATCGTCATGAATAACCTGACCCTCCACCACTAACAGTGCATCCTTAATCAATATATCTCGACATTTGTTGAGTGTGTCAGAAAATATTGTTACCTCTATTCTGGCAGTACGGTCATCCAAAGTGACAAACGCCATGTTATCACCGCGCTTAGTTTTCATGACTCGCATGGCAACAACCAAACCCATCACTTTAGACAACTTTTTATCTGTACCGCGACGACCAGTCTGGTTGTCAGCTTTCAAGTTAACAATGCGGTTAGATACCAAGTGATGAATTTCTTGCTCGTATTCATCGATAGGGTGACCCGTTAGATACAAACCCAACGTCTCTTTTTCTGCATCGAGACGTTTTTTAGCCGTCCAAGGCTGCGTTGACAAAAAATCTTGATAACTGTTTTCGTTCTTGATACTAGGTAAAAGCCCACCAAATAAATCCACCATGCCTGCGCTTACATTGGCCTGATTTTGTTCGGCGGACCTTATCGCTTGATCCATAGCAGCCAATAAAATGGCACGTGTCAGATTCAGATCTCCGCCATCCAATTGCGGACCGATAGCGTCTAAAGCGCCACTGCGCACTAGTGCTTCCAGGACGCGTTTATTAATTTTACGCAAATCTACCCGCACACAAAAATCAAACAAATCGGTGAACGGACTGGTTGCGCGGGCAGCAATAATAGCGTCTACCGGTCCTTTACCAAGCCCCTTAATAGCACCCAACCCATAAATAATATTATCGTCTCTATTGACGGTAAATTGAAATTCTCCCTGATTGACATCCGGTGGTAACAGCGTCACTTTCATGACTCGGCACTCTTCGATAAGCGTCACTACTTTATCGGTTTTATCCATGTCGGAAGACAGGGTGGCTGCCATAAATTGAGCAGGAAAATTGGTTTTCAGCCAGGCCGTTTGGTAGGAGAGAAGAGCATAGGCAGCCGAATGTGATTTGTTGAAACCGTAACCAGCAAATTTTTCTACTAGATCAAAAATTTTAATCGCCAGTGTAGGGTCTATACCTTGTGCTTTTGCTCCAGATTCAAAGACTGAACGTTGTTTAGCCATTTCCTCCGGTTTTTTCTTACCCATGGCTCGCCGCAACAAATCGGCGGAACCCAGCGTGTAACCTGCCAGCTCTTGGGCAATCTGCATCACTTGTTCCTGATAAACAATGACGCCATAAGTGGGTTCGAGAATGGGTTTTAGTTTGTCATGCTGGTATTTCGGATCGGGGTAAGCAATTGTCGCACGCCCATGTTTGCGATTGATAAAATCGTCCACCATGCCGGATTGCAGCGGTCCGGGACGAAACAATGCCACTAGGGCAATCATATCTTCGATATTATCTGGCTGTAGACGCTTGATCAAATCCTTCATGCCACGCGACTCCAACTGAAATACTGCTGTAGTCTTGGCACTTTTAAGCATACTGTAAGTTGCCGGATCATCTAACGGAATGGTATTGATATCCAATTCAGATTGATGTTGATGCCTGCGCCGCTGGTTGATCATTTCAAGTACCCAGTCGATAATTGTTAAAGTGCGCAAACCCAAAAAGTCAAACTTAATAAGGCCTACGGACTCAACATCATCCTTGTCGTACTGAGTAACTAATCCGGTGCCATTTTCATCGCAAGACAACGGCGTAAAGTCGACTAATTTGGTCGGTGCAATAACCACACCGCCGGCATGTTTGCCGGCATTGCGGCTAATGCCTTCTAACTGTACCGCCATATCCCAGATTTCCTGAGCATCGCTGTCATTGGCAAGAAAATCCTGCAATACAGATTCTTTTTTATAAGCTTTTTCTAGCGTCATACCGACATCGAACGGTATCATTTTCGATAATTTATCCGCCAAACTATAGGATTTTCCCTGTACGCGAGCCACGTCACGCACTACTGCCTTGGCCGCCAAAGTGCCAAAAGTGATAATTTGAGACACTGAATCGCGACCGTAGCGATCGGCAACATAGTCGATCACCAGGTCGCGTTTATCCATGCAAAAATCGACGTCGAAATCCGGCATCGAGACCCGCTCCGGATTGAGGAAACGTTCGAATAGTAAATCATATGCCAGTGGATCCAAATCCGTTATCTGTTGAGCGTAAGCCACCAGTGAACCCGCTCCTGAACCGCGTCCAGGCCCCACTGGAATACGATTATCTTTGGCCCAACGGATAAAATCCATAACGATGAGAAAATAACTGCAAAAGCCCATTTGCATAATTATTTTCAGTTCATATCGTAGTCGCTCCAAGTAGGATTGTTTGCGAGCTTCATAATTGGAAGATTGACGATCGAGAATGCTTTCAAAACGCCAATAGAGCCCTTGGTAGGCAACTTTTTGAAAAAAGACATTGGTGCGCAAAGCTCGTTGATAATCAGGATCATGACGACGTTCGGACCACTGACTCCCCATAGCAGAGACAGCACTGGATTCCAACTCTTCATAGGAAACATGGTCAGCAAAGAAAGGGTCATCGGCAAAATCATCCGGAATAGAATAATCTGGCAGATAATATTTACCTAACTCGATCTCCAGATTGCAGCGCTTAGCAATTTCTACTGAATTAGCAAGCGCCTGAGGGATATCGCTAAATAATTCAGCCATCTCGTCGCTACTGCGCAAATACTGTTGACTACTGAAACGATTTTCCCGCCGCGGGTCTTCCAACGTTCGGCCTTCGCCGATACACACGCGAACTTCATGGGCTTCAAATTCATCACCGGTTAAGAAGCGAACATCGTTAGTCGCTACTACAGGTACCTGCTGTTCATTGGCAAGATTGACAGCTGCACGTATGTAAGCCTCTTCATAGTCGCGACCAGTTCGCTGTAATTCGAGATAAAACCGTTGCGGAAAATATTGCTGCCATTGAGACAATAATTGCTTTGCGTCCTGAATTCGCCCATTTAGCAGCTCCCGACCAACATCTCCCAAACACCCACCGGATAAAGCAATCACCCCATCGGTATGTTCGCTAATCCATTGCCGATGCAGATAAGGAATACCGTGATTCTGCCCCTGCTGGTAACTGCGAGAAATCAATTTGATAATATTCTTGTAGCCACAGTGATTCATGGCCAGCAACGTTATCAGTGCCGGCTTGGCCTCTTTTTCAGAATGTTCTATCCAAAAATCC
>CAZEUZ010000180.1:0-6055 GCA_964515805.1 uncultured Cellvibrionaceae bacterium | reverse complement strand
ATGCTTCTCCAGACCCTCAGCGGCCGTCAGGCGCCTGAGCAAATGCATTTTTTCTTCAGCCGAATAATTAGGCTGGCCGCAGACACTCTCCATCCGTTGGCGCAGCCAGTTCACTTCATCTGACTGCATAATATGAGTTATTTCTGCACCTATGGAGCCACAATAAGTCATTTCCAAATCGGCAATGATCTCTTTCAAAGTAGCTCTTTTTTTACCGAAGAATAACTGTTCGGTTTGAAAACTTGAGTCTAAGTCAAAGGCAGTCAGTCCGACATTCTGTAAATCCATATAGTCAGGCTCTTCAACTTTGCGCATACCTAGAGGATCAATGTTAGCTTTACCATGACCGCGCGCATGATATCGCTGAATCAGTTCCGTTACCTTGGCTTGCTTCTCCTCGGCGAGAACTTCAACGGGCTGAGACATTGAGGCAATCGGTTTGCTTTGTTTCGCGAGCGCTCTAAATTGATCCCGAATCTGCGAGTGAGACGCATCCCTATTTGGGTTAGCACCATTGACACGAGGTAGCCTGTCGAAATAATTACGCCACTCTTCAGAAACTTCAGTTGGATCACCCAAATAAGCGTCATATAGCTCTTCAACATATTCGGCGTTAGCGCCTGAAATATGAGAACTGTTCCATAACAGCTCCATTGTGCTTTGTTGCATTCTTTAAAAACTCATCAATAAATAACACTGATTATGGGGAAATCTCTGCCTGATTGGTCAGAGGTAGCTAGTAACTAAATACTTTATTATGGGCGAGCACTACTTTAGTAAAGTTACTTAACCTTGCCCACGACTCTTACTTGCATTTGTGGCCTGCTTAAACAATGCACTCCTTATGTGACCAATCGCCTTGGTCGGATTCAACCCTTTCGGACATACAGCCACACAATTCTGAATACTGTGACAACGGAAGACACTGAAGGGATCGCTCAGATTATTCAACCTCTTCTCAGTCGCCGTATCACGGGAATCAGCGAGGAAACGGTAGGCTTGAAGCAGACCGGCTGGACCAATAAATTTGTCGGGATTCCACCAAAAAGATGGACAACTAGTGGAACAGCACGCACATAAAATGCATTCATACAGTCCGTCAAGCTTCTCTCGATCCGCTGGACTTTGCAGTCGCTCCATACCATTGGTTGGTGCATCGTTTTGCATGTACGGTTCAACTTTTCGGTACTGCTCATAAAATTGAGACATGTCGATAACCAAGTCACGTATTACTGGTAGACCAGGTAACGGGCGCAGAGTCAGTGTGTTATCTTTGACGCATTCCGATAGGGGCGTAATACAGGCAAGGCCATTCTTGCCGTTAATATTCATACCATCTGACCCACATACACCTTCACGGCAGGAACGCCTGAACACTAAGCTACCGTCTTGTTCAGCTTTTAGCATTTCCAGTATATCAAGCACCATGTAATCCTTGCCCTGAGTATCTACCTTATAATCTTTCATGGTAGGTTCACTATCAGTCTCTGGGTTATAACGATAAATTTTGACAGTTAACATGCGCATCTCCTGAACTTAATAAGTACGGGCTTTGGGTTCAAAGGTGTCGACGGTGTTCGGCTTAAAGTTAACATCGCGTTTGCCGACTCGTTTGTCTATCGGAAAGTATAGTGAATGGCAAAGCCAATTTTTGTCGTCTCGCTCCTGATAATCTTCTCGAGCGTGAGCACCCCGGGATTCCGTTCGAACTTCAGCAGAGATAGCTGTCGCCTCTGCAACTTCTAGTAAATTTTGCAACTCCAGCGCTTCAATCCGAGCAGTATTGAAAGTATCACTTTTATCATCAAAGGTAACTTCTTCAATGCGTTGACGAAGCTCATCTAATTTTTCAACGCCCTCTTTCATGAAATCTCCTTTTCGGAAAACCCCGAAATGGTTCTGCATAACCTGTTGCAGATCAGCGCGTAAGGCGGGTGCTGATTCACCGCCAGTATTACCATTTATCTTATCGAGACGAGACATTGCTCCATCAATATCATCAGCATTCGCATCTTTTAGCGTTATGCCTTCGCCGAGCGCTTTTTCAATGAACAACCCAGAAGAACGACCGAACACGACTAGATCAAGCAATGAATTGCCGCCGAGACGGTTAGCTCCATGAACTGAGACACAGGCAGCTTCGCCACAGGCATACAAACCCTCGATAATGCTATCGTTACCCTTTGCGTCCTGGGTAAGTGCTTGGCCGTGAATATTAGTAGGAATACCTCCCATCATGTAGTGACAGGTTGGGATAACAGGGATCGGTTCGACGACAGGATCGGCATGCGCAAAAGTACGCGACAATTCAAGGATACCTGGCAACTTGGCGTTAAGTGTGTCCTCTCCCAAATGATCCAACTTGAGAAACACGTGATCACCTTTTTCACCGCAACCACGGCCTTCGAGAATTTCAATAACCATGGAACGGGCTACCACGTCGCGACCGGCCAAATCTTTGGCGTTGGGGGCATAACGCTCCATAAATCGTTCACCATCTTTATTGATAAGATAGCCTCCCTCACCTCGGCAACCCTCAGTTACCAAAGTGCCAGCACCATGTATACCGGTAGGGTGGAATTGCCACATTTCCATGTCTTGCATAGGAAAACCTGCGCGCATTGCCATACCTATGCCATCGCCAGTGTTGATATGGGCATTAGTAGTAGAAGCATAGATACGTCCCGCTCCACCTGTAGCCAGAACAGTAGCTTTAGACTTTAAATAAACGACTTCGCCATCTTCAATATTAATGGCGATAACGCCAACAACGGCGTTGTCACTGTTTTTAACTAAATCGACAGCGAACCACTCATTGAAGAACTGTGTATCATTTTTCATATTGTTTTGATACAAAGCGTGCAACAATGCATGGCCAGTGCGATCAGCAGCGGCACACGTGCGAGCCGCTTGCCCGCCTTTGCCAAAATCTTTCGACTGGCCACCAAAAGGACGTTGATAAATACGGCCATTTTCTGTTCGCGAAAACGGCAGACCCATGTGTTCCAGCTCGAAAATAGCTTCAGGACCAACTGAGCACATATATTCAATGGCGTCTTGGTCGCCAATATAATCAGAGCCTTTGACTGTGTCGTACATGTGCCAGCGCCAATCGTCATTTGGGTCTGCGCTAGCAATAGAGCATGTGATGCCACCTTGAGCGGAAACTGTGTGCGAGCGAGTAGGAAAAACCTTGGTGATGACAGCGGTCTTATAACCGGATTTTGCCATTTGCAATGCAGCGCGCATGCCGGAACCGCCACCACCTATGACAATGCCATCGAATGAAACCGTTCTGATTTGAGTCATACATTAACTCCGAAAAAATTGATCAACCATCTACATCAGATAGGTGGCCGCATTCTTGAATTTTGTTTAGTAGAAATTAAGATTTCGCATTAAATTAAGTAATGCTGCGATTTATTAATTGGCAATATCGAATACAAACCATAGTTTGAAATTTCAACGCGCTGAATTATAGAGATAGCGATAGAAAAACACAAATCTGAACACAGCGGAAAGAGCTTCTAAACATACACTAGCTCTTTGTAATGTTGCGCCTTTGTGTAACAACAATAATAGTTACGTCCAAAACGCTAAAGACCGACCAGCTTAGAAATAAAGATATTTTTTGTCTGTTTTCCATCATCAATGTACGTTTTTGTATTATAGTCTGATCATCACTATACTTGTGTGTCGTTAAAGCTTTACATTCTAACGCTATTCACTTGAATTGCAGATCAATTGTTTTACTAAGTGAATTTCAGTCATGTCGCTGGCAAAAAGGGTGGAAAGCCCTTATTTGTTGACATATCTGCCCTACCCCGATTAGGAATTTATATGACCAAAAAAACTGCGAGAATATCTATCGATGGATTTGATAAATCAATAGAACTGCCTCTGTTATCCGGTTCTATGGGGCCAGATGTTATCGACGTGGCCGGCCTGCTCGAGAACGGCTTCTTTACTTATGATCCAGGGTTTATCTCAACAGCTTCTTGCCAATCAAAAATCACCTACATTGATGGCAACAAGGGCATATTGCTACACAGGGGCTATCCAATAGAACAGCTGGCGGAAAATTCTGATTACCTGGAAACCTGTTATCTACTGTTAAATGATGATCTGCCAAGCAAAGATGAGAAGGAGAACTTTGTCAACGTAATTACTAAACATACAATGGTTCATGAAGCTATGGCCCGGTTTTTCCGGGGCTTTCAGCACGACGCACACCCGATGGCAATGATGTGTGGCGCCGTTGGCGCATTATCAGCATTTTACCATGACTCTATCGACATCAAAAATCCGGAGCATCGTTTAATATCAGCCCATCGATTGATTGCAAAAATGCCAACATTGGCAGCTATGTGTTACAAACATCATATCGGCCAACCATTTATGTACCCTAACAATGAACTTAGTTACGCAGAAAATTTTTTGTATATGATGTTCGGCACACCCTGTGAACAGCCTGAAATCAGTCCTGTTCTGGCCCGCGCAATGGACAAGATTTTCCTGTTACATGCAGATCACGAGCAAAATGCCTCGACCTCCACCGTCAGGTTGGCCGGCTCTTCTGGAGCAAACCCCTTTGCCTGTATCGCATCTGGAATCACTGCGCTTTGGGGGCCAGCACATGGCGGCGCTAATGAGGCAGTGCTTAACATGCTACAGCAAATTGGTTCTATGGAGAATATCGATGCTTTCATCAACAAGGCCAAGAATAAGGATGATCCCTTCCGCCTGATGGGCTTTGGTCATCGCGTCTACAAAAACTTTGACCCACGAGCGAAGATCATGAAAGAAATTTGTGACGATGTACTTGCTGAACTCGGTGTAGAAAACGACCCGCTATTATCGGTAGCTAAGAAACTTGAAGAAATTGCATTGGAGGACAGCTACTTCCTAGAGAAAAAACTTTATCCTAATGTGGATTTTTATTCGGGGATCATAATGAAGGCTATTGGCATACCGACAGATATGTTTACCGTAATATTCGCTACTGGTCGTACTGCCGGTTGGATTGCACATTGGTCTGAGATGATCAGTGGCAGCTATAAAATCGCTCGGCCTAGACAACTTTACACTGGCCACACTACTAGAGACTTTGTTCCATTAAGCCAAAGATAACGGATTGCCAGTCAAACAATCGAGCGACTTTGAAGATCAAATAGTCGCCCTTTGAAACGAACGTCTTGGGGTGAATCCAATAAATTGACCAAACAACTTATTGGTTATTTCTACCAATACCGAAATAAGTGAAACCTTTCTCTGTCATACTGATGGGTTCGTATTGATTCCTACCATCAAAAATCACAGATTCATTCATAAGATCGGCTATAGCGCTAAAGTCAGGCTGACGAAAACGTTTCCACTCCGTCATTAACACCATTGCATCTGCACCCTTTAAAGCATCATATTGATAATCGACAAATTTCAACTTTCCGGAAGCTTGCCATTCTTCAGACAATATAGATTTGGTGTTTTCAGTTGCTACTGGATCGTAGGCTGTAACACTGGCACCAGACTCAATAAGTTTAGAAATCAGCACTAACGAGCTAGCCTCTCGCATATCGTCAGTACCAGGCTTAAAAGCCAGGCCCCATATACCGAATCGCTTTGACGACAAATCACCACCATAGAACTTGGATATTTTGTTAAAAAGTAATTCTTTTTGCAGCTGATTACGTCCTTCAACTGCATTTAAGAGCATCGGATCAAACTTATGCTCCTGCGCCATTGATATAATAGCTTTAACATCTTTGGGGAAACAGGAGCCACCATAACCTGCCCCTGGATAGATAAAGGAATAACCAATGCGACTGTCGGAACCAATGCCACGGCGAACATGTTCAACATCGACATCCATCAAATCACAGAGATTGGCTATCTCATTCATGAACGAAATTTTCGTCGCCAGCATTGCGTTGGCTGCATATTTGGTTAGCTCTGCGTCACGCAGGGCCATTACCTGCAATTTTTCGTGATTCATAGAATAGGGGGAGTACAGTACACGCATTTTTTCTGCAGCACGTGAATTGTCGACGCCGACGAC
>CAZEUZ010000179.1:0-7607 GCA_964515805.1 uncultured Cellvibrionaceae bacterium | reverse complement strand
CCTCCTAGTTGGATGATATTTGAAATATTATCATTTGGAACAGTTTCAATTATTTTTAGTAATTTAGATCTACAAAGTAGAAAAACAACAGCTAAATTATTTAATTTAAATGAAAAGATAATCTCATCTTGGTTACATAGTATGTCTTATTTCAGAAATTTGTGCGGGTTCAATTCCCAAAGTGGAAACTGAACCCGTGTTGCCAAGGGCTGAGAACTCAGCGTAGAATAGAAAAGTAGGCAGCAAACCGGCACTCAAAGTATCACGCAAAATTGCTGCGAATTGGCTACTTTAAGTCATTGATAGATATAGATATTAGAAGTCCGGGACCGGGCACCATTTCAAAATAAAATAATACCCAATATCGTACAAAAACCTTCATTACACTCTAATTTCTTCGAATCCGTTACTGACTATTGAGTGCACACTCATGGCCTATGTTCTCACTCTCTATTCCTTTAATATTCATACAAATCAGAACTTACATTCAATTATCTGGATGGGCCTGTACATAAGATGGCAACGTGGTAAGCAATACAAATAACACAGAGAAAAACTGTAGTTGTTGCTTAATCGGGTCTATCACGTAGATTTTTTCACTCTTACTGTTGCTTTTCAGATGTGAAACATTTATCACAAACACCATTCAATTCTAGTTGTGGCTCAGTTACATGAAAACCCAAATTTTTGATGCCTAGCTGTAAACTTTGGAGGGTTGATTGATCAATATCCACTTCTTCAACATGTTGACATTGATCGCAAATTAAAAATTGTGAATACTTATGTTTATGTGGGGATGAAATGTGTGAACATGCCACATATTTATTCGCTAAGTCCAGCCTATGCACTAAGCCTTGTTGTTTCAAAAAATCCAGTATTCGGTAAATCGACATAACTGGAATGTTCTCATTAAATTCTTTTTTGCAGTATTCAACGAGATCATAAGCCGATACCGCTTTATCTATTTGTAATAAAGCTATTAAAATCGTTTTCCTATTTTTGGTTAAACGCTTTCCGCTTTCTTGGCAAGATCTTTCGGCAAGTTCAATATTTTGAGTTAACTGATTCATACCATCTACAACTTATCAATAAGTAAGGTGATATCCTGCGAAATTGCCTGCCTGATTAGGCTGCATTGTTTTCTCTCCATGCGAGGAATGGATCAGGCAGTGTTTGCCAAAATGGTTTGCCTTTGAGTAATTCATCTTCCGATAATAAACAGCTATCCAAAGCCTCTATCATTTGAGTGAATTTGTTTTTCTTGTTCACGTTTTTCTCCTATTTATATACATAATTATCTGCGAGAACCGACTTTGGCTCTTTTAGCTCTAAGTAAGCTAACTCTTTGGTTGAATTGATATGTCACAACATATCAAAAATGCTGTACAGTATATTATTAATACCCTTTTGGCGAACGAATAAGAAATTCTTAGTGGTTGAAAGTTATTCTCTGCCATAGCTTCAGCCAACGGGAAAAGTGCTGCCAAAATTAGAGAGAACCTCAAGGGAGCTCTGCTATAGGAATAAATTTCCCTGGCTGCATAGCCAGGGAAATTTAATTCTGTGAGGAGATATTGTTGGCCGTACTTTTTCTCTAAAACAACTTATTGATTTCTGAAAAGATTGTCTCAAACCTGTCTAGAGTTTGATTCGAGAAATCATCGGCATTAAGCCCCATACTCAGCAGAACCTGGGAAGGCTTGTAGTGGTTAAAATCTCTTTCACTACGTATTGCCTTTAACTGCAGTAATACGGTGGGTGTTGTCTCATCCAGGTCGGCAACGACTATACCTTTATAGTCGGGGAAAGCTTCACCAAATATCCTGAGATATTCCGATTTCTCAAACATATCTTCAATATCAGCCTTATCGACCGTGTCACCACTAAATTTGTCGAAAAATAGTATCCGATTATGCTGTAGGATTTTCGACTGGATCATGTTGCTCAACGATTGTTCACTCTTAACACTATCGAAGCTATTGAACAGACAGGCAACGTTTAAATCCGGATCACGAAGCAACAGTGTAAAAGACATGACCTTATCCAGGCCACCTACGGGCGCCAGAGTAATATCATCCCGCAACCCTGCTCGCCCTTCACTTTCCAGCAAGTTGGACATAAAGGTCAAATAGTTAATCGCTGCCGGACTTTCAACCAGCAGGTTGTTTTGCGATACCGACAGATTTTGCGCAATGCCGTAACCGATCGCCGCCTGCAAAGGAAAGAGTGTATCGGGATCCTGTTCTTGCAACACGTCAGAAATCATACTGCCATTATCGGAGTCGTAGACCGTTCTGACGCGATTCATCCTTTTTGCATCCAGCATAAACGGCGAATGAGTGGTGTACAAAATCTGGTAATGTTCGGAAAGCTCTTCAATAAACCGCAGCAGGTCGGCTTGAGCTGAAGCATGGAGATTCAGCCCTGGTTCATCTAGCAACAGGATAAAATTACGACTTTCTTCATCCTGAATCTTGCTAAACCAAACAATAAAGGAGAAGAACCAATTGAAACCTTTACTACGGCTTGTTAGCGGCAATGAGACCCTGTTTTTCTTATCTTTAATTCTGATATGCAGAATTTTTTCAGGTGCTTGGTCATCGCGGGGTTTTGACTCAATGGCAAATTGAATTTCCAATTTATCGTTGGTCGACCAATAGTCAAATATCTTATCGGTCACCTCATTCGCCGTGGCTTCTAACTCTGCAACAAACGATTCAAAATCATCTGATTGCAACAGTTCATCAATATCAATATTTGCCAGTTCAAATAGGGCTTTTGCTGTTTCAAGTTGCTTTTGCGATATGTCGCCTGAAGTGGCGCCATGCTTGATATCTTCAATGCTTATTCGCGATGGTAATTCATGATATTCGTTGAAGTACCAAAATCTTGGTAGATTTGGGGTTAAATGGTGCTTGACAACGTAACCCTCTATAAGGTTATCCCAAGGATAGGCGTGGGGTACGATTTTCTTATTGACTTCATCTATCGCCGACAACAGGCCGGCATCGCTGACCCCGCTGGATGACAAGCCGATAAAATCTTTGACAGTTTGGCATTGTTTGGCGAGTTTTTGAGCACTATCGGACAGATCGTATTGTACCACCAGTGCATCTATATAATTTCGCTCATCGGCCGCTGTATACCCGCCCCAGCGCCTTACGCTGCCGTATTTAGCAGCTACCGTAAATTGTTTTGAGGTAAAAACACCTTCACCGATATCATTGGCGATATGACTTAAGCCATCTTCATCAATTTCAAAAAAGCACTTGATGACTTCAAAGGGTGTCTTTGATTTTCTGAATTTTGTCAGTTCACGACGAGGGTAGTCATGGGTAGCGTCAAATTTGAATTTTTCATCATGAGTAAAGTAGTGAAACTTTGCCAATGCCTCTAAAAAGGCACTTTTACCACTCTCATTTTTGCCGACCAGGACGGTTATATCTTCTTCTAATTTTACTTCAGATTCGGTGGTGTAACTTTTGTATTTGTTGATTACCGCTTTTTTTAGAATAAACATAAAAATTTCTCTTGATCTCGAAACGACTGGCACGACGACTTATCAGGAAGCTAAACTCTTAGTGTATCTTGTGTTTAAAAATTTTAATATCTCTAATAGGTACCAATTCAGCCATCATGATAAAAATTGATTGAAGGTACTGGCACGAGCTAATTTTCCTGTTGTAATGCAGGGTAGCGATAACGCTGAGCCATTTTTATTTGTAACAATACGTCATCTACAGGTACATCTAGCGCTAATAATAAATGGGTCGTCAACATCATGCTGGCTTCAATGTCTTGTGGGATCACTTCCGTTGCACCAGCGGCCGACAACTCTTTTGCAGCTGGATTATCGCGCGCTCTGACGATAACGGGTACATCTGGATGAATGCTCCGAATAGCTTGTAATACCTTGATGGCCACCGGTGTCGACTCAAAACTGATAACAACGGCTTTGGCAACCTGCAAATTGACGGCGCGAAGAATATCCGGATTAGCTGCATCGCCAAAAAAAATCTTCTCATTGTTATGTAAAGCACGATTGATGGCTTTGACATCAGTGTCCAATGCATGGTACTGAATTCCCTCCAACTTCAAAAATTTAGCAATATGTTGTCCTGTGTGGCCAAAACCGCAAATCACTACATGATCCCGCAGTTGGTCGTCACTATCAGTTAACGAATTTAGCGCAGTGACTGAATCATCCCCTAAAAACGGCAAGTGACGAACAAACCTATGGCCATGGTGGAGCATCAATGGTGAGAGCGCCATGGAAATGACGACTGACAACAACACGGGTTGAATCTCGGCTACACCGATTAAACCCGTTGATAGCGCCAGTGTTAACAAGGCGATGCCAAATTCTGAACCCTGCCCCAATGTAATACCAGTACGCAAGGAAACAGTGGCATCGTAGCCTATTATTCGAGTCAATAAGCTGATCACCATGCCTTTACCCAGCATTATCCCTAAGACTAATAATAGCACCCAGTACCACTGCTCTCTTAGTACACTAAAATCGAGTTGCATGCCGACAATCATAAAAAACAGCGCCAGCAACAAATCCCGAAAGGGACGTATATCCACTTCTATCTGATGGCGATATTGTGTTTCACTTAACATCATTCCAGCCACAAAAGCGCCGAAAGCAAAGGATAATCCCAGTGAATGAGTCATCCAAGCAGCCGCTAGCGCAACCAACAAAGTCGTGAAGGTGAACAATTCAGGCGAGTGACCATGGGCAACCTCATCAAAAAAAGGTCGCAACAGCCATCGACCTACAATAAGCATGACGGCCAATGCGGCGATACCTTTGCACAGAGCAAAAAATAACGGCGTCATTAACTGCTGTCCATCGCTGCTGACAGCGAGTAGCGGAATCATAACCAGGAAGGGCACTGCCGCTAAATCTTGAAACAATAGAATACCTACCGCCAATCTTCCGTGAGGTTCGTGCAACTCCAGCTGCTCCACCAATTGTTTGATAACTATCGCGGTAGACGATAAGGAAAGCGCCCCGCCGATAATTAATGCCGCTTGCCAGTGAATCCCTATCATCATCGCTATCAGCATACCCGATACCGTTCCGATAAATACCTGAGTAGCGCCTAAACCAAACAGCACGTTTCGCATCGCCATAAATTTACCGATGGAAAATTCCAGCCCGATGGAAAATAACAATAGCGCCACGCCAATCTCACCTAACAATAATGTAGTGCTATTATTTTCAATAATTCCCAAGGCATTGGGCCCGACGAGCGTACCAATGAACAGGTAACCTAAAATGAACGGTAACCTGATACGCCTAAAGATAACGGCGATAACAACAGCAAAAAATAATAGTTTCAGCGTGTCTTGCAGTAGACTAATATCCATAAATTGCCATGATACATGGTTGAATAAGTGATAAATCTTGCGCAGAAGTAGGTTGGCTTACCGAGGACTTAGAGAGATGTTGATTCATCAACGACGCAATAGACTTCAGCGACGAGAGCCATCTTTTCGGCTTAGCACTGAATGAAGAAAATGTATTTGAAGGTACTATTTGAGAATACTATTTGAAAGCACTAAACGAAGGCTAAAACAATCATGTAATCAGCTGCGCCGATAATCCGCTATAGTATAAGTAAACGAAAACTAATTACCTTCAACTGCGGCGCATGCCGCTTTTACTTCTTTTGTTATTGCATCGACAGGAAACACAACGTCGATCATATGGCAAACCGTCAATTTTATGTCTTCATCCGTGCAGTCCATGCACAGCCCCATGGCGGGCATGGCATTAATACCACCGATTGAGTTGGTAAATAAGGTCTCCATACCCTTGCTAATTCGAGGGGTCCAGGCAGTAACTGACGCTTCGTTTGCACCGACGATCGGCGCACCGGCAGCACCACTGGCATGACACGCCACACAGTTTGAGTTATAGATTTCTTCCCCAGACCTTTTTTCACTAAGGCCTCGACGAGCGACTGATTGAGCAGTAGCGCAAGGTTCGCCCACCATACATAAAGATCCAACAGGCTTGATGCGTTCATCCATCTTTTCTTGCATAGTTCCCGCAGACACACTGCTCAGCGAAAGGCTTAGGATACTGATTAATATAGAAAATACCAATGCCGTTAGCGTGTTTCTCACTGAGCGCTCCCCTTGATTCCCGATTGATTTTTAATTTCTGTTTCCAGTTTTATTTTCCAAACTAAACTGGTTTAAGCTAGGGCGATTATATCCCTATATCTTTAGTATCGGAATCTTTTTAGCACCAAAATATTTTTTCATGCTTTAACGTGGACTTGTCGACTATAGATGCGTATTATTCTGCCAACATGCACCCGTAGCTCAGCTGGATAGAGTAGGTGGCTTCGAACCACTTGGTCGGGGGTTCGAATCCCTCCGGGTGCGCCAGTTGACATATTCTTGACTTCACTCAATATACTCGGTTCCTATGCTAGGATCTGTTGACAATAATTCATCACTTTGATTGCATTTTATTCGGAACTCATTCTTATGCCTACTAAAATTCATGCTCTCATTTTGCGTCTTTTTTGGCCCTTACTGTACGCATTCACTGCGGTCTACTCGTTTGCAGGCCATGCAAACGAATTAGCGGAAGATAACTCAAGCGCAATCGGTTACCGGTGTACGATGGGCAATGCCATTAGACGGGTGGAAATTAATTACCCTCTGTCCCCCAAAACGCTACCATGTGAAGTTATATACTACAAAGATACTGAACAACCTAATAATCCCGAAGTACTTTGGAGAGCAGAAAATGATGCTTCTTATTGTGAAACGCAAGCTGACGACATGATTCATAAGTTAACAACAACATCGGCTTGGAAATGTGATCCAAAGTGATTGTGATAGACGGCCTCAACAATAGTTAATATACACCAACTGTATACACCAACTATGCGTTGGTTTGTGGTGAATTGCTCATAAGGCATTCGATTTCCTGCACCGTTTTGGGGACATCTTTAGAAAGTACATCATTGCCATTTTTAGTGATCAACACATCATCTTCTATGCGAATGCCGATACCACGCCACTTTTTGGCCACTGTCTCATCATCGGGAGCGATATAAATACCGGGTTCTATCGTCATTACCATACCGGGCTCTAAGAGCCGCCACTGGCCATCGATTTTATAATCGCCCACATCGTGAACATCCATACCAAGCCAATGGCCTATACGATGCATATAGAACCTTTTGTAGGCATCAGTTCTGATCACTTCTTCCACACTACCTTTGAGCAGCCCTAAATCTATTAAGCCTTGAACAATAGTTGTTACCGATGCTTCATGTGGATCATTCCAATGGTTACCTGCTCTGGCCTTGTTAAGCGCTGCGGATTGAGCATCCAATACTAATTCATAAACTGCTTTTTGCTGCTGATTAAATTTACCATTCACCGGGAAAGTGCGAGTAATATCGGAAGCGTAATGTTCTAATTCACAACCAGCGTCAATCAGAAACAACTCCCCTGATTTCATCTGTCTGTCGTTATCCGTGTAATGCAAAATACACGCATTATTGCCGCTACCAACTATCGCATTATAGGCGGGAAAGCGAGCACCCTCACGTACAAAATTGTGGAGCAGTTCA
>CAZEUZ010000178.1:0-5408 GCA_964515805.1 uncultured Cellvibrionaceae bacterium | reverse complement strand
TGGTAGCTGATTCGCTAGTTTCGGCAGATGTTGCTGTGGCAACGAGAAATTGACAAACATTTGTTTGGTGGCCTGTAGTGATACCACCGGATCGCCGGCATTGATAATTTGCCCTAGATTAACCAGGCGTATACCCAGGCGTCCGTCGAAGGGCGCGCGAATACTCTTTTTCTCGATAGCCGCCAATATATTGTCTACATTGGCGACAGCAGCATCATAATCGGCGCCGGCACTGTCAAATTCGGATTTGGACGCGACCTTTTTTTGATAGAGTTCTTTCACCCTATCCAGTTGTATTTTCGCCAGGCTAGCGGCCGCTCTGGCGGAGCGCAACTGGGTTTTTTCACTGGAAATATCCTGCTCCACCAATAAATCGCCCACTTTCACTTCCGAGCCCGCATCAAAGTGAATTTTGGCAATGCGACCGGGGAGATCGGCGGTAATTAACAACCCTTTAGCCGCTTCCAGTGAACCAATGGCGTGTAGCGTGTTTTGCCACTGATCTTGTTTGACTTCGACTGATGAAATACTGATGGGTGGTTCACTGAAGGATTTACCGTTTTCAATCAGTGTCGCGATCTGCGCAGCTTTGATTCCCCCAAGCAGAGCGACGGCAATCAATAATCCCAATACGGTAAATATCAGTCTTTTTTGCATCGTTGATAGTTTCATAAGGCAGTTCTAAATTGGGATCTATTGAAAGTAGAAATAAGTCTTTTAGCTAAAGCTGTACGAATGGCGTGGTAAACGCGATGGTAACCGAGTAGGGCGCTGTCGTCTATTGAAAGCGTTATGGAATCACTGAAGCGAATAATTTTGCTGCAATACACTGCCGGTGTGAAGGTCTATACAGACCTCTTAGCTTTTCAAACCAACTGTCCTGATAATGGAGTCCATTTCTGCGTACTGCAAACCGTCTAGCACCAACTCCGCACGAAACTCTACGTTGAGGCCTAAACGATCTGCCAATATTCGCTGAAATAGTTCACCATCGCCACCTGTCAATAGTATTGAAACGTTACTGTTATTCAACGAGCTCTCTCTCAGAGTGTAATCAATTAAGCCGATAATCATTACTGCTAGACCTGCTTTGACAGCCTCATCTGTCGACCTGCCGGGAGTAGTGAGAATGTCATGATATGTAGTGGGTGGCTTCTTCACACCTTCCGTGTTTTGGTATAAGGTATCGGACATCATTTTAATGCCAGGGACAATATAACCTCCCTTATGTTGGCCATTCTCCGCAACGATATCAATGGTACAGGCCGTACCGCAATCAATCACAACGCATGCTCCCTTAATTAGCTGAAAAGCAGCCAATACGGCAAGCCATCGATCCACACCCAATTGTGAAGGTGCGTTGTAGCCATTATTGACACCGGCTCTTTCCCGAGTGACCAATGCACATTGAGGTTGAATGCCAAAGCGGCGATAGCACCATTGTGAAATTTTTTGCTGTAGGCTGGGCACGACAGTAGATAGCCAGACAGCGGTTGGCTGAATTCCTTTCAAATCAAAAATGCTATCTGGATCCTCGGTGTTATCACTTACCGATGATAAGATGATGGTGTTTTCTGAACGCAGTCGCCACTTAATGCGACTATTACCGATGTCGACTTCGAGTATCATCTTGAAATAATTGGTGCCGGTAGAGCTATCACTTTTCACATGCCCATAATGGATTTAAGTACTTTGAGGTTCGATGTTTTTTAATGACCTCAAAGCAGCCAGGTTATTTGAGTCTTTTAGTTTGCAGAGTTTGACTGAAAAAGTTATCCATTGGTTCGATTCAGTGCAATAGAAAGAGTATTTTAGTGTAAGATATCCGCGAGTTGCATGTGTCATTATATCTTTAGCAATAGAATCATGTTCTTGCCAAAAATCTGTTTTCCCCCTCTAAAATCTGGTCAACATCATGAATAAGACAGCTCTTCATTCGATGCATATCGCCGCAGGTGCGCGCATGGTTCCGTTTGCCGGATACGATATGCCGGTTCAGTATACCGGTATCAAAGCAGAGCATCTGCATACACGCACCTACGCCGGTTTATTTGATGTCTCACATATGGGCCAATTGTCGATATCGGGCTCTGAGGTTGTCAGAGAGCTAGAACATATTTTACCCGTCGATCTTGAGACGATGACAATTGGACAGCAACGCTATACCTTTTTTACTCTGGAAAATGGCGGTATTCTCGATGACTTGATAATCGTGCGTACTGGAGAACAAAGTTTTTATCTCGTTGTCAATGCTTCCCGCAAAGTGGAAGACTTAGCCCACCTCAACCAATACATTGAGAATAGTACCATTAAACGATTAGATGACTTTTCCCTACTGGCTTTACAAGGCCCAATGGCTGCCAAGGCGTTAGTCAGTGTTTTCCCTGAACTTGAAGAAAACGTCAATTCGTTGAAATTTATGCGCTCTATCTCTACAGTACTGGATGTAGATTCTCAAGCTGTTGAAGTGCGAATCAGCCGCGGAGGTTATACTGGAGAGGATGGGTTTGAGCTATCCATACCTAATGACAGCGCAACATCGACTGCACAACAACTAGTGGCTAACGGTATCGTACAATGGGTCGGATTAGGAGCAAGAGATTCGCTACGTTTAGAGGCAGGCTTATGTTTGTATGGTCACGATTTAGATACCGACACCACACCCGTTGAGGCAGGTCTGAATTGGAGTATTACACCTTCTCGCCGTGTTGGTGGTGAAAAATCAGGAGGATTTATCGGTGCTGACATTATTCTTCAACAGCTTGACAAGGGTGTTAAGCGTATACGTCAAGGCTTCCTGGTCGATGGCAAGTCACCTGTTCGCGAAGGAGCAATTATTGTCGATGATCAAAATGTGGCGTGTGGTCGCGTTACTAGTGGTGGCTTTTCGCCCACACTGAATCGAGCTATTTTTATGAGCTATATCGATACACTGAGTCTAGACAACGCACTGAAAAATGACAAACCACTGTACGCATTAGTGCGTGGTAAGAAAGTTTCCGTGACTCCCTGCAAGATGCCCTTTGTTGCCAAAGGAAGTGCTTCAGTTTGACCTCATGTCTGACTGCCTTAGCAGTAAATTACTCAGTTTTTTAATCCATTTTTTATCCATAATTGCACGAGACGATGTAGTCAATGAATAGTGATCAATCTTTTAGTCAATATTCCGCACACGGTTTTGTCGACCGCCACGTTGGCACATTCGGCACGGATGATACTACCGCATTATTGAAAACGATGGGTTATGAATCCATGGAGCAATTTATTGCCGATGTAGTGCCAATCAGTGTCTATTGCCCTAATGGTTTGACTATTGGTGATCCGATGAGTGAACAGGATGCACTCTCTGAATTAAAAAAACTGGCTTCAATGAACAAAGTGTATCGATCTTTTATTGGACAAGGTTACTACGGTACGATTACGCCCACGGTTATTTTGCGCAATGTGTTAGAAAATCCTGCCTGGTATACCGCTTACACACCTTATCAGGCAGAGATATCTCAGGGGCGTTTGGAAGCGTTACTCAACTTCCAAACCATGATCTGCGATTTGACGGGAATGGATATTGCCAACGCATCCATGCTTGACGAAGCTACAGCAGCCTCAGAGGCTATGGCGTTGGCGCGGCGCAACGTACGAGATCAACGCCCGTGTTTTTTCATAGATAGTGCTTGCTTTAAGCAGACGATTGATGTGGTTTCCACCCGTGCTAAAGCTGCCGGCATAGAGATTAAAATTGGCGATGTGGAAACTGAATTCAATGCGGAGAAATGCTTTGGTTTATTGGTTCAATATCCCGATAAAACCGGCGAAATCAGAACATTCAACGATACTATCACCACTGCACGCGACAGTAAGACGATGGTGATATTTGCCGCTGATATTCTTTCGTTGGTATTGTTAAAATCCCCCGCTGAATTAGGTGCTGACGTGGTGGTTGGCAGCACCCAGCGCTTTGGTGTGCCGATGGGTTTCGGTGGGCCTCATGCAGCGTATATGTCGACCCTCAAAAAACATCAACGGGCGCTACCCGGCCGTTTGGTGGGTGTATCCGTTGATTCGGCGGGTGAACCTGCCTACCGGCTGGCATTGCAGACGCGCGAACAGCATATTCGCCGTGAAAAGGCGACATCCAATATTTGTACTGCACAGGTATTACTCGCCGTTATCGCAGCCATGTATGCTTGTTATCACGGCCCTAAAGGTCTGCGTGCAATAGCTCAAAAGGTAAACTTACTCGCCCGAACGTTCTCTACTGGTTTAGGTGAGTTGGGTTTTACCGTCATCAATCAGCACTGCTTTGACACAGTCACCATACAGACTGGTGATAATACTCAAGCTATTGTTGATGCAGCACTTTCAGCGTCTATCAATATTCACAAAATGAATGATACCCGTGTATCTGCATCATTTGATGAGTTGTCGACTATAGCTGACGTAGAACAGCTTTGGCGATTTTTTGATAGCCGTTCCAACCTCACTTTTGATGCAGTGGCGGGTAATATAAAAGAAAATAATACGGATGCATACTATCGCGACGATCAAGTGTTGACTCATCCGGTATTTTCTCGCTACCAGACTGAAACCGATATGTTGCGTTATCTGCGCAAATTGTCGGATAAAGACTTGGCGCTGGATCGAACCATGATTCCACTGGGTTCCTGTACCATGAAGCTCAATGCTGCCAGTGAAATGATACCGGTGACCTGGCCTGAATTTAGCCAAATTCATCCCATGGCGCCAGCAGACCAGTGGCACGGCTATCGCCTTATGATTACTCAATTGGAAGAACAGCTTGCGGTGTGTACAGGTTATGATGCTGTGTCTATTCAACCTAATGCAGGTTCGCAGGGTGAATTTGCCGGTCTGTTGGCGATTGATGGTTACCACAAAAGCCGTGGCGATAGTCATCGCAATGTCTGCTTAATTCCCCAGTCAGCTCACGGGACTAATCCGGCGTCAGCGCAAATGTGTGGCATGCGCGTGGCGGTCGTCAATTGCGATAAAAATGGCAATATTGACTTGCATGACTTGCGAGATAAGGCTCAGCAACATGCCGATAATCTCGCGGCAATTATGGTGACTTATCCATCTACCCACGGTGTGTTTGAAGCGCACATAAAAACGGTCACTGACATTGTTCATCGATACGGTGGGCAGGTCTATGTCGATGGCGCTAATTTGAATGCGATGGTGGGTGTTGCCAGTCCTGCAGATCTCGGTGGTGACGTTTCTCATCTAAATCTACACAAAACTTTTTGTATTCCTCATGGTGGCGGTGGTCCAGGGGTAGGTCCTATCGGCGTAATGCCACATTTAGTACCATTTTTACCCGCAACACCGACAACTCCTAAAAATGCACAGCCAATCGGGGCGATATCTGCTGCACCCTGGGGAAGCGCCAGTAT
>CAZEUZ010000177.1:0-15506 GCA_964515805.1 uncultured Cellvibrionaceae bacterium | reverse complement strand
CATGGCGATGGCAGTCATTTTATGCCATTGGATAACTGCATTGCGGCGATGAAGCAGACAGGTATGGAAATGTCCGATAAATATAAGGAAACATCATTAGGTGGATTGGCAGTCAGCATTACCGAGTGCTAGGTAGTGATGAATCGTCAGCAGACCTCAAATTTAAACATCGTTCTGAGGAATCATGACTTATGAAAATTAATTATTTGTTCACTATGGCCCTACTTACTGCATCGTTTGCCGTACTGGCTCAGCCGGAGCATCGTAAGGATCACGTTCATAATCACAAAGCTCATGTTCATGGAGTTGCCGAGCTGACGCTAGCAATGGAAGGCAATACTCTGGAAATAGGTTTCGACTCTCCATCCTTCAATATTCTTGGCTTTGAACACAAAGCCAATACGCCAGATCAGCGTAAGCTTGTTACACAAGCCGAGGAAGCGCTTAAACAACCCAGTCGGTTACTTGTTTTCTCGGGAACGCGCTGTGAAATACAGCATGTAACGGTAGATATGACCGGCGTTATGCACAAGAAAGATCACCATGGTCATTCAAATCACGAACATCATGATCATCGCGATAAAAATCACCATAAAGAACATGCCAATCACGCGGAGCATAACGACACTCATAGCGAGATCACTGCCAACTATCGATTCAGTTGTGAAGATGGTGCCAAACTATCATCCATTTCACTGTCGCTGTTTGATCAATTCCCCAGTATAGAAAAGATCAATGCCATGTGGGTAACAATATTCCAACAGGGTTCGAAAACATTGACAGCATCAGAAAATAGTATCTATTTTCAGTAGTTACGCTTATTTTTACTTCTTGTTTTTTTACTCTCTGTAATCTTCGACATATTGCATGTTCATGGTGTAGGCCGAAGTCGCCAAATCATTTTGCGTAATAGAGGTATTCAGTACGCCCGAAATCCAGAACGGGTTGTACAAGACGTCAAACTTCAAACCTTTGGGGTAATTAACAAGAATGATTTGATTGGGTGGAGGTGGCGGATAATGAATACAGGCACCAAAAAAGGGTACCAGGAAGAATTGGGTAATCACCTGGTCGTCATCGAACTCAATGGGCACGACGAATCCGGGTATGCGAACCGCCTTGCCGTTCATTTCAGGGATGACATTGGTCGATACTAATGCTTGTTGGTAGGGGTCGTCAGTAGCGATATCAAGCGCATTTTGAATCTGACTGCTGATCTTATCTTCGAGAGAGCCGTCTTCGATCTCATCGATATAACTGGGCGGTTTGGAGAGTATCGCCAGTTCTGCCTCGGGTATGAGGTCGGTCCATTCAATGGACTTGAAGGCAGATTTTGGTAATTTTTTACTATCGGTGCTTGCCGCATGCAGAAAGCCAGATTGCAGGAAAGATACTATTGCAGATACTATTAAAAAAATGGAAATCAGTTGTTGTAAATTGACCATCGCTAAGATTGCACCATGGATTTTGAACACGATGGCCAAATGGTACACTGTATTGTTTGCCGTTAGCAATCAATGACTCAAGAATACCTTTAGCTCAAAATGAACGCTATTGACCTCCATAACATTCACTATGCCTATCCCGATTCGCCAGACAAGGCCGTGCTGACTATAACCAATTGGTCAGTATTGTCTGGAGAACAAGTATTTGTTCACGGTCCTTCCGGCTGTGGCAAATCAACTCTGTTGAATTTGCTGAGTGGTATGTTGGTGGTCTCTCGGGGCCAAATTTCAGTTTTGGGAGAACGCTTGGATCAGTTGAGTCACCGGCGGCGCGATCGGTTCAGAGCCAATTATATCGGCTATGTGTTTCAACAATTTAACCTTATTCCTTACCTCGATGCTGTGGACAATATCAAGTTAGCTAATCATTTTTCGCGGCAACGCTCGAAAAATGCCTTATCTGAGCGAATTCATGCACTGCTAACAAGTTTGAACATTTCCTCTAAAGACCGGCACAAACCGGCAACGGCGCTCAGTATTGGACAGCAACAGCGGGTGGCTATCGCCAGAGCACTGATCAATAAACCGCGATTACTTATTGCTGATGAGCCGACATCCTCACTGGACTTACGCAATCGGGATAATTTTATGTCACTATTGATGCCGCTGGTTGATGAGCACAATATTACTCTGCTATTTGTCAGTCATGACCAGTCATTAAGCCAGTATTTCGACCGGAATGAGGCGCTCAGTGAGATCAATTGTGTCAGAGAAGCAGGCTAGAGACACCATTTAATGTTTATCAAAATTGCCGTGAATAGCTTGCGCAATCGCAAGGGATCTGTAGTACTGACCTTGTTGGCGATGGCAGTCAGTATCTTCGTACTGTTGGGTGTGGAACATATTCGGCATCAGGTCAAAGAGAGCTTTGCTAACACCGTTTCAGGCGTTGACTTGATTGTCGGCGCCAGAACGGGAAGCTTAAATTTGTTGTTATACTCGGTATTTAAAGTGGGTTCTCCTACTAATAATATCAGTTGGCCAGTTTTTGAAGACATTGCTTCACGTAGCGATGTGAAATGGGCGATCCCACTGTCGTTGGGTGATTCACATAAAGGTTACCGCGTATTAGGTACGACACAGGCGTATTTCCAACATTTTAGCTACGGTAAGCAACATAAGTTGCGCTTTGCCCAAGGAACCGTATTCACTCGAGTATTCGACGTGGTTTTGGGTTCGGAAGTAGCCAAAAAATTGGGCTACAACCTGGGTGATAAGTTAGTACTTGCACACGGTATCGCTAATACCAGTTTTAGCCTCCATGATGACAGGCCATTTACTGTCGTAGGTATTTTGAACTCCACGGGCACACCGGTTGACCAGACATTGCACGTCAGTTTGCAGGGTATCGAAGCCATCCATATCGACTGGCGCCGTGGGGTGAAAATACCCGGCAGCTCCATTACTCCGGAACAACTCGAACAAGCCGGACTCAACAACCAATTACAACCCAAAAGCATTACGGCGATGATGTTAGGTTTGAAGTCGAGAATGATTACTTTTCGCGTACAGCGGGACATAAACAACTATTCTAGTGAACCTTTGTTGGCAATTTTGCCCGGAGTGGCGCTGTCAGAGCTATGGCAGATGATGGCTATCCTCGAAGACACTCTGCGCTTAGTTTCTCTGCTTGTGTTAATAGCTGCCTTGTTTGGATTGAGCGCCATGCTGCTAGCTTCTATTCGCGAGCGAAATCGCGAAATACAACTGCTTCGAGTCATCGGTGCTCCGCCAAGTTTTTTGTTTTTATTAATTGAACTCGAGGCGCTGTTGATCAGTGTCGGCGGTATTCTGCTGGGAACGGGTATGCTCACTATTTGCTTAGTGGTTGCCAGAGATTTCCTGGCTGTACAGTTTGGTTTGCATATGGATATTATGGTTATTTCCGCAGATAGCTTTTATCTGTTGCTGGCTATTGTGACATTAACAATCTTTGCTGCTGTGATTCCTTCTCTGTATGCGTATCGTGGGGCGAAGTCTCTGCGCCAATAAACATTGGTTTCTTGTGATCAGAGTAAAGTAAAGCGGTTATATCGGAATCTTACCTGAGCCATTGCATATTATTGCTTCAATTATTTCAGTCATTTTAGAAATTTTGGATGCATCCAGTGCATCTGGATGCGGATGGGTAAATCGACCGGAGTCATTATCAAAATAGTGTCCCGATTTATCAGCAAATTCAGCATCCAAAGATAAACGCGTTAAAATATTCGCACCAATAGCGAGATCATGGCCAGCGACACCAAATCCTTCTCGCACCATTTTACTGCCGAGCATTGAGCCAGGATTGACAGTAATGATAATGGGACCTGTATCACCCAATGCTTGAGCCATCTGGTGTGACCACATTGCAATTGCCAGCTTGCTTTGAGAATACGCGGTCATCGCATCAAGTGCGCCGTTTTTTCCTGCCAATGCATCCAGATTAACCGGTGCTTGAGCGGCAGAGGATAGGTTGATCACGCGCCCATTGCTAAGTAATGGAAGCAAGTGTTTTGTCAACAGATAAGGGGCAATGGTATTCACTGCAAAACGAATATCCAAGCCGTCCTCGGTGATCGGATTTGGCGTTTTAAGCACACCGGCATTGTTGATAAGCACATCTAGAACGGGATTCTTGTCGGAAATTTCTTTAGCTAACTTTATCACGGCGTTCATATCAGATAAGTCAGCGATGTAGCCTGCTACTTCGCCGAGAGCAGAAAGCTCTGCGTTGACTGCTTCTAGCTTTTTGGGGTTGCGCCCATGTAATAGCACCCGATGGCCTTTCTGAAGGATCATTTTAGCGGTCTCTAAGCCAATGCCGTCTGTTGAGCCTGTAATGAAGATTGTTTTAGTCATTTGTTTTTTCCTTCTGCTAATTGGGTATAGTAATATTAATAGTAAAGTCAGGCATGGCGACATCAGCCGCAGTCAATAAATTAGTAGCCGTTTTTTGTTCTTCAGTATTTTATTAGAATCCGGTTTTATCATGCCAAAAACAGCCAACTACACAATTACCCGCCGCGCAGTGGATATAGCTCAGTCTAAATTCAGTGACGCTGTGTCACCCTTGTTGCAGCGAGTACTGCTGGGGAGAGGTGTCGTTGACGATAGTGGTGTTTCACATCATTTGCAACAACTACAGCGCCCGGAGTCTTTGGCGGGGTTGGATGAGGCAATGCAGTTGTTGATAGAAGCTTTGCAACAACAACAGCCGGTGCTGATTATTGGCGACTTCGACGCCGACGGTGCCACTAGCAGTGCATTAATGGTATTAGCCCTCAGGGCAATGGGTATGCAATCGGTGGATTTTCTAGTGCCCAACCGCTTTGAGTTTGGTTATGGGCTGACGCCTGAAATCGTCACAGTCGCCGTTGAACGTTTTCAACCCAAATTGATTATCACGGTCGATAACGGCATAGCCAGTATCGATGGCGTCGCCTCCGCAAAATCACAGAATATTAAGGTGATTATTACCGATCATCACCTTCCCGGAGAAACACTGCCTGCTGCCGACGCCATAGTCAATCCTAATCAACTAACATGCAATTTTCCAAGTAAAAATCTGGCGGGAGTGGGGGTTAGTTTCTATTTGCTTTCCGTATTGTCCTCAAGATTACAGACCGAAGGGTGGTTTCAGCAACAAAAAATTGCGGCGCCCAATATGGCCGACTACTTGGATTTGGTGGCGCTGGGTACCGTTGCTGACGTGGTTCCGCTGGATCAAAATAATCGTGTATTGGTATTTCAGGGTATTCAGCGGATCCGCTCTGGCTTTGCCAGACCGGGCATTTTGGCACTCTTAGAAATCGCTGGGAGACAGGC
The DNA here is from genome assembly GCA_964515805.1 of uncultured Cellvibrionaceae bacterium. Taxonomy (GTDB): domain Bacteria; phylum Pseudomonadota; class Gammaproteobacteria; order Pseudomonadales; family Cellvibrionaceae; genus CAZEUZ01. Next base: position 10,194 of record CAZEUZ010000177.1, on the reverse strand, counting down.
GAACACATTACGCGCTAGTGATTTGGGATTTATTGTCGGTCCAAGATTGAATGCTGCCGGGCGCCTGGATGATATGAGCTTGGGCATTCAATGCCTGCTTACCGATGACTGGGGACAAGCCCAGGCCCTGGCGGCTGAGCTAGACCAACTCAATCGCGAACGCCGACACATTGAATCGGCGATGCAAGCAGAAGCGCTTGAGTATTTAGAAATGTTGAGCGAACATAACAATGATAATAACCTGCCATGGGGTTTATGTTTGTATGATTCGGGATGGCATCAAGGTGTCGTCGGCATTTTGGCTTCGCGCATGAAAGACAGGCATCACCGGCCCGTGATCGCCTTCGCCAATGCCGACGACAATAATGTGGATGGCCTTATTAAGGGGTCCGCTAGGTCGATTCCCGGATTGCATATTCGCGATGTATTAGACGGTATTGCTACGAGACACCCTCAATTGCTACAAAAATTTGGCGGCCACGCTATGGCGGCGGGACTGAGTATCGCTAAAAAGAACTATCCTTTATTTGCAAAGGTGTTTGATGAAGCCGTTAAATCATGTCTCACCGAGTGTAATTTGCGTGCGGAAATTATTAGTGACGGATCACTGCATCCAAGCGAATTAAACCTAACTAATGCACGCGAGATCAACGATCGCATCCCCTGGGGACAGTCGTTTCCCGAGCCTTTGTTTGATGGGACTTTTTATCTGTTGCAACAACGAATTGTCGGCCAAAAACATCTGAAAATGGTGCTTTCAATGGATACTGAAAACCGTTATCTGGTCGATGCTATTGCTTTTTCTGTCGATACGGATCAATGGCCCGATCAACAAGTTAGCAAAGTGTTCATTGTCTATCGACTTGGCATTAATGAATATCGTGGCAATGAGTCGGTACAGTTAATTGTCAATATGATTGACAAGTGTTAGCCGCTTAGTTTGGATTTCAGCTAAAAATGTCTAAAGGAAACGATTAAAAATGGCAATAAAGCATATCATTATTCCAAGAGAGAAAAGCTTGGGTGATTTTTCCGTACGACGTGTACTACCTTCTATGAAACAGCAAACAGTCGGCCCCTGGATTTTTTTCGACCATATGGGGCCTGCAGATTTTCCGGCAGGTAAGGGCATTGACGTGCGGCCCCATCCGCATATTAATTTGGCTACCGTGACTTATTTATTTGAAGGGGAAATTCTCCACAGAGATTCTTTGGGAAGCGTACAAACGATTCGCCCTGGCGATATTAATCTCATGGTTGCAGGCAAAGGCATTACTCACTCTGAGCGAGAACGGGATGAAGTACGCAACAGTGACCATCGAATCCATGGTTTACAGCTATGGCACGCACTGCCAGAAAAAGATGAAGAAACTATGCCAGCGTTTTACCACTATCCTGCCAGTGATTTGCCTTATTTTTTGGAAAACAACGTCTCATTGCGGTTGATGATAGGTTCAGCTTATGGCTTTGCTTCGCCGGTTAAAACCTTTGCTGAAACACTCTATGTTGAAGCGGATATGAAACGGGCCGATAAAGTGCATTTGCCAAACGCTGAAGAATTGGCGGTTTACGTGGTGTCTGGTGGTATTATGTTGCTAGGACAGGCAATTGCTTCTTACAGTATGGTGATTTTGGAAGATAATACTACTGCCGCTATTGAGGCTACCGCCGATGCACGAGTCGCGATTATCGGTGGTGAGAAAATGCCGCCACGTTTTATGGAATGGAATTTTGTCTCTAGCCGTAGAGAACGTATTGAACAGGCCAAAAACGATTGGCGTTCCGGGCGCTTTCCACTCGTGACCGGCGATGAAAAAGAATTTATCCCACTACCTGAAGAATCTAAGAAATAGGAGAAAATTATGGATGCGCTAGCAGCCATTAAAGCGAGACGAGCAGTTAAACACTATGATGCCAATTTCGTTATGCCACATGCGGATATCGATACATTGTTGGAGCATGCGATCGAGGCGCCTACCTCGTTCAATATTCAGCACTGGCGGTTTGTGCTAGTAGCAGATGAGGCATTGCGGAATCAGATTCGCGAGGCCGCGTGGGATCAAGCACAAGTGACCGATGCATCATTGCTTTTTGTACTGTGTGCCGATGTGAAAGCATGGGACAAGGAACCGGGGCGCTACTGGAAAGATGCTCCCAAAGAAGCCCAGGATATGTTGGTGCCGATGATCAAACCTTTCTATGAAGGCAAAGAACAATTACAGCGCGATGAGGCCCTGCGCTCTGTGGGCATTGCTGCGCAGACAATTATGCTAAGCGCCAAAACGATGGGCTACGATAGTTGCCCGATGATTGGTTTTGATGCGGAAGCAGTAGCCGAACTCATCAACCTTCCCGATGATCATCTGGTCGGCATGCTGTTGGTGGTCGGCAAAGCCACCAAACCTGCTTGGCCCAAACCGGGGCAACTTACCGTTGATGAAGTGGTCATAAAGAACAAGTTTTAGGGTTTGTTGACTCTAATCTAAATAAAATTTATTACAATTTCTATCACAAAAAGAATGGAGGCCTGGTGCCTCCATTTTACAATGAATGCTATGATGTGTCTTCACTTAGCCTAAATTCTAAAATACCTTATGAAAGAAAAAAAATTGTATAACCTATTGCTGCTCATGTTTTTTTTTGTCTATATAGCATTGATGGGTCTGCTAAAGTCAAAATAACGTATTTACCGCCTGCAAACGACATAGAAAAGAAACTGCTTGGGGATATTCGACAATCTAAGCCAATTCAACAAGCATTGCGCATGATAGAAACACAATTTACCCTGCAGAAAAAGCTAGATATCATTTTTGGTGATGGTTCTAAAAGAGGGCCTTTTTTTCAAGGCAATAAGATTTCTATTCCTTACCTTTATGTCTTTCATTTGCGCCAGTATTTTAATAAACGGCGGCATATTCATTGGCAAAAGGATCTCGATATTTTGATTGACGCCGCGTTGATTCACGCGTTGTACCACGAGTTAGGGCACGCCCTGATTAATCACTATCGATTGCCTGTCGCTGGTCTTGAAGAAGATACAGTGGATAATTTATCCAATCTATTATTAATAGCCCATACCCCCAACGGCGAAGAATTAACACGTCAAGCGGCGATGGTTTTTTATTTAAAAAGTAAACGGAATCAAAGTGTTGTCAAAGAACGTTATTTTTGGGATGAACACCGTTTAAGTAAACAGCGCTATTACAGCATGTTATGTCAGTTATACGGCAGTGATCCCAAAAAACACAGTGCGTTGATTAAGGAAAAAGGCTTTTCGGATGAGCGCGCGCAAAAGTGTGTGTTAGAGTATCGCCGCATGGCGCAGGCATGGACGCAGATGCTGCGCCCTTATTGGAAGCCTAATAGTTAATACTTTACTCTATGAACAATCTATCATCGCGTTTTTTCTGGCTGAAACAGTTGCGGGTCATCATACTGTTTTCATTTGTTATCAACTTGTTGTACTTGACTGGTCCAATATTTATGATGCAGGTTTACGACCGGGTGTTAGCCAGCGCTAACATACCGACGTTGGTTGGATTGGCAACAATTGCTTTATTACTGTATGTGTTTTTTGGCATTTTGGAGTTTGTACGCAATCAGGCGTTGCGTTCCAACGGCGAAGTTGTCGCCACCAAACTCAGTGAAAAATCCTATCATTTTGCCGTGCTGAATAATTGTGATAAGAAGCCCAGCACTGAAAAAAAGCAAGCTTTTTACGATGTCAAAAATTTCCGCAATTTTTTAACATCACCTGCATTTTCGGCATTTTTTGACCTGCCTTGGGCGCCGATATTTTTATTTTTTATCTTCGGTTTACATCCCGTCATTGGCGTAATGTCGGTGATAGCCTGTATTTTGTTGGCCATACTGGCATTTATTAACGAACGCTTATCCCGAGAGCAGTTGAAAAAGGCCAATGAACTCAATCAATTCACCAAAGAACAAGCTGAGTTTGCCCAACGTAACGCTGTCGCCTTAAAAGGCAATGGCATGATAGATACGATGGCTGACCGCTGGCGAAAGCAAGACTACGAGGCTAGACAAAAAGGTCTGCAGGGTGGTGGCATCAACACGCTGTTTTCAACGATTACCAAAACCTTGCGCCTGGCAATACAATCATTATTGCTGGGCGCCGGCGCCTACTTTGTGATTCAAGGTGAAATGTCGCCGGGTAGTATCATTGCATGTACTGTCATTTTTTCGCGCGCCTTGGCGCCTTTGGAGCAAATACTCAACAGTTTTTCCCATGTGCTGGCGGCCAGAGACAGCTGGAACAATATTAAGACCTGGATAGATGTTGACCATGATGACTCCGACAAAAAAACTTTGCCTGATCCAAAAAAATCTTTAGTTGTTGATAATATCAGTGTTCAGCCACCACAAGATAAAACCCGTTTTATCATTAAGAATGTGAATTTTAGTTTGCAGGCGGGTGATGTCCTTGGTATAACCGGACACAGCGGTTCTGGCAAATCGACGCTAGCGAAGGCGATTGTCTCTGCATGGCCGGTGGCAATTGGCAAAATCTGTCTGGACGGCGCTGATGTTGAGCAGTGGTCGAAAGCTGAGTTGGGGGAACACATCGGCTATCTGCCGCAAGATATCGAATTAGTGCACGGCACCATTGCCGATAACATTGCCCGCTTTACCGACGAGGATTTCCAAAAAGTATTGCAGGCCAGTCAACAGGCAGGCACTCACCAATTGATACTGGATCAAGAGGATGGTTACAATACAACTGTTGGCGAACAAGCTAATTCTTTATCCGCGGGCCAGAAGCAGCGGATAGCGTTGGCGCGAGCTTTGTATAACAGTCCTTTTCTGGTGGTTCTTGATGAGCCGGATTCAAATCTTGATACAGACGGCATCGCATTTCTGGAAAAAGCGATTAAGCATCTGAAAGAGAGAAAAGCAATCGTGATTTTGGTCTCTCATCGGCCTAATCTATTACAAAATGCCAATAAGCTACTGTTGATGAAACAAGGTGAAATGATTGCATTTGGCAGTCCTCCGCAAGTGGTTGAGCAAATGAAAAAGATGGCTAATCCCGCAAAATGAACGATCAAACGGATACGGCAGGTGATAAAGCTGTCACTGAAAACGGCAAAACCGTTGCTACAGATGATCAAGCTGCTACGGCGGATAATCAAACCGTAACAGCAGGTGACAATGCGGATTTTTTTCATGTCCAATACCGGAAATTTATCCGTTTCGGGTTAATTATCTCGGCAATTTTTGTCGGCTTAATCGTGTTGTCAGCGACATTGATTAAAATTAGTGGTGCAGTGACTGCCCCTGGCGTTGTTGCCCAACTTGGTAAAAATAAATCTGTACAGCACACCATTGGCGGGCCGGTTAAACATATTTATATTGCTGAGGGTGATGAAGTTACGGCGGGCGATAAATTAATTATTTTGGACGGTGTTCAGATTGAGGCGCAACTGGCGCTTTTAGAAAAACAATCGTTTGAGCAACAATTGATTCTCGATCGCTTGCAGGCCATGCTTACTGGCCGAGATATATTTGTCATTGATGAAAGTAAATACGGTAAATCACTGCGCCAATACGCTGAGATTGTGGCGACGCAACAGTCAGTTTTTGTCGCGCAGCGCAGTACGTTTCTAACCAGTAAGCAAGAGTTGCAGACGCGTATAGAAGGCCTGAAACGCGAGCAATTGGCGCTGGATTCACAACTGCAAAGTAACGACGGACAACTGCAATTGGCCGATCAAAGCACTGTTGAACTGCAGGACTTATACGATCGCCAGCTCATATCGAAATCGCGGTTGGTAGCTGCTCAAACTGAAAAAATACGCATAGAAACGCAAATCAAATCACTGCAAGTGGCTCAGGTGCAAACGCGCAACAGCTTAGACGAATCTCAGAAAAGCTTAAAGACGTTGATCAATGAGAATCAACAGAGGACCTGGGAGATGGTGGAGCAGACTAGCAAGCAACTGGCTGAAACCCAGGCTAATATCGAGTCGGTGAAGGACCAGTTTAGCCGCTTGGAAATTACTGCGCCGGTCAGTGGCCGTATACATGAACTGGCGATTAACAATATCAATGCTGTGGTTCAGCCGGGTGAAGTAATACTGCAAATTGTACCTACGGGCGGCGCCATGGTAATCAATTCACAGGTGACACCGACAGATATCGAACAGCTCTATGTTGGACAGGAAACGCGTATACGTTTCGACGCCTTTGATGCGCAGACTACACCGGAAATTAAAGGAAAAGTCTTGTTAATATCAGCGGACAGCATCCAAGATCCTACGACCAATATGGATCATTATATTGTCCAAGTGAGTCTCGACAGCGAGGAAACCAGCAGAATTAAAACCGGTGAAATCATTACTGGTCTACCTGTGACCACTATGTTCACCACCAATGACCGCACCATGATGAATTACCTGATCAAACCGCTGAAAACCCAGTTGTTTTCAGCCTTTCGAGAAAACTAAACGGGTTACGTTTCATTACCAAACCGGTACCACATCCGCTAAATAGGAAATATAGGCAGTGATCAGCGCCGTTTGCGCGACGATCATATTTTGCTCGGCGCTCACCCGTGTGTCCTCGGCGACAATGACAGAGGTGTAGTCCAACTCCCCGGACTTGAAAAGTTCTTTCGATAGCTTTTCTGCCTGTTGCGCACTTTTGCTGGCTCGCCGACGTTGTTCATAGATACCTTGGTTTTTATCGGTGGTCACCATGGCGGTATCAATCTGAGTAACGGCGCGCAATACGCTACTTTCATAGACTAGGTGTGCTTGTTGTAACAGTGCAGAGTTGGCGTCAATTGCCGCCAGCAGGCGTCCGCGGTTAATGATCGGCGTCACCACATTCATCAATATACCCGCGACGGTAGAATTTAATGAGGGGAAAACACCGCGGGTAGTGCCTTCGCTGCCGGTGCCTCTGCCCAGATTTGCCGATAGATTCAGCGAAGGGTAGAGCGCCGCTTTGGCGGAATTGACATTGTGAACTGCCGCTCTTAAATTGCTTTCCGCCGCGCGCAAATCAGGTCGGTGAGCCAGCAACATATTGACTGTCGGCAGTGGCAGTGTTTTTTCCGGCACAAACAATTTGCCCATGCGGCGTATGTCATTACGCAATTTAGAAGGGTTCATGCTGACTAGCACAGACAGTTGGTTGAGCGCCGAGGCTTCAGCCAATTGAAGCTCCTCAAATGACGCTTTGGCTTCGTAATACTGGCTGTCGGTGCGCGTTTTATCCAGTAATGTAGCGTAGCCTTTATCCAGTAGGTCATCAATTCGCATGACATTTTCGCCGCGCCGTTTAAGGCTCTCAATAATCAGTTTTGAACGCTCTCTAATACTGATAATTTGGTAGTAACTCTGCGCGACCTGAGAAACCAGCAGCCGCTGCGCATCCCTCAATTGATGCCCCTGTGACTCCAGTGATGCTTTGGCGGAGGTGGCAACTCCCCTTAACTGACCAAAAAGATCGATTTGCCACGCTAATCTGAGATCGAGCGTGTTGGTGTTTATTCGTTCACGGCTGAATCCCAGGCCATCCTTGCTGAAATCCAGTGTCGATACACCCGTACGAGTCTCGAGGTTAACGGTAGGATAAAGGTCAGCGCGTGAGGTTCTCACAGCGGCCATTGCTTCATCTAATCGGGTCATGGCGATTTTCAGATCGATAGAGTTTGCCAGCGCTTTTTCGATCAACTGGTGCAAAACAGGGTCATCAAATTCACGCCACCAGGCGCGTGCGTCTTCTGCTTCGTAGTTGACTGCAGATAAATCCAGAGCAACTGAATCGGCGCTGGGCATGCTGACATCAAGCGCCTGCTGTGTTTTCGTCACCTCCCTGTCGGGCGCTAATCTAGCGCATGAAATACTGCTTAATAGCACTATCAGCAGCATTGCCGATAGCAGTGGGCGTCTAATTATTTTACAGTACACAAAAGGCCCCGGCGTTAGTGAATGAACAACTAAAATTAAGGCGAATAGGATAAACCATGTAGCTTTAATTTTGCAAAAACGCCGTAGTTGAGACGCGTAGTGTTTATTTTTTCATACATTTTTTGAGTTATTTTGTCAGTTTTTTTTACACCCATTCCATTGTCGCCATTGACTGCATAATCTAAGGCATAAGACGATTGTAAGGTTATGAAATAAAAAGATTTTTAATAACACAGCAATCTATGGTCAAAATTAATAAACAGTCTAAACAGTCAAAACAGACAGATCAATCAAAATAAAGATAAGTAAGTTAAGCCATAACCGGTTCAATTTTGCAGAAAGCCGCGTAGTTACTAGGGCATAGTGTATTATTTTTTATAATTTACCCATATTATTTTGTCGGTTTTTTTAACACTTTGGTCTGTTTTTGTCGTTGGTTAAGCTCTAGCCAATCCTGTATCACTATGAAATAAATAGATTTTTTTAATGAAATCAAACAATGGCATGATTTTTGCATTTACTATTTTCATTAAACTACTAACTTGTTCAACATGTTTATAAACCTCAAATTTAGATAGGAGTTAAAAGTATGAGTTATTATAACGGTTCAATTTCTGGTCGCTTTTTCTACGATGGTGATTGTGACGCCACCGAGTGGAACTACGAGAACGGTAACTGGGAAGAAGGTGTCCCAAGTGTGGTGGTAAAGCTTTTGGATGCCAATGGCAATGTTGTTGCCGAAACCACTACAGCAAGTAATGGCTGTTATTGCTTCAACGGTCTTGCAGACGGCAATTATACCGTTCAATTTCCCCCGGTTGAGGGTTATGAATTCGTTGAAAAAGATGTATCACATGGTTACGGCGAATATGAGGATTCGGATGCCTACGCCAGTGGTGAAACTCACCAGATCAACATTTGTTACGGTGCAGATATCTGCAACATTGATGCTGGTATTAAAATTGTTCCCACGGGTTCCGTATCGGGTAGAGTCTTTTCTGATGACGATTGCGATGGTATCGAAGATCAAGAGTGTATTCTTGGGGCGAACTTAATCAAAAATGGTAGCTTTGAGCAAAACGATTTCGGTACAGGTGCTGCGGTTGCTGATATTTCGTCTCATTGTATTGACCATTGGACTGTATCACATGCAGATCTCTTGGATAAAAACATCGGTCATGGTAACCAGTATGGTGATACGATTCTTGAACTTGACCAATGTGCATATATTAAGCAGGACGTACACATTAACGGTAATGAAACCTGTGTCTATCAACTCTCATTCGACCTTCTGGAAAGAAATTACACTTCCACCCAGGAAGACACAGTAACTGTATATATTGACGGTCAAGCATTTGAAACTGTTGTCGCCAATGGCCAGTCTACTTTTACGTTTGAAGTTGAATTGGCTCCAGGTACTCATGAAATTAAATTTGCATCCGAATCAAACACCTATAAGGGCGCTGGGATAGATAACGTCGCCTTGCAGAAAAAAACCATTATTGAAGAAGATGGTATCGAAGGTGTGACTGTCTACTTGTTAGATCGTGATGGCAATACATTAACTGATGAAAGTGGTGACCCAATTTCTACCACTACAGATGCTGACGGCAACTACAGCTTTGATGACCTTGCCCCCGGCGATTACCGTGTATTTGTCGATAATCAAGACACGGGAATTATCCCGACGCTGCAAAATGTGGGCAATGACGATAGTATCGATTCGGATATCGATAGTAACGGTATCAGCGACATATTTGCGGTTGTTGGTGGTCAGGAAACGACTGATGTCGATGCCGGCCTTAAAACTTCTCCCTTTGGGTCCATTGCCGGTAAGGTGTTCTGTGACCTAGATTGCGATGGGTTGGATAAGTCTTCAACTACGACGACTGAGAAAGGCCCTAACCTTATCGTTAATGGTGAATTTGAGATTAATTCGCTCAACAACTACGGCCGTAGTAAAAACTATAATGATTCAGAGTTAGCTGGTTGGGTCAATATCGGTTCAGTAAAGGCTGATATTATTGAAGAAGACTATGGTCATGGCAATGCTACTGGTGACGCAGTGGCGGAATTGGAATGTGGTGTGATTCTTTGCCAAGAAGTAGAAGTTCTTGAAACTGGCACCTACTGTTTCTCATTTGACGTTGCGCGCCGTGGTACTTCAGATCAGGATAACAAGTTTCAGCTGTTTATCGATGGCGAGCTCTACGAGACTTACGTAGCCCAAGGTCAGGAAACTATTGAGATTCAATTA
>CAZEUZ010000176.1:0-4883 GCA_964515805.1 uncultured Cellvibrionaceae bacterium | reverse complement strand
ATCCAACGCCCACTGGAATCGTTCTGCTGATTGCTTATTATTTTTGCCTTTATCAAAAGCTTCTAGACGAATCTCACGAAGAATAAAACAGGGTGTTTCATTTTCGGGAATTTGGTCGGAAGGCAATCCCTTCACATCAGGTTCCAAACGCACCTCGGGCCCAGGTTCAAGGCGATTCCGCTGGCGCTCTTGAAAAATATCATCTTGGCGCTTTTGGATTTGCTCTTCAACTGTCGGAGGAGCCGCTAAACTGTTGGAATGAACTAAAGAAAACACTAATGCTAAACAAGTGACGTAGCAAAGTGCCGAAACGGATAGTGATCCACTGTAAATTACAGTGGGGTGCCTCTTGCACACAATTTAAATTCCTATTATCTGCCCTTATTGAAACCAATATCGTCAAAATACCGACAAAATAGTCAATTGACAAGTGTTGGCATAAGCCATCAGTAAGTCGAGCTTATGGAAAAGATGATTAAAAGAATAAGGTAGACTGAAGATGCGGTATTAAATAGACTGAGTTGTGGCGTTTTTAAAGTTAGTGGAGTTTTTAAATAAGTAGCGCACCATGTCTTGATAGACAAAAGGGTGCATCATGGGGTTACTGTTTGCCTCCAGAATCCACAGTCGATCTTGGTCGTCGACAATGCCATCGATGGTGTAGAACAATAAATCACAGCCCGTTTCACGCAGCATGGTCTCTATCACTTTGCCGATATGTGTCAGCTGCTTTTGATGCTGGCTGAAGTCCCGTCCACAGTGATTCAGCCAGTAAGTGGTATTGTCATGTACAAAGGGATGCAGATAGCGAAATTCGATCAGTTGTTTTCGTTTCGGTTCCAGGACATGATCCAATTCCAGCTCGTAAAATTCAAGCGCCTGTTGCAGATAGCTTAATGTGAGTCGTGCCTGTTGATACTCAGGATTATCATCAAAAAAGTTTCTTGTCTGCAAGACCTGCTGTAGCAAAAGCCCTTCAATATTTTTGACCATTTTTGACTGTAGCAAAGCTATGATTAATTCACGAATAGTTTGTTTGCCATCGCCCGTCACTGAAGGCATGGATGATAGTTCGATACAGATAGGCTTTGCATTGATATACCAAACTTTGGCGATTTCACCGGGAATAAATTGCTCAAAATATTCACCGTAGTCTGTATTTAAAGTGAGTTGAGAAGTGTCACGGAAAGGGCCTTTGATACCGCGGCTAAAAGAAGAGGTGCGCGTTTTGATAATTACGTCGGATAAAGACAGCTTGGCAGATTCACTGTAGTCTGGGACCAAGCAACCTGCTTGTAGAAGGCGTTTTTTAAACAGCACTTTATCTTTAAAGGTTTCGATAGGAGAAGGTAGATAAGGTTTCCATCCGGCAAATCGATCTGACTCTTGCTCAAACAAGCCATCATAATAGCGATTTTTATCGGCATTCAGTTTGCTAAACATGGGGATTAGTGCATTGGCCAGGTTGGTATTCGGATAACTAAGTTTGACAATGGATGTGGTTAAATCCAATGTAGCGGGGATATCAAATGTGTCCGCAGCATTCTTTAAGTGGAAATAATGTTGTTGGAAAGTTGGCAGTCCCGTCATTGGGGGAACAATAGTCGAACTGGATTTTTTCATTGTTATGCTCGCTGAATGATTTGAGACTATGTGGATAGTAAATTGAGAAACATTCTTTTGATAGGCCATCAAGCCAGAGAACATGCTTTCGTATGGCGGCTTGCATTATCGAATAGAGTGAAGCGTATCTACATGATGCCGGGTAATCCCGCCTTGGCCGGTCAACCGAAAATATTACTGCTCAACAGGTTGAATACAACTGATTTAATTGCTTTTTGTCAAAAAAATACTATCGATTGTGTTGTAGTAGGCACAACAGCCGCTATGGAGTCCGGCATAGTAGACGCCTGCCAGGCTTCGAACATACCCGTGATCGGCGCTAATCGACAGTCAGTACAGTTGGAAGCATCAAAACTATTTGCCAAGCAATTTATGCAAAGGCATGGCATTCCAACACCGACTGTTCGTGTTGTTAATACAATGCACGAGTTCAATCAGTATCAATCTATTAGCTTCCCTTGTGTACTGAAAGCCGAGCGGGTAATTAAAGGTTGTTACAGTGCTATCACTGTCAACAATAAACGAGAAGCCCTTGAAGCAGGACAAAAGATACTACGAATGCAAAAAGACGCTTATGATGGTGGCTGTCTGCTTGTTGAACCCTTTTGTTCAGGCAGAGAATTAAGCTTCACGCTAATGATGGACGATAACCACTGGTTGGCATTGCCACCTTGCCAAGACTATAAAAAATTATTGGATGGCAACGCCGGCCCTAATACCGGTGGTATGGGCAGTATTGCTCCCGTTTCCTGGCTAACCGAAACGCAGTATCAAACAATCATACAAACGATTGTTGAGCCGACGATGCAGGCAATGCGGAAGGAAGGTTTACGCTATCGCGGTTTTTTGTATTTGGGCATTATCTTCAACGAATCCGGTTTGCCCTTATTGATGGAATATAACTGCCGTTTAGGCGACCCCGAAGGACAGAGTCTGTTGATGCTGATGGACAGCGATCTGGCTGATGTGACTCATCACATGGCGACTGGAAAATTATTCCAACTAACCATTAATTGGCGAAAAGGTGCTGCAGTTTCAGTTTACCTGGTCCCTCAAGGTTACCCCAACGCCTGTCTTTCAAGGCAAGTTATTTCTTTACCAGAAACTAATTTCACCGACGATACCCAGCAATGTTTTGTCGGTACCTTACAGTCTGGGGAAACCGATCAACAAGAAAATCAGTGGCTGACAGGTAACAACCGAACATGCTGTATTTCAGCATATGCCGACACCATCAGCAATGCAAGAAATCGGGCATATCAGACTGTTAATGAGATTCGCAACGAAAGTGAATGCTTGTTTTATCGTGAGGATATTGGGTTAGACCTATGAGTAACGCTTCTCAGTTGAAAAACGACTCATCAAAGCCACACGCGGCTTACATCAAGAATCAAGAATATAAAGCGGCTGGTGAACTTATTAAACACCAAGGAGCGAAATTCCAACAACACTGTTTAACTAACGCTTTTTTCCAAAGTGCCTACAACCGCGTTGCCGATATGTTCACATGGGAAGATTTTGATCGGTGTAAAAAGCTTATCATGGTGGGCTGCGGGCCATTGCCGATGACGTTGATGCATGTGGCGGCAAAATACCCATCAATTCCATTAGAAGGGTTAGATAGTGACCTCCATGCCATTGAAGTAGCGCGCACTGTTGCGCGAGCGGCTACGATGCCAAATATTCATCTTATCCATAGCAATGGAGTATCGTATTCATATCATGATGCCAATATTGTCTATGTTGCCAATCTTGTTTCGCCTAAAGTAGATGTGTTAATGAGAATCGCAAATACTGCTTCAATAGGCACCTTGGTGATACTGCGCGATCCTACGGAAGATGGACTCCATCTAGCCGATAGCGGTTTACAGTCATTGAATTCGAAATTTCATATTGAAGCTGAAGGTGATAAGAGCGAAGTCTTTCATTCCCGGCATATTTTTTTGCGTGTTATCGACCATCAATAAGCCTATCATTTTATTCTTTCCAGTCATGGACTTAGGAGTGGATAAGAAGAGAGGGGCACAGAGAGTATTTGGGTGATTCAGAGAATATTCGCATTGAAAGCCCGAGAGCAAAAACGGAAACCCCGTAACTTAAAAGTGGCAGATTCCCTGTATCCACTCATTATTGCAGTTGCTCTCTGAGGTTTACAAGCTATTTTTTCTCCTCTTTGAGTTCTAAAAGCCTCGCATCTATTTCAGCAATACTTTGAAAGTTTGCGTTACCACGTTTTTATTTAAGCATGCGCTTGCGGTGGTTTAATCAGGGACTCCGCAGGAATACCCAATCCTTCATGCAGGTTCCAAATCATTTTCAGCGTGAGTGAACACTTGTGATTTAGGATCTCATAAACACGATTGCTCTTACCAATCATGGGTTCGAGATCTTTTACTGTTAAACTTTTACGCTCCATTTCGAATTTGATAGCTTCAACGGGGTCGGGCAAATCCATTGGAAAATGCTTCGCTTCATAGGACTCAATAAGTGTGACTATCACATCTAGCTTTTCACCTTCTGGCGTATCTGGCTTTGCCATCATCAGGTTTTCAATTTCCTTTAAAGTCGCTCGGTAGTCGGCATCAGTTTTAATTGGCTTAATATCCATAGTCAGTACCTCTTGTTTCTACCTTTGGGAACAATTAAATAGTTTGTACATCAATCTTGTCGTATTGCCCATGAGTACCGATGAACCGGATGTAGATCACTCGATAGGCATAGTTGATCCACACAACCAATCGATACTTATTCCCAGCAATATTGAAAACCACACGCCCATATTTGAGGATGCTGGCATTTCTAAAGTCTTTCTTAACCTCAGCAGGTATGCTCCAGTCGGCAGCTAAAACATGGCGATACCAGACCAAAATTGGCTCTTTAACATCCATGTATTCTGGGCACTCTTCCCAGAAAGCTTTCAGTATCGATAACGCAATGATTCTCATAAAGTTAATAATGGTCCCAAAATGGGACTTGTTCAACTATAATGTACGGGAGAATCAATATGTATGAACATCAAGTACTTATGACCCAAAGAGAGCTCTGTAATCGCTGGCAATTGAGTGGGGCCACACTAGAACGCTGGCGATCCGAGGGCATTGGGCCAATTTATGTGAAGCTAGGCGGCCAAGTCAGATATCGGCGAGAAGACGTGCTAACCTATAAGGTTAGTTGCTTGAGAAACAGCACCTTTGAAGCTGTTTGAGTGCTTACATGTGTGAAGGAACCTTCATTACCCAGTATTTTCTGATAGTTGAATT
>CAZEUZ010000175.1:0-2942 GCA_964515805.1 uncultured Cellvibrionaceae bacterium | reverse complement strand
GTCGGCGCAGCCATGGCGTTAGGTAACCAGAAATGGAAGGGAAACTGGGCTGATTTGGTAAAGGCTCCCAGCAGAATAAATACCAGCATGGTAGTAACGAATGGACTTTCTTCGTTGATAGAAAGCTGGACGATGTCTGATAACTGATAAGTACCCGCCAGGCTACCTAACATAATGAAGCCTGTCATCAATAGCAAGCCACCGCCGACAGTGATAAACAGTCCCTGCAAAGCCAATTTGCGGGATTTCTCCGATTCGTGGTGAAACCCTATTAACATGTAGGAGGTAATACTGGTGAGTTCCCAGAATACAAATAGCGCCAGCAGATTATCCGATGCCACCAGGCCCAGCATGGCCATCATAAAAAGGAATAGCCAGAAGAAAAAACGGCCTTCATCGGCATGGCCTTTAAGATAGCTGCTGGCATAGAGCACGATAAACGTGCCGATGCCGGTGATCAGCAGTAGAAATAGCAGCGAGAGTCCGTCAATGAAAAACGACAGTGAAAGCCCAATTGAAGGCATCCAATGCAAAGACTGTAGCACTACAGACCCTGAAGCCACGTGAGGCCACCAAGTTAGGCAATACAGGAAACTAGCCGCGGGCACTAACGCCAGCCAACTCCGTGGCAGTTGCCAGCGATGCGTCCAAATCGGCGCCAAACAGGCGGTTGCCGCTATTGCGATAAGTATGGCGATCACTGCTGTCTCCTTAACTATGCGGCTAGTAGTGGCTATTAAACCTGAATTATCCTATTAAAGATAAGATTAAATTTCAAACTAGGTGTTTTTAATATTATTATCTGCTCTCAGGTTTGATATCTTTTGTTGAACGAGAAAATGCTGTGATTTCTTCTGCACTATACTTCGTGTGAACCCGAACGGTTGACGCTGGTTGTTTTGCCAAACTAACACCTAATCTACGCTCTGTTTTTGGACGTATGGGCCTTGGAACAAGACCACCCCCACAGTTGGGGCACACATTTTTTAATAATTTCTTAACGCAACTAGCACAAAATGTGCATTCATACGTGCAAATATAAGCTTCCGTAGAATCAGGTAAAAGGTCTTTATCACAATTTTCACAATTTGGGCGAAGCTCCAACATAAGTTTAATACTCTATTTTGAATTACACACAATGGCCGTAATACCGGAAAATATGAAGTGTAGCGGAATATTTTTCCGTGTGATTATGCTTGTTATGCAATATCCAAATACAGTTTGGTTAATTTAGTGAGCTCTACGTTTTGTTTGGTTTGCCAAATTACGACAACTAATACCAAAAGGCTCCATGTAAGTAACCTGGATAAATTCACCGGGATGAGTGTGGGTTATGCGTAGAATCACTGTGATTTACCAATGACTTCTTGACGCTTCCTTGAATAAGAATCGTATGGCTCACCTGCATCGACCATACACTGTTCGAGCTGATCCTGTGGAAGCTTTTGGCATTCCAATAGTACATTGTGCTGAACGGCTTCATACAACGCTTGATTGGTGCAAGAAGACAACACGATTAACGTTATTGAAAATATGGTTACTTTATTCATTAATAATCGATTATTAGGTTTTCCGTGTAACGCTTTGGTTAACGGTGAGCCATGCAGTAGCGAGTCCAGCCGAAGCCGCTGAGATGCTACACCGACTTGTTAAGCCATTTTTTGTAGGTGGTTAACATCTTGAGTAGCGTTAAGTTCATTCTTTTCCGATTGTTGAACTTTATATAAATCCCAGCGCACTTGCAGGTTGAGCCAAAAGTCTGGTGAAACATTGAAAAAACGTGCTAGACGCAAAGCCGTGCTGGGTGTCACTTCATGTTTCTGATTAATAAGTTCGTTAACTCTTTGATAGGCTAATTTCAAGGCGTTTATTCATAACCTCAGCGGCTTTAGCCAAAGAGTGAAGGGTTACCCCCCGTGTTATGCTCATCAAGCAATCGATCCAATGAAGCGCAGCTCGTTCAGGCTGTCTGATTTTTCCCATAACTACTGAGTCAGCACAAGTTATTTACAGTTGTTTTTTGGCTCAATAAACTTACAAATTCAGTTTCTATGAACAACAATATATTATTAGGCATATCTAAAGTTCGCATAAATAAATTTAGGGTAATTTCATATTATAGAATGGAGGTAAAACTGCCGCAAATGATGATTCTACCTCTTCAATGAGCCAAAAAGACAAAGGAAAAGTGTCAGGATTATTTACACATATCAATATTAATCTACTTATTTTATTAACACAAAAACAACTTATATAAATAATTTTCTTTAAATACAATAAATTATAAATTAATTTTTGCTTATGGCACATTTTTTGCTTAGTATAGTTTAATTTATTATTTATTGATTTGTTAGGCGTAAGAGTCATAGAGCAAATCCTGAATAGCCCTCTTACCAGGAAAAGGTCTGTGATCCACCTAAATTCTTTTAGCTGATGTGGAGTATTACATGAAACAGGTTTGCAAACTTATATATGCAAAGAGTCTGGTTTTATTGTGTGCTTGGGGGTTGGTGTTTTCAGCCGTTGCGCAAACGCCAAACTTTAGTTCCAGCAACCTTGATTACAATGGTTTCCCCAACGGTAATTTGCCCACCTCAATCAGCTTTGGTCCAGATGATCGGCTGTATGTTTTAGATCTCTACGGCACGGTTTATGTCTATACTGTTCAACGCAACAGTGTCGACGATTATCAAGTAACAGCAGCGGAAGAGCTGTCGTCGGCCGTGAAAGGTATTCCCAATCATAATGACGACGGCACACCGAATAGCAGCGTCGATAACCGGCTGGCTACAGGCATCGCAGTCGCTGGCACGGCTGCTAATCCGGTAATTTACGTGGCATCCAGCGATTCCCGTATAGGGGGCCCCTCTGGCGATAAAGACCTGGACACCAATTCTGGGGTGATCACCCGCATCACCTGGTTGGGCAGTAGCTGGGAAGTT
>CAZEUZ010000174.1:0-2725 GCA_964515805.1 uncultured Cellvibrionaceae bacterium | reverse complement strand
TCCGCCACCGTTTTCGGCTTATACTCACCGCGCCGATAGATAACTTTTTGAGTAATGGTTAAATAAGGATCAGTAAAATTGACTCGTTTTTGGCGCTCGGGTGTAACAGTGAGGCTGGCAGCAGCAAAATCACCGAGTAGGTTATCTACAGAGTCCAGCAATAAATCTGGATCTCGAACATCGTGGACAACTAATTGAATGTCGAGACTATTGGCAAAAGCCTGCGCTAATTCGTATTCAAAGCCGGTATAACCGAAGGGCCCTTCGTAGTAGGTAGTAGGACCATTGATAGAGAGAACATTGAGATATCCCTGTTGTTGTATCCTTTCCAACAACGAGGGCGTCCTGCTACCAGATAACAATAGGGGTAGAGTGCAGAGTAATAAGCTGCCGATTAAGCGTAGTATGAAGCCATAAGTAACTGCGGACTTGGTGCTCATGCCTGTTGTTTCCTGTTGCTTTATTATCTTAATACAATGCAATAGCTCCTATATTAAGTCACTCGATAACAAGCAGCTTATCCCTAACTTCTGCCAAAAGTATCTTCCAATCTAACAATGTCATCTTCACCCAAATAGGTGCCGGTTTGAACCTCGATAATATGCAGGTCTACTTTCCCGGGGTTAGTTAAACGATGCACCGTTCCCAACGGGATATATATGGACTGATCTTCCGATAAAACCTTTTCGTCATCACCCAGTTGAATAAGCGCGGTACCACTGACAACAACCCAATGTTCAGCTCGGTGATGATGCATTTGCAAAGACAAAGATTTGCCCGGTTTAACGGTGATACGTTTAACTTGATGGCGGTCACCATTGTCAACAGAATCATAGGAACCCCAAGGCCTGTGTACCTCCCTGTGCAGTAGATGTTCTTCCCGCTCATTGGCGCTCAATTTTTCGACAATACCTTTTACGTCCTGTGAACGATCTTTGGACGCTATCAACAGCGCGTCTTTGGTGTCGACGACAATCAAGTTATCAATCCCAACCGCAGCTATCAGATGATCTTGCCCATAGATGAGAGAATTTTTGCAGTCTATATCTATTACATCACCAATTTTTACGTTGCTGTTTGTATCCTTACTCGATGATTCCCACAGCGATGCCCAGCTTCCCAGGTCACTCCAATGACTGTCGAAGGGAACAACTACGCCGCAGGCTGTCTTTTCCATAATTGCATAATCAATTGATTCACTGGGGCACTGAGCAAATACTTCTACAGGTATTCGAACAAAGTCCAAATCGCTAGTGGCTTGCTCAAACGCTTGTCGGCAAAACTTGGCCATTTCTGGCTCAAATGTCTTCAACTCTTGTAAAAACGTCTTAGCTTGAAAAACAAATATACCACTGTTCCAAAAGTAGTCACCACTGGCCACATAGTCTTTTGCCGTTGCTAAATCTGGCTTTTCGACAAACTTATCAATAGCGAGACTTGCTTCATCACCTTTTCCGGCTGCTTTAATGTAACCGTAACCTGTCTCAGGTTTTATCGGAGTCACACCAAAGGTGACTAACTTATCTTGCCGAGCCTCTTCAACTGCAATATTTAACTGTTTTTGGAAGACTATTTTGTCTTCAATGATATGATCGGCGGGTAAAACAACTATTATAGATTCTTCGTTTTGCTTAATCGCCTCAAGTGCAGCAAGCGCAATGGCGGGCGCAGTGTTTTTAGCCTCTGGTTCGAGTAATATTTTGGCATCTTTAACACCGATACTGAGCAGTTGCTCTGCCACAAGAAAACGATGCTCTTCATTGCAGACAACAATAGGAGAAGAGAGATGATCGACACGCAATACTGTATTTTGGAGAAGGGAGTGACTATCTGTTAGATTGAGCAACTGCTTAGGATAGTTTTTTCTGGATAGTGGCCATAGCCGGGTTCCAGAACCGCCGGAGAGGATGATTGGTATTATGTTCATATGAATTTTCGGACTAAAATTGTTGACGATATAGGTTAATTTAATTTTAACTACTAAAGTTACTCTCGTTAACTTATTTTCAAGTAATGAATTTCACAAATACGACTTGATTATGATTTTTATGTCTATACCTGTCAAATTAAACTAAGCTAGCTACAAATACTACTTACCCGTGCGCTGCTCGTGCACAAACAGTTGTAATAACTCAATAGGTATTATTAGATCTGAGTAGTGCATACTATGTTAATTTTGTGCGATAGTATTGAACGTCTAACCTAAGTTAATTACCGGAGCTAATTATGTCTAAGAGTGCTGCAACTGGCCCTGTTATTGATTTGCCACCGCGAATTAAGCAGCTTTTTATCACCGCATTCGGTTTTGGTCTGGTATTGATAGCCGCAGGCAGTCTATACATTGGAGAAGAATCTACTATCGGTACAGATAAGATCATTCATTTCTCCGCTTACACTCTATTGGCAACGGTTCTCATTTTCGGCGTGCGACTCAAACTTGCACTTGCGGGGTTAGTTTTACTGGCGCTGGCCAGCTATATATAGTCAGCAGTGCGCCAACTCAATGCCCAACAACTCTCTGCCGTTCGTTATATCGATGGCCCTTGCTTGGTTCTGGCGGGCGCC
The DNA here is from genome assembly GCA_964515805.1 of uncultured Cellvibrionaceae bacterium. Classification (GTDB taxonomy): domain Bacteria; phylum Pseudomonadota; class Gammaproteobacteria; order Pseudomonadales; family Cellvibrionaceae; genus CAZEUZ01. The sequence goes on along the minus strand of CAZEUZ010000174.1, from coordinate 160 downwards.
GGCAGTGGCAAAACTAGCGTCATTACCCGTAAGATTGCCTATCTGATTCAAGAATGCGGTCTGCCTGCCAGATCAATCGCATCCCTAACGTTTACTAACAAAGCCGCCCGGGAAATGAAAGAACGGGTTGCCGCCTTAATCAAAGGTCCTGCATCCAGAG
>CAZEUZ010000173.1:0-6748 GCA_964515805.1 uncultured Cellvibrionaceae bacterium | reverse complement strand
GTGCTGCCTTATCACGCTGAATATCGATATCCAGATAACGACCACCGGCAACTCTCTCGGAGTAAACCGAAGCTGTGCCTTCAACGTTACCAAGAATACTTTCAAGCTGTTGACCAATGGATTGAATAACAGCTAGATCGGGGCCAGCCACCTTGATTCCCACTGGGGTTTTAATACCTGTCGCTAACATATCGATCCGCGTTTTAATGGGCATGACCCAAGCATTAGTGACACCAGGTAATTTGACCAATGCATCAAATTCTGTTTTCAGTGATTCAGTGGTCACGCCCTCTCGCCATTGCTCTTTGGGTTTTAGCTGGATAAAAGTTTCAATCATGGTTAAGGGTGCCGGATCAGTCGCAGTTTCAGCTCGCCCGATTTTGCCAAACACCGTCTTGACTTCAGGGACCGTGGCAATCAATTTATCGGTCTGTTGCAATAATTCCCTCGCTTTGCCAATAGAAATACCTGGATAAGTGGTGGGCATGTACATCAAATCACCTTCATCTAATGGAGGCATAAATTCACTGCCGATGTTTTGCAGTGGCCAAAGCATACTCATTAAAAGTATGAACGATGTCAATACAGTCATTTTTGGATAATTTAACACCGTACTTAACGCTGGCATATAGAGTCGAATCAGCAGCCGGTTGACCGGATTGCGCTGTTCCGGTAACACTTTGCCGCGTATAAAATAGCCCATCAGTACTGGCACTAGGGTCACCGCCAACGCAGCCGAAGCGGCCATAGCATAAGTTTTGGTAAACGCTAGGGGACTAAACATGCGACCCTCTTGAGCTTCCAGAGTAAATACCGGCAAAAAACTGACGGTGATAATCAACAGACTAAAGAAGAGCGCTGGCCCTACTTCCGTTGCCGCTTTGCTCACAATTTGCCAGCGATTGTCTGCCGTCAGCGGCGTTCGCTCCATATGTTTATGCATATTTTCGATCATTACGATGGCGCCGTCGATCATGGCGCCGATGGCGATAGCGATGCCTCCCAAGGACATGATATTGGCGTTGATGCCCTGAAAGTACATCACAATAAATGCCGTTAGAATACCAATGGGAAGACTGATAATGGCAACCAGAGATGAGCGCACGTGGAATAAGAAAATCATGCATACCAGAGCGACAACCACGAATTCTTCAAAAAGTTTTTCCCATAAATTGTGAATAGCGCTTTGAATTAATCCGGAGCGGTCATACACCGTAACAATCTCCACACCTTCGGGTAAACTTTTAGAAAGCTGATTTAACTTTTCTTTAACACCGTTGATGGTGGTTTGCGCATTTTCACCAAAACGCATTACTACAATGCCACCGACGGTTTCTCCCTCTCCGTTCAATTCAGCGATGCCGCGGCGCATTTGTGGACCCAATCGAATATCGGCAATATCCCTGAGTAACAGAGGTGCGCCATTAGCGTTCACACCTAAGGGGATCGTTGCCAAATCATCAATGTTTTGGATATAACCGGAAGCGCGCACCATATACTCGGCTTCGGCCATTTCAATCACCGAAGCGCCAACTTCTTGATTGGCACGTTTGATCGCCATTTGCACATGGGCTAGCGGAATTCCGAAAGCCCGTAGTTTGTCGGGATTTACCGTAACCTGGTACTGCCTGATCATACCGCCGACAGCGGCAACTTCAGAAACGCCTGACACTGTTTGCAGCTCATACTTTAAAAACCAGTCCTGCAGACTGCGCAGTTGACTAATGTCATGATTGCCGCTTCTGTCAACCAATGAATAAATATACACCCAACCGACGCCGCTGGCATCGGGTCCCAATTGTGGTTTAGCGGATTCAGGCAGAATGGGAGCAACTTGACTGAGATACTCTAAAACGCGGCTGCGAGCCCAGTATAAGTCGGTTTTTTCGTCGAAAATAACATAGACATAAGAATCGCCGAAAAAAGAGTAGCCCCTTACCGTCACTGCACCTGGCACTGACAACATAGCCGTTGTCAGTGGATAAGTAACCTGGTCCTGAACCACCTGTGGCGCTTGGCCTGCGTAGGATGTTTTGATAATTACCTGTACATCGCTGAGATCGGGAATTGCATCGACTGGCGTTCGCTGCAGTGAGAACAATCCCAATCCTACTAAAATGGCGGTGGCCAGCAGCACTAAAAAACGATTGCCAATAGACCACTGAATAATCGCTACAATCATTGTTTATTCCCCTTTCACCGAGTCTGCCGATGCATCCGTTGACGCCTCGCTCTGAGCTTTATCAGAACCCGGCGACATAATATGGACACCAATAATTTCATATAGACCCGAATCACCCATAGTAATTTGCATGTGCAGCTCGGTACCGGGAGTCAAGCTTTCGATATTAATGGTTTCGGCAATGGAAAAATTCATCGTCATGGCCGCCATACTCCATTCCGCAATGGCGTCGTGACGAACAGTAACGACTCGCTGATCAGGCAGCCGATCTTCAATTACAGCAGCTACCCAAACTGAATCAGGCAGGTTCTCCTTGCTGTGCATTCGCTTAAAATCAGAGGTCTTGCTGGATTCGGAATCGATTAGAAATTGCGCCGAAGACACAATGCTTTCACCTTCTTTGAGACCGTTGAGAATCTCGACATAATGTTGATCTTCCCTGCCCGCTTCCACGGCTACGGACTTAAAGCTGCCCTCTCCCAACGCCAGCACGACACGATCTTGCTCGCCGGTGCGAATCAATCCCTCTCGTGGAATTAGCAATGTCGAAGGGTCACTTTCTGAATAAATAACTACCTGGGCAAACATATTGGGCAGCAGTTGATTATCTGGATTGTCGAACTCCAGCCGCAATCTGACCGTACGGGTCGTACTATCTAGGGTGGGATAGATGTAATCAACCTGTCCATGCCAGATTTTGCCGGGCAAATAATCCAAGGTCATGGTCACTTTGGCTCCTTTTTTGACCAGGGCAGACTGCCTTTCAAATACTTCCGCCTCTACCCAGACCCGGTCCAGGTTGCCGATACTGAACAACGTAGTTCCAGGTTGAACGTAAAAGCCCTCTCTGACATTTAAATTATCGACTACGCCATCTTGTGGCGAGTAAAACGTGACATTCTGTTGAATAGTTTTTGTCTGCTTGAGTCTTTGGATAAAGGCAGGCGGTATCTGCAACGCCCTCAAGCGGTCTTCTGCTGCTTTGATTAATCGGGAATTGACACTATTTTGTGAAGTATTCAACGCCAAAATCAGTTCTTCTTGTGCATTGACTAATTCAGGTGAATAAAGCGCATAGAGTGGCGCACCTTTTTTTACCGGATCTCCCGTCGCTTTGACATAAAGGGTATCGATCCAGCCGGACACGCGCGGATGAATATGAACCAGTTGCTTTTCGTCGTATTGCACATAGCCGACTGTCGATATCTCCTCTTGCAATGCCTTTTTTTCAGCGATTGCCGTTCTCACTCCCAGATTATTGATTACGCTGGAATTGATGGTAATAGTTCCCGGGCCAGCGCCGTTTGCTGCGGTATCTTCTTCATAGACAGGAATTAAATCCATTCCCATAGGGGATTGACCTGGTTTATCTCGCCGGTAGTTGGCATCCATCGGTGCCACCCAGTACAACGGTTCTTTTTCGCCGCTGTCTGTCCCAGCACTGTTGTCACTTCCACCAACAAATATATAGGTTAGTGAGCTGCCAATTACTAAACCTAGAATAAGAAATGCGGTGAATTTCATATTTTTCTCCTGTTATTTTTCTCTTATTGTTGCTGCACGCGATCAAAATGCAGCGAGGTCAAATTTTCCGGTGTGTTGACGACACCAGCCTGAAAGTAATTGAGTTGAGCGATACTTTTTTGTCGGTCGACATCAATATCCAGTGCATCAATCCGTGCGTTTAAGGTGGCGATACGGGCACGCACTGCTTCGGCAAAATCGCCATCATCATTGGTATAAGCCGCAAGCGAGGCTTGCGCTTGCTGATCCATTTTCTTCAATAACCGGGAATCAAAGAGCCGTTTGCGTTCGACCAATCGACTATACATGGCCTCAGCTGATTCATATCCTGATTTTAATTGACGCAGCGCCAACAGCCGCTCAGTTTTTACCGCCGCAAACTCCGCTTGAGCTGACTGAACCGTCTTATCCTGGCGATTGACGGTAAACAGCGGTATATCCAGCATCATGCCAATAGAGAAGAAATCAGGCCGATCATCTCCCACGAGGGTTTGATCGCGATAGCCATAGCTCGCATTTACTCCCCATTGCGGCTTATAACTTTGTTTGGCCAGTGCAACACCTGCATCAAACGCCTGTATCCTCCAATCAATGCCTTTAATTTTTGGATGTTGAACTAAGACTGCTAACAACTCGTCTTGCTTTGCCGGTGAATCTTTTACTGCCATCTCACCGACTAATTGAGGTGCCAGCAATTGGATGAAATGTTGATTACCCTCTTTTACTAAAGGAAAATCGGTCAAAAAAGAGATGGAAAGATCGTTTAGCCACTCACCTAGTTTAGCCAGATGTATATCTCTCTGTTGACTCAGTCGCATCAACCGATCATCCAGGCGCGTAAGCTCCAATTGCGCCCGGATAAGATCCTGCTGCCGAGTTCTTCCTATTGCGGTAGCGTAGTTCGATTGAGCGACATCCACTAAATGCTCAAATAATCGCCTGTCCTTTTCAATCAAGCTGATGGTTTTTTTATTGCGATAAACCTCTAACCACACATGGGCAACCGTCATTGCAACCTGTGCTTTACGGTCTTCACGGGCGTGGGGTTGAATTTGACTCAACCTTTCAAGGTGCTGTTGTTCCAATAAGCGGGTTTCACCACGGGGAAATAATTGACTGATGCCTAATTTGAATTGGGTCATATTCTCTTGATTAAAGTCGAAGCTATCGACAGGCAAATTAGTTAAAGTAGCATTCACTGTTGGATCAGGAAGCGTACCGGCAGCGATGCTTCTTGCCTCCAAGCTTCGTTGCCGTTGTACGCTTGCCATTAGCCATGGATCGTGTTTCTGCGCTTGAATTATAGCTTGATCAAGCGTGTAAAAATTTGCATGGGCAACGTTTAGCAATATGCCAATAGCTACAATGCTTGTCACATGCAACTGTAATAGTATTTTCATTGAATTATCCCCAAGTAGATCTACACATTAGGCGATCTTTATAGTGAGAATGGGTCGAAATTATCCGTCAACTAGGATAATACCGGGAACAGGTATCCAGCTTACGCCTGTTGAATAGGCGCAACTGTCGTGTGATCAGCTCAAAATGGGGGGACGGAAGAGAGAATTATGTCGTTTAACAAGTGATGAAACACTTGCAGATCGGTGTTGTGAGGAGGATAGATAAATGCCAAGAAAGAGCGTTGAATCTGAATTGACTATCGCTCCGGATGCATGACATGCAATTGTCGAGCAATTGCTGCTATCGCAGCATAATTGAGTATGTTTTATAGATTTTAGCGATGTTTTTTCTGAAATTGAATCATCTGTATCTGATTTTGAGCTAAAACTATAGTCAGCCTCGTGACAGTTCAATGACGGCTTTATTTTCGCTGCATACACATTGGTACTAAACAATTGCAACAACAGAATTGTGAGGATTGCTACAAATTTCCACGAGCACGTGTTGTTAGATTTGCGCATATGTACAATATTACCATGCATTAACACATTTTAAGCCTCGTTAGGTTGAACCCTTCAGTCGGCAAAGTAGTATACGCTTTTAGTTAAGCATTGCCAGAATATGTTGACAACTAAAATAATCAAAGGTTTGATTACTAGAGTATTTATTAATCTCAAAAAATATCAATATAACTTTACTACTATGAAAGAAATTCTGGAATTTGATATTCCGGCAGGTAACAACGGGGAAGCTGGTTTTTTCCCTCTCAGGAAATCGCCAATTTGGGAATGGCAGCGCCAATATTTTGACCGAACAGGCGCTGATGCCTGGAATACAAAGCAAGTACCGCATTATATTACCAGTAATCCTTTCACGGCACATGCCTATGCACAAGTTGTGTTTGGGTTTTTGCGCGATTGGATAAGAAATCGCGAATATATTGCTGTCAACGATCGATCTGACGCTTTCTCAGAGCCGATTTACTTGCTCGAGTTGGGGACGGGCAGCGGACGTTTCAGTTATCATTTCATGAAGCAGTTTTTTGTCTTGGTAGATCAGTCGCCCTTTCGAGATGTTCCCTTCTGCTATGTAATGACAGATTTTACAGAGACCAACATAGCGACATGGCGTCGCCACGAAAAGCTCCAATCCTGGGTTCAACAAGGGCGCCTGGATTTTGCCCGTTTTGATGTAGAAAAAGATACATCCGTTCTTTTGCGGGAAAGTGGCCGGTCGCTGGCGCCCAAGAGTTTACATACACCGCTGGTGTTAGTGGCCAACTATTTTTTCGATAGTTTACGCCAGGATTTATTCTTTATTGAGGAAGGAGAAATTTATGAAGGCTGTCTGGTTGGTATGGACAGTGAAGGGCAAGTCGTTAAAGATGGCTTGTCAACGGTTAAAAAAATTCATTATCGACGGCGACCAATAACCACCGAGAAATTCTACACTAACCCCCTTTGGTGGCAAATTCTTACCGAGTATACTCAGCATCTCGATTGTTCTGCATTGCCTTTTCCCTATGCAGGTTTAAAGGCGCTCGAGAATTTGCAGGCACTCAGTAAAGAGGGCTTTTTGCTGTTATCTGCTGATCGTGGAGCCACCAGCATTGAATCTCTTCAGCAACAGAAAACACCAAAA
>CAZEUZ010000172.1:0-12930 GCA_964515805.1 uncultured Cellvibrionaceae bacterium | reverse complement strand
TTTTTAACAAGAAAGTTGTGCCTGCTCGTACCATTATCGCCAATGTGATGGCAATAATGAGTAACAAGAGGGCTAATTCGGGCTCTAGATACTCAAATTGGCTAACAATGCACAACAAACATTAATTAATCAGACGTTCCTTTATTATCATGCCAGTTTATAACAGGGAAAAAACTCTAGAAAAGTCAGTTAGATCCATAATTGAACAAAGCTATCAAAATTGGAAGTTGGTTATTGTTGATGATAATTCTACCGATAGCTCCCTGAGCCTAATAAAAACACTGTCAGAAAAAGATCACCGCATTTCTTGCAAAATTAATACAAAATATTCTCATAGCCCGGCAGGGGCAAGGCTTTCAGGTTTAGAAGCTGTTGAGGGTAGTTACGTATCTTTCCTAGATAGCGACGACACTTGGCCAAGTTATCATTTGAAAGAGCTGTTAGATTATTTAGAAGGTAGCCCGGATGTTGATTTCGTTTTTGGTGATTTGCAAAGAGTTGATGAAAATGGCAATGTTGTTACTAGCTCAAAATTTAAAGATGAAGACGGTTTGCCAAAAGAGCTAATAATCGAATGGAAAGGAGATTTTGGTCAATTAAGTGGCCGTAGCAACCTGGAGGTGGCGCTTTTAAAAAGGTTCTGTGTGGGTATGCATAGTGCAATGTATCGCAAGGAATTTTTGATGAATGTGGCATTGCGGGATATACGTACTGGTGAAGATGCTCTTTTAACTTTTGAAGCTTTGTACAACGACGCTAAGATTGCTGTTCATAAGAAAATACATTTAAATTATTTAGTGCACGGTGAAAATATCAGTAGTGTGAATCCTAAAATGACATTTGAAAAATCAGAAAAAAATGCCAAAGATGAAATAAACCTTTATCAGTTATTGATTCCTAGGCACTTAAAAAATTTAAGCGTATTAGAAAAGCAGGCAATAAGAAAGAAGCTTTCTGAGTTTTATGTTTGGCATTTGGGTAATGAAACTTATCGAAAATTTGGGAAAAGAAAATTGGCGTTAAGTGCAATTTCTTCAGGAATAAAATTAGATCCTACCAACTGGCGGTACCACAAAACTTTTTTAGTCAATCTTTTTGCAAGCATGTAGGGTTATCAAATTAAGTGTTGCATTGTATTGCTAGATAAATGTCTTTAACATAAATTGTTAATCTATAATGAAGGATTAAATTAAGCATTAGGGATTTCCATGCCTGTTGTTACTCTCCCGGACGGATCACAACGTTCGTTCTCTCGTCCTGTATCTGTTTTAGATATCGCTTCGGACATCGGTCCAGGTCTTGCCAAAGCAACACTTGCAGGCATCGTTGATGGTGTCGAAGTGGATGCCTCATATATGGTTGAGGCGGATGCTAATCTAGAAATCATTACTGAAAAATCCCTGGCAGGTTTAGACATCATTCGACATTCCGCGGCACACTTGCTGGCGCAGGCCGTCAAATCTTTGTTTCCCGATGCACAAGTAACGATCGGTCCCGTGATTGACAACGGCTTCTATTATGATTTTGCCTATAAACGGCCATTCACTAATGAAGATTTAATCGCTATTGAGAATAAAATGGTGAGCCTTTCGCAGGCTGATTTTATGGTTTCCCGACGTGTGCTATCGCGAGATGACGCGATCGCCTACTTTCGAAATATTGGAGAGGAATATAAAGCCGAGATTATTGAAGAGATTCCTGCTGATGAAACCTTATCGCTTTACAGGCAAGGTGAGTTTGAAGACCTATGTCGCGGACCTCACGTGCCGTCAACAGGTAAAATTAAGTACTTCAAATTAATGAAGGTGGCTGGCGCCTATTGGCGTGGCGACTCCAATAACGAAATGCTACAGCGGATTTACGGAACTGCTTGGACCTCTAAAAAAGAGCTAAAAGCTTACTTACATCGTTTAGAAGAAGCGGAGAAACGAGATCATCGCAAGTTGGCGAAAAAGTTTGATTTATTTCACTTGCAAGAAGAAGCGCCGGGGATGGTATTTTGGCATCCTAAAGGTTGGTCGATTTACACTGTTATCGAATCTTACATGCGCAATATTCAACGAGATAACGGCTATTTGGAAATCAAAACGCCACAAGTCGTCGATCGTAGTTTGTGGGAAAAATCGGGTCACTGGGACAAATTTCGCGACGATATGTTTACTGTTGAGTCCGAATCCCGTGACTATGCTATCAAGCCGATGAATTGCCCGTGTCATGTGCAAGTGTTCAAACAGGGACTGAAAAGCTATCGCGACTTGCCTATGCGTTTATCAGAGTTTGGTTCCTGTCATCGTAACGAGGCATCCGGCACTCTACAGGGTCTGATGCGAGTGCGTGGTTTTGTTCAGGATGATGGCCACATTTTTTGTACCGAAGCAATGATACAGGACGAAGTGTCAATTTTTACCGATTTGCTTTATAGCGTTTACCGTGATTTTGGTTTTAACGATGTCATTGTGCGTTTGTCTACCCGCCCCGAAAAGCGTGTTGGTTCTGATGCCGAGTGGGATAAAGCCGAAAAAGCCTTAGCGGATGCACTGGATGTCAAAGGTATTGAATGGGAGTTGTTGCCAGGTGAGGGTGCTTTTTACGGCCCTAAGGTAGAGTTCTCGCTCAAAGATTGTCTGGAGCGCGTTTGGCAATGCGGGACTATTCAAGTGGATTTTTCCATGCCCAATCGTCTAGAGGCCCAATATGTTGATGAAGAGGGTGTGCGCTGCGCACCTATCATGTTGCACCGCGCTATTCTTGGATCTTTTGAGCGTTTTATCGGTATATTAATCGAACATTATGAGGGTGCTTTTCCCTGCTGGTTAGCTCCGGAACAGGTCGTGATTATGAATATCACCTCCAAACAAGCGGATTATGTCAAAAATTTGCAACTTTACCTACAAGACAGAGGTTTTCGAGTGATTTCAGACTTGAGAAATGAGAAGATCGGCTTTAAAATTCGCGAGCACACTTTACAGCGTATCCCCTACTTGCTCGTTGTCGGCGATAAAGAGGTCGAAAACGATGCTGTAGCTGTGAGAACCCGCCGGGGAAAAGATATGGGCGTTATGACTATCGGCGACTTTGCAGCACACCTACAGGCGAACGTTGAACAGAAGATTCATGTGGAAGGTGACAGTCATAGTGCTGAAGGGTAAGGTGAGTGTGTAAAGTCTGTGACTTTAGTCAACCTTCTTTTTCAAAAGCTAGGGGTAATCCAAATATCGTAAAGGAGATTTGCTATCAGTAAAGCAAACGGCAAAGGGCATTCGAAAAAAGCCCGTATCAATGAACAAATTGAAGCGGAAACCGTCCGCTTAATAGGCGCGGATGGTAACCAAGTTGGTTTGGTTGAATTGGAAAGTGCATTGAAGGCAGCCCAGGACGCTTCCTTAGACCTGGTAGAAATTGCACCCGATTCGAATCCTATCGTTTGTAAAATAATGGATTATGGCAAGCATCTTTTTGAGATAAAGAAGACTAAAGCCGCTTCTAAAAAGAAGCAGAAACAGCAACAAGTAAAGGAGATGAAGTTTCGTCCTGGCACTGAAGAAGGCGATTATCAAGTTAAATTGCGAAATTTAGTGCGCTTTTTGGAGCATGGTGATAAATCTAAAGTATCCTTACGTTATCGAGGGCGTGAAATGGCTCATCAAGAGTTAGGTATGCAAATGATGAAACGTATCGAAGTAGATTTGGAAGAGTACGGTTCTGTAGAACAGCACCCAAAAATGGAGGGTAGGCAGCTTACAATGGTGATTGCGCCAAAGAAAAAAAAGTGATTGATTATTAACTATGATTGCTTGAGTCACACACATTGACCGAGCGATTCTGAATACGGAGTTTTATATGCCAAAATTAAAAGTACACAGTGGCGCCGCCAAGCGCTTTAAAAAGACATCTTCCGGTTATAAGCGCAAAAGTGCTTTTAAGAATCATATTCTTACCAAAAAGACCACCAAGCGTAAGCGTCAATTGCGAGGTCTCGAAATGGTGAATGCAGCAGATAAACCATTGGTTGATCGCATGTTGCGAGTTAATTAATTGACGGCAAAATCAGTAGTAAGCAACTTCAAGAGTTTCATTTCAGGAGAATATTAAATGGCCCGTGTAAAACGTGGTGTGGTAGCAAACCGCAGTCACAAAAAAGTGCTTAAGGCAGCCAAAGGCTATTATGGTGCTCGCTCGCGTGTGTTCAGAGTAGCGAAGCAGGCGGTAATTAAAGCTGGCCAGTATGCCTACCGTGATCGCCGCGTAAAAAAACGTGATTTTCGTTCATTGTGGATTGTTCGTATTAACGCGCAGGCGCGTTTGTTAGGTATGTCATATAGCCGCTTAATTGCCGGATTGAAAAAAGCTGACATCGCCCTCGACCGCCGAGTGCTAGCTGATTTGGCGATTAATGACAAAGCCACTTTTGCTGCAGTAGTGGAACAAGCTAAGAGCGCACTGTCCTAGTCACCGATGGCTGAATTGACAGCAGATCTACAAACACTAGCCAACGAGGCATTGAGCCTGGTTGCCGATACAGATTCACTCTCTAGGCTCGAAAAACTGCGTGTTGATTATTTGGGTAAGAAAGGAAAAGTTACTGCTTTACTCAAAGGCTTATCTAAGCTATCCAATGAAGAGCGACCTCGCATCGGCGCCGACATCAACGTAGTCAAGCAGAAAGTACAAGCGGCTATTCAACAGCGCAAGTTGCTGTTAGAAGAGACGGAGATAGACTCGCAACTTGCTGCTGAGAGAATTGATGTTTCACTGGAAGGGCGCAACCAGACTGCAGGCGGGCTGCATCCGGTTACTCGCACTATGGAAAGAATCGAGACTATTTTCTCTCAAGTTGGTTACCGAGTTGAGCAAGGCCCTGAAATAGAAGACGATTATCATAATTTTGAGGCGCTCAATATCCCTGCACATCATCCGGCGCGAGCCATGCATGATACCTTCTATATTGATAAACAAACACTTTCAAAAAAAACTGATCGAAATTCGGTAGACTTTGTATTGCGCACTCATACGTCACCCGTGCAGGTGCGGACGATGGAAAACCGTAAGCCTCCGATTCGTGTTATCTGCCCCGGAAGAGTTTATCGTTGCGATTCGGATTTAACTCATACTCCCATGTTCCATCAAGTAGAAGGCTTGGTTATTGATAATCAAATTAGTTTCGCTGATTTGAAAGGTACCGTGGATCAATTTTTGAAAAGTTTCTTTGCTGCCGATGTTGCCGTGCGCTTTCGTCCTTCATATTTTCCTTTCACCGAACCTTCTGCTGAAGTTGATATTCAGTGCAATAGCTGTGGTGGCCGCGGTTGCCGGATTTGCAGCCATACGGGCTGGCTAGAAGTTATGGGCTGCGGCATGGTGCATCCCAATGTGTTTGCAGCCTGCAGTATAGATGCCGATAAATACAGTGGATTCGCCTTTGGTATGGGAGTAGAGCGTCTGGCTATGCTGCGATACGGAGTCGATGATTTACGCTCGTTTTTTGATAACGATCTACGATTCCTAAGGCAGTTTTAAGCCTGTCTAACACGCAATAAATCATCAATAAATTAATGTAATGCCTCCTCAGTGTCTTTTCGGAGAACAATATGAAAATAAGTGAACTGTGGTTGCGTGAATGGGTAGATCCGGAATTAACGACTGAAGAGCTGGCTGAACAATTGACCATGGCTGGTCTCGAGGTAGATTCAATAAAACCGGTTGCTGGTGATTTTAGCGGGGTTGTCGTCGGCGAAGTCTTATCAGTTGAATCTCACCCCAATGCCGATAAGCTGCGTGTTTGTCAGGTTGCCACTAGTAATCAATCATCGTTCCAGGTCGTTTGCGGTGCACCCAACGTCCGCAAAGGTATCAAAGTGCCGTTTGCTACCATTGGGGCGCAGCTATCTGACAGTTTTCTCATCAAAAAGGCAAAGCTCCGTGGCGTCGAATCCAATGGCATGCTTTGCTCTCAAGCAGAACTACAGCTCGGCGAAGATGATGCTGGACTTTTAGAGTTGGCTGTCGATGCGCCGGTGGGTATAGATCTGCGAGACTATTTGCGTTTGAATGATTATTGTATTGAAATCGATATCACTCCTAATCGCAGTGACTGTCTGTCTATGAGAGGAATCGCCCGCGATGTCGGTGTATTAAATCAACTCCCAGTAAAACAGCCTCCAATAACAGCGATAACTCCCTCTGTTGACGATACATTTTCTGTCGAACTAATTGCCGAAGAACTTTGTCCTCGTTATGTCAGTCGAATTATCCGGGGTATTGACATCAGTCAGCCATCCCCCGTTTGGATGCAAGAATATCTACGGCGTGCCGGAATTAATTGCCGAAATTTGGTTGTCGATGTGACCAATTATGTGCTGTTGGAAATGGGCCAGCCCATGCATGCTTTCGATCTAGCGAAGCTTGATCAGGGTATCATCGTCCGTTGTGCGTTTGTCGATGAAAAAATCAAACTACTCAATGGCCAACAGGTAACACTTGCTGACGACACGCTAGTTATTGCCGATCATAGTAGCGTACAGGCGATTGCAGGCATTATGGGGGGAGAGTTCTCCGCAGTGACTGACGTTACGGTTGATATTTTGTTAGAGAGTGCTTTTTTTGATCCTGTTGCTATCGCCGGTCGAGCTCGTAATTACGGTTTGCACACTGACTCTTCTCATCGCTTTGAAAGAGGGGTTGATTATCAGTTACAAGAACAGGCTATTGAACGTGCCACTGAGTTGATCTTAAGCCTAGCAGGCGGCGTTGCCGGGCCGGTCAAGGTAACCGAAGCAGAATACAACTTACCAAAAGCACGCACGGTCACTTTGAGAAAAACGCGGATAAAATCCGGTTTGGGTTTGGAGATGGACGAAGGTAAGGTGCTGGATATATTCAATCGTCTCGGTTTGAAAAAAGTTTCCGGCAATGATGACAGCTGGACTTTTTCGGTTCCCAGTTACCGTTTTGATATAACCATTGAAGCAGATCTATTGGAAGAGTTGGCCCGGGTTTACGGTTACAACCGTTTGCCAATTAATTGCCCTGCTATGAGTATTTCCCTTCAACCTCACGTGGAAGAAGCGCTGGATTTGAGTTTGCTTAGGAGGCAATTGATTGCCAGAGATTATCGAGAGGCAATTTGTTACAGTTTTATTGATACCGATCTACTGGCGCATTTTGATCCTTCGGCTCGACCTGTTTCTCTGCAGAATCCGATAAGTGCTGAAATGTCGGCAATGCGTACATCATTGTGGCCGGGACTGGTGAAGACTTTACAATATAATATCAATCGTCAACAGACTCGAATTCGTCTATTTGAAACGGGTTTGTGTTTTACTTGTAATAAAGACACTGATGATATTCATCAAAAGCCAATGTTAGCAGCCCTGATTTACGGCTCTAAAAGCGCTGAAAATTGGTCGGACAAGAAAACAGCTGTCGATTTTTACGATATCAAAGGCGATTTGCAGTCACTGTTGACCTTGACTGGCGCGTCTGAAGATTATCGATTTATTGCCGCTCAGCATCCGGCACTCCATCCCGGACAGACTGCGGAAATTTTTTTACAAAATAGCTCTATAGGTTTTATCGGTCGTTTACATCCTAAAATTGAGAAAGCATTTGCCATCGATCAATCCGTGTATTTATTTGAAGTCGCGCAGGATGCACTTTTAGAAGCAAAGTTACCCTCTTTTCGTCCGTTATCCCGCTATCCTGAAGTGCGTAGAGATATAGCAATTATTGTTGAACAATCCGTGTTAGTAGCTGATGTAGAGAATAGAGTGAAAGACACGGCAGGTAATTATCTGATAGAGTTAAAAGTGTTTGATATCTACATAGGTCAAGGTATTCAAGTTGATAAGAAAAGTGTCGCTTTGGGCCTAATATTCCAACATCCATCGCGCACACTTAACGATGATGAGATCAATTGTATTCAACAACAGATCATTGAATCACTGGTGCAGACATTTAACGCGGTATTAAGGTAGAATGGTTTGGTTTGCGTAACAGTGCTAATAAAAGGGGTTTAACAGTGAGTGTGACGCTGACTAAAGCCGACTTAGCGGAAAAGCTTTCTCAACAGTTAGGATTGAACAAACGCGAAGCTAAAGAGCTGGTAGAGTTGTTTTTTGAGGAAATCCGCGTTTGTCTGGAAGATAATGAGCGCGTAAAACTCTCGGGATTTGGCAACTTTGATGTGCGTCATAAGCGTCAACGTCCAGGTCGCAATCCAAAGACTGGCGAAGAAATACCTATATCAGCCCGGCGAGTCGTTACCTTTCGACCGGGTCAAAAATTAAAAGCGCGAGTAGCAACTTATGCTGGAACCGACAAATAATGACGAATTACCGGTTATTCCCGGCAAGCGTTACTTTACTATTGGCGAGGTCAGTGAACTCTGTGCAGTTAAACCTCATGTATTGCGCTATTGGGAACAGGAATTCCCCCAACTAAAGCCTGTTAAGCGTCGAGGCAACCGTCGTTATTACCAACGCCAAGACGTACTCATGATTCGCCAAATTCGTTCCTTGCTTTACGAGCAAGGATTTACCATTGGTGGCGCACGTCAACAAATGAACACGGAAACTGAGCATAGCGAACTTGGTTCGGGCGAGTTTAAGATTCTGCTTTCGAAAATGATCGCTGAGTTAGAGCAAGTATTAGCTGCATTAAAAACTTAATAATTCAGTCGATTTGTGAACGTATCACAAACACTATAGTGCTTTGACTGCTTTCGCTCCGAACTGTGAACAGTTCAGCCAATCGTTAAATTTATCTATCGGTAGCGGCTTAGTAAAGTAATATCCTTGTAACTTGTCACAGCCAATAGCCTTCAATGTTTCAACCGACTGCTCTGTTTCGACACCTTCCGCCACCACCTTAAGCCCCATACTGTGGGCTAACTGTGTCGCTCCACGCACGATGGCCTCATCTTTTTTATCGTTATCAATACCCTGTACAAAGGCCTTATCGATTTTAAGTTCACCTATCGGTAATCGTTTAATGTATTCCAATGAAGAGTAACCGGTACCAAAATCATCCATGGAGAAATGGTAACCTGATTCTGCTAATGACTGAGTGACTTCGATAACCTTTTTGGGGTCTTTCATCATGGCGCTTTCGGTAATTTCCAAGATCAGCATTTTACTATCAATGCTGTATTTATTTACCATAATAGGAATTTGCTCGACTAGCTCTTCGCACATGAGGTTTTCTGTGGATAAATTGACGGCAACTTTAATAGAGTGACCGTCTTGGCACCAGCTGTGGCATTGGCGGATAGCTTGTTCCAAAACCCACAGTGTCAGGTCATTGATATAGCCGGTTTTTTCAGCCAGCGGAATAAAATCATCCGGATTCATAAAACCATGTTTCGGATGGATCCATCGCACTAAACATTCCACTTGTACGGTTTTCATAGATTCAATATCAATTTTTGGTTGTACATACAGTTTGAATTGATCTTCTTTAATACCTTGTAGCAATTCGCTCATAAGCGACAATTTTACTCGGTTGCTCGGATCGAGATCGGGTCGATAAACTAGAACCCTAGAATGAGACTGTGCTGCCAGAAATCTTGCTACTGCGGCGCGTTTAATCAGCAAATGAGGCGTTTCACCGTGATCCGGGAAATAAGAAATACCTGCATGTATATTAATATCAATGTTGAATCCTTCAACATTGATTCCATGTTGAAAAAGCGCGATCAGTTCTTTTGTTCTTTCAATGGCTTGTTTGTTACCGTGGTTCTTAAGTCCGATGGCAAAAGACCGGTTGGTCAACAGGCAAACTACATCTGATTTGCTTAAGTTTTCGTGCAGGCATTGATAGATTTTCTTTATAATGGCGTCCGTCACTTGATGCCCTAGCGTATAGCTGAGGTCATCATAATCATCCAGGCGGACAACGACTATGGCATAGCCTTGTTTTTTTATCGTCGATTCCGCCAGATGTTCGCTAACATGTCGATTGAAAAAATTTCGGTTGGGCAGATTAGTCATGGCATTGTGTTCACGGTAATACTCTGATCGAGCATTAATTCTACCTATTGCTTTGACACAGAAATAAGCACCGCTAATAAGCAGCGCAAGTTTTAAAGCCGATAGCAAGAAAGGCGTTGTCGTACTAGTTTCAGCATTGTCAAATACTGTGTGGATCGACAGTAGACTGTAGCTTTCGAAAAGGGCAAGCGTAAAAAAGATAATGAGTACAAACCGAATGGGCGTAAGCCCATGAATGTTGAGTAGAGCGTTGTCTTGTTGGTACATGTTTTTTCCTATTGTTATTAACTATATTTTGTTGACAATTGTTTATATGAACAATCAGCTGGTTTAGTTGCGCTCGGTGTGCCATCGCACTTTATGAGTATATTTGTCGACTAGATGAGTAACGTCAAGTACCAACGCAAAAAGCGCCATGCGTACTAATATGCCATTGTCAGCCTGACGAAAAATCGCCAAGTTAGGGTTTTGATTGAGGTCATTATCCAGCTCATTTGCCTCCGTTCGTGAGTCTCTGGGCAAAGGGTGCATTATAACTGTATTGGGTTCGCAAAATTGTGTGTAGATTGATTGGTTAAGCCGAAATCGGCCGCGATAAAGATCTGCTTCTTCTTTCGATTGAAAGCGCTCTTCCTGAATGCGCGTTGAATAGGCGATATCGACGTGGGAAATACTTGAAGACAGCTCTTCAGACACCGTAACTTCATGGCCAGCTGATTTCATCGCGTCAATTAGTTCGAAGGGCATGCTTAATTCGCGAGGCGATACTAAACTCACGTGAAGTTTGTCATATAAGCACAATAACTGGCAGAGTGAGTGAACCGTACGTCCATATTTCAAATCGCCTATCATCGCAATACGCAGGCCATCAATGCCACGATTTTTAGATGCCAGCTCTTGTTTAATGGTATACAAGTCCAGTAGCGCTTGAGTGGGATGTTCATTGGGACCGTCGCCACCGTTAACGACAGGAACGCGACTGGCTGCCGCGAATTCGCTAACAGAGCCAGATTGTGGGTGGCGCATACAGATAACATCGCTGTATCCAGAAAGTACCCGCGCTGTATCGTACAGAGATTCGCCTTTGGCCATGGCTGAATGTTCGAAGCCGGTAGTCTCGCGGACATTACCTCCTAAAAGATTAAATGCGCAACCAAAACTTATTCGAGTGCGTGTGCTGGCTTCAAAAAACATATTGTTTAAGACCGCGCCTTCCAGCACGGTAGTCACTTGTTGCCTTAGCGCGTAGGGCTTCATCGATTCGGCGACTGCAAAGATTGTCTCAATATCTGCACGTTCGAATTGTTGTATTGAAAGAATATGAGAGCCCTTGAAATTCACAGTTATTGACCTGGCTTTGCTACATCCTTTCCATCGTTTCGATACCCAGTAAATCCAAACCTGTTTTCAGGGTTTTTGCCACCGCGTGACACAACTGTAAGCGGCTATATTTTATCTCTTCAGCAACAGCATCTTTTAACACTGGGCAAGATTCATAAAAACGCATAAAGAGGCTCGCTAAATCATAGGCATAGTTGCAGAGTAAGTGTGGATAGGCATCTTTTGCCACCTGCTCAATGACTTCCGAAAACTGTAGTATCTTAATTGCCAACGATTTTTCAATATCAGTCTCCAGTATAATTGACGTCTTAATGCTCTCAGGATCGATAGATGCCCTGCGGAAGATACTCTTAATTCTGGTATAAGCATTTTGCAGATAGGGTGCATTGTTACCCTCGAAACTGAGCATGTTCTTCCAGTTGAATACATAATCATTGGTGCGCGTTTTAGCCAGATCGGCATATTTAATCGAACCGATGCCCACTTTTCGCGCAATATCTTGGCGTTCATTGTGGGTTAAATGTGCGTTGGATTCCACCGACTGTTCAGTTTCCCGTTCTGCTAGTATCTGTCCGGCGCGTATGATTGCTTCTGCCAACAATTCTGCCAACTTGACGGTGCCACCATCGCGGCTCTTAAACGGTTTACCATCTTCCCCCATCATAGTACCGAACGCGTGGTGCTCCAAACGGATTTTTTCGTCGACAAATTTTGCCTTCTTGGCAACGCTAAATACTTGCTGCATATGCAGAGATTGACGAGCATCGATAAAATATAGAATCCTATCGGCCTTTAATTGATTGGCGCGGTAGCGCAATGCTGCTAAGTCAGTCGTTGCATAGAGAAAACCACCGTCCTGTTTTTGCACAATTACTGGGCTGGGATTGCCTTCCTTGTCGGTGATGTCGTCAATAAATACCACCTGAGCGCCCTGATCCTCAATAGCCAATTGTTGCTGTTGAAGTTCACTGACCAACGGAGCTAAATCGTCGTTATAAGTACTTTCACCGCGCACATCATGTTCATTCAGGCTGACATTCAACATACGGTAAATTTTTTGGCAATGAGTCAGTGAAACGTCGGTGAATTGTTGCCAAAGCGACAAAATATTATTGTCGCCAGACTGCAGTTTGACGACATAGTCACGAGCTTTGCAGGCAAATTCCGGTGATGAATCAAAATGTTGTTTGGATTGCCGGTAGAACCTTTCCAAGTCTTCCAACGCAAAGTTGACGGATTCTCCCGTTTGTAAATGGGCATCCAATTCAGCAACTAACATGCCGAATTGCGTTCCCCAATCGCCGACATGATTTTGCCGGATGACACGATGGCCTTGGAATTCGAGGATGCGCACCATGGCATCGCCGATAATGGTGGAACGGAGGTGGCCGACATGCATTTCTTTGGCGAGGTTGGGAGACGAGTAATCTACCACAATAGTTTGTGGTTGAAGCGTAGGGATGTCCAGTCTTTCTCGATGGCATATTTGAGTCACTTGTTCACTTAACCAGTCACGTTTCAAGTAAATATTGATAAACCCCGGGCCGGCGATTTCAATCTTCTCTGCGATATCGTCTAACGACAGTTGATCGACAATTTGCTG
>CAZEUZ010000171.1:0-3303 GCA_964515805.1 uncultured Cellvibrionaceae bacterium | reverse complement strand
GGAGTGTCACTCCGATAATTACCGCATACAGGTTGGGAGTACCTCTTGCTTTTAACCAATTTACTAAGCCTTGCAACAGAAAAGCGATGATTAATGCAAGAAAAACCGGGCCTAATATATCGCCTATTGACCAAATGATTATGCAGCTGACAATTAACAGCACCAACAATAGTACGGATTCTTCGTTGTGAAAATACCGATCTATCCAATTGCGAAAGATTGGCATCATGGTTACTTGTCTCCTAAAATTGTTAACAGACTCTGAGGTTTTAACATTTTTTCATCTTTATTCATGCATTCTTCACAAGCAGATAATAGTAAACGCCATTGTTTTCGTTGAAATGTTTCAGCTTGTGACCACTGAGTTCGGCAAACGCATGAAAATCTCTGACTGAACCGGAATCTGTAGCCAGCACTTGCAGTTGCTCGCCCGGCATCAAGCTATTGAGTCCTTGCTTTGCCTTAAGTAAGGGTAACGGGCATGACAAACCGCGAGCGTCGATAGTCTCTATACTAATCGGGTTAGCTGTAAGATTGTTCATTGAATTTATTACCTAAAATAACCTCATAGTAACAGTTGAATTGGATAATTTGCCAGTAGCAGCTAAATAATTGTTAAGCTTGTGTTATAGCGCACAATAACGCATATGAAAATCAACTAATCATTTAACGTCAAATCAAAAAATTTAACAGTAAGAATCGACAGTGGCAGTTATGTGTTTATGAAAATAGAACTTAAAATAATACTGCTTTCAACTATTTTCTTTACAAACATTACTAGATCAATGGACCTTCCCGATATAGGAGCTAATCCTATCGGATCGGTATCAACACGGGAAGAATACCGATTAGGTCAAACGTGGCTACGCTTATTTCGACGTCAATCACCCATTGATAGTGAGCCCGTAGTTAACTACTACATAAAAAGTTTACTGTCTAAACTAGCCGGCCACAGTGCTCTTAATCAACAGAAATTGTCATTAGTTATTGTCGATAACCCGACGATCAATGCCTTTGCGGTTCCCGGAGGGATCATAGGTGTTCATACAGGCTTGTTTGTTTTTGCTGAAAACGAACAGCAGTTTGCTTCCGTATTGAGCCATGAACTGGCTCATTTGAGTCAGCGCCATTACGCGCGTGCGGTGCAACAACAGCGCAACCAAAACATACCCACCATGGCCGCATTATTGGGCAGTTTGGTCATTTTGGCGACTACGGATGGAGATGCCGGCATGGCGGCGCTTACTGCAACCCAAGCAGCTAGATTAGATTCACAATTGCGGTTCAGCCGTTCGTTTGAACAGGAAGCCGACCGGATTGGCATGAATATATTGATCAACGCAGACATGAATCCTCATTCTATAGCGGAGATGTTTGAAAACATGTTGCGCGCTTCGCGCTACTCGCAACGACCACCAGAATTTTTGCTGACACACCCTATTACGGAGAGACGAATTGCCGATGCCCGCAATCGCTCTTTGCAATATCCTTTGCGTCAATACGCTCATAACATCGACTACCAACTGGTGCGGGCACAGGTTTTATTTCGGCAAGAAAAAACCGTGCCGCAGGCGATTAAACGCTTTCAGAGCGAACTGTCCGGCGTTAACATTTCCAATGAAGGCAGCCGCTACGGACTGATATTGGCGCTGACTGCAGACAAACAATACGCTGCTGCCATGAAGCATTTAGAACTATTATTACAAAAGCATCCCGATAACCCTATGTTGTCAATTGCGGAGTCACGTATTGCCGTTGCAAGCGGTCAGTTACAATTGGCGGTGAATGTGACTATGTCCGCCCTACAGCGAGCGCCTGATAACTACCCTTTAATCATTCATTACTCTGAGCTTTTAGTGGCTCAGAATAAGATGCAAGAATCTGCCGAATTATTGAGGAAATTGTCCGTCAAGCACGGTTCTGACCCTCATATCTGGTATCTGCTTGCTGAAACAGAAGGTCTGGCAGGTAATATCGTCGGCGTACACCAGGCACGGGCAGAGTATTTTATTTTAATTGGCGACTTTGAGCAGGCCAGTAGACAATTAAAAAACGCGCTGAGGCTTATGCCCGCAAATACTCAGGAAGCGCTTACTGTTAATAAGCGCTTACTTGATGTTGATAAAATCAAGGATGAATCTAAGCTGTTGTAGCTTATCGAGATTATTGTAGTTTAAAGCCATTATAAAAATTGAGTAGTTAATGGATTGTATCCAGCCGGTATTTACGTCAACAAAAATTCCATTAATGCTTTCTGTGCGTGTAATCGATTTTCTGCCTCGTCCCACACCACTGAACAAGGGGTATCAAGCAGCGTATCACTGACTTCCATGCCTCGATAAGCTGGTAGACAATGCATAAACACAGCGTCCTTGTCGGCCAGCTTCATCATGTTCTCATTGACTTGAAAACCACCAAAAGTTTCCAATCTCGCCGCTTTTTCTTCTTCTTGTCCCATTGACGTCCAGGTATCAGTCACCACCCAATCGGCATCTTTTATCGCATCTGCCGGCGTTGAAAACAAAGTGACCCGATCACTGTTGTCAGCGATAAGTTGCTGATCAGGAAGATGGCCTTCAGGACAAGCAATTTGCAATGTAAAATCAAACTGACGAGCAGCATTAATATACGAGTTACACATATTGTTGCCATCGCCAATCCACGCGACTCTAGCCCCAGTCGGGTTACCCCGGTGTTCTTTATAGGTTTGAATATCCGCCAGTAGCTGACAAGGGTGGAAGCGATCCGTTAATCCATTAATGACGGGCACCTGTGAATAATTGGCGAAGGTTTCGGCGGTGGTATGCTCAAAAGTGCGAATCATAATTAAATCCACCATACGCGAAATAACCTTGGCTGAATCTTCTACAGATTCACCGCGGCCCAATTGAGTATCGGCACGGGACAAGAAAATAGCATGACCGCCAAGCTGGGCGATACCCGCTTCGAACGATACTCGGGTGCGGGTCGACGATTTGTCAAAAATCATGCCCAACACTTTGCCTGCTAACGGTTTGGTGGATTTTCCCAAGCGACGGCGTTGTTTTAATTCTATAGCGTGCGCTATTAACTGCTTGAGTTCGTCGGACGATAAGTCCAATAGAGTTAAAAAATGCTTTGTCTTCATTGCACTATCTTGTGATTGCACCATCTTGTAGATGATTATTGATTAAATTTAAGGAATTAATCGGTCTAGGGTTTCAACAATCCGATCTATTTCTGAATAACTGATAATCAGTGGTGGCAGTAATCGGATGACGTTACCGGCAGTGACATTAATTAACAGGCCTTTAGCCGCTGCCT
>CAZEUZ010000170.1:0-4763 GCA_964515805.1 uncultured Cellvibrionaceae bacterium | reverse complement strand
AATACTTCAATTAAGGTATCGCCACGGCTTTTAAGCAGGTTATGCCGAATAGCGGTGGAGAGGCCTTTTTGATAATGTCTATGCTGTTTCATTAACAGTCTCCTGTTACCTTTAAAGTGGTGAGGCGTGACCCGCGACGGTAACACTAAAGCTTCTAGGAGCAATTGCTCCGTCTTGATCGCCAATTGTGAATGTAGCCGCACCCGAGCCGGTTAAATTGGTGTTGCCGGACGGTGTAAATGACAGTCTTCTAAGAGCATTACCATTGCCATCTACCGCCGTAAATGTTATCTGTGGATTCAATGCGTCATATTGATAAATAACAATTTCACCGTTATCTAACGTATCGTTGCCATTGTTATCTAAAAAAACCAACCAGCCATCATCCCATGTTCCATTGTTTAGATTACAGTTGTTGCCATTTCTTACACAGATGGCTACTGTGATACGTCTAGCACTTGCTTCCTTTTTAGCAATGCGCAGTGTATCGACAAAATCACTGGCATTGCCGGAAATTTGATTACTGATAATTAAGTTAGAGAAATTGGGCGCGGCGACAGCCAGTAAAATTGACAGGATGGCGATGACAATCATCATCTCTATCAGCGTTACTCCTCGGGAAATATATCTTGTCATGATCAGTTCTCTGTATGTTGTCCTTACTTTCAAAAGACAAACTATTACAAGTCTCACTTCAGCCTTTTCTAGTGTTATAGATACTGTATCGAAAGCTAATCTCAATATCTTGCTATTGCCGATGAAATGGGCTTATTTTCGGATAAACGGTCGTTTATTCTTTGTTTCTTCCCTTAATACTGTGCAAGTAAAGGCGAAATCTATTTATTTAGAGCGATAAAGTTTGGATTTAAACCATATCTGAGAAAGGATTAGTTAAGTCCAAGCTTATATCCTGTTCACAACTTGGTATTTTGATTTTTTCGTTATCAATACTGATTCTATCTTCATCAATCAACTGTTCACCAAAACGGTAAATCGTCTGATAATCACCCTTTATAAAAGCTTCATTATAGTTTTCGGCCTGGGTTTGTGTGACTTCGCTCCGATGACGGTAATCTGTCATAATTTTTTTGCCGTGCCGCTTGGTAAGCATTTTATCTACTATTGCTGGTGACAATACACTGGCACTGGCGTTGTTACCACCAAAGCCTTTGGCATTTATCAATGCTACATCTAATGGCTGATCAGATTGCGTATCAGTTGTTAGAATTGACAACTGATCATCAATAACATCATCGGCAATCTTATCTATGGTTTTAATGCCTGGAATCAAGTTGTGGGCAAAAACACCCAATGTCATTGCTAATTGGTCACCACTAGCAGTTCCTAGAGAGTGACCAACATATGATTTAACAGCAGTAACAGGCCACGCTTGAATGTCGAAAGCGGCTGCTACTTTGTTGAGAATAATTGATTCGGTTACACGGTTTTGTGGTGTACTGGAACCATGAGCCTGAACGAAGCTATTGCACTGAATACTTCGTTCACCCACAACCGAACGAGCGGCTGCTAAGGCTTTAGCCAAGGTTATGTAATTGCCTGCACCTGGAGAGGATATAGAACGCTTGTAACCATCGGCATTGACAAACACGTCATTCACTGCTGCATAAATATTGGCGCCTGTAGCAATTGCTAATTCATCATCCATCAGTACAAAGTATTGTGTTGACTCACCCAGAGTAAAGCCACAGTTTTGGCCAAAGGGTCTGCTGGCGCGGCGATGGTTGGTTGTGTCAGCATTATCTAATTCACGCAAGCGCTTGTCGGTAGCTAAAGCACTCATTGCTTCGTAACCTTCAATAATTTCTGATGTCAGCGGCGCTTCGCTACCGCCGACGATGACTATTCGCCGCCGGCCAGCTTTGATATCTTCGATACCTGCGCGTAAATTGTAGAGTAAACTGGCGCAGGCGCCGGTCATGCTACCGGTAACTCCCAAGTTGCCAATGATGTAGGCATTGATAAAATCTGCTGGCATAGAGGTAAAGCCTAGAGCCAGCTGTTTAGCCGATACGCGACTTCCTTTCAAACGCGCCTGTAAGAAGCCGCTATTGCTGTATTCATCCATTTGTCCCATAGCGCTACTGGCATAAACAGCGACTTGATCCGGTGACACCATTTTCATAATATCTTGCCAGCCGATTCCGACGGAATTAATGGCGTCAGAAGCGCCTACAATAGCCATTTGTAAACCTCGAGGATGAAATCGAGAGTTATACAGTGCAGATGGATTAAACCCGGTTGGTAATTGCCCTGCTGACTGTGTTGTAGCAGCCGTGGTCGTGGGCACTTTGATGTTGAGATTACCGACAACGCTGACAGCAATTTGAGAACTACCCAGGTCAGTTACATGCCAATTCTCCGGGATGGGGTTGGGCAAGTCTTTTTTACGTAACTGAAAACGGAATTTACTGTTACCATCAGGTGAAAGTGATAAGTGTTTGTAGGAAGGAATGTGATCGGCGTCGAATAAGTCGTCAGTTATTTTTCGCACCAGGGTACTGTCCAGAACCGAATTGCTGTAAATATCGGCTAAGGCTTCTACAGTTATTTTTTTGCCTAAA
This sequence comes from uncultured Cellvibrionaceae bacterium, assembly GCA_964515805.1. Taxonomy (GTDB): domain Bacteria; phylum Pseudomonadota; class Gammaproteobacteria; order Pseudomonadales; family Cellvibrionaceae; genus CAZEUZ01. The sequence continues at coordinate 2,181 of CAZEUZ010000170.1, read as the reverse complement.
TCATCATAATAGCCATCATTACCGGCCCTGATATGATTCATCATTGTTGCCAATCCAGCGATTACCTGACGGCGTTGCTTAAGCTCTATACTTTCTATCACCATCCTTAGATAGGCTTGGTGAAAAGAACTTCTTCCGGCTGCATTAAAACCGCCGAAGCCCACAATCACTGGTAGAGGCGTCATCTGTATCTCATTGTTTTGTCGTTCATTTTCCGGAGGCTATTCTATAGTGCTTCCGTTCAAGTTAGCAAATCAATATGTGATAAATTTATTTACCATGATTGGTCTTTGGTGAAAGGTAAGAGGAAGGGTAAAGTAAACAATAAAAACTCAAAGGTTTAATTGTAAAAATCATTTTTTGTGTTAAGTTTCTCAACGTTAACAAAGACGGTATCAAACTCCGTCTCTCTCGTTTATTTTGATCATCCATATGTATATGTCTTAGTCAATCACTATATGGAAGATGACCGCAATAAATGTATATTTTAATAGAGGTAAGTTGTGTTTGAAATTTTATCGGCAGGTGGTTGGCTTATGTTGCCAATTATTTTGGCTTCAGTAGCAGTTGTCGCTATTTCAATAGAGCGCCATTGGACATTGAATGCAAAAAAGATAGCGCCTAAGCATCTATTGGGTCAAGTCTGGAATTGGATTAAAAACAATCAAATTGACGCCAATCGTTTGAATGAGTTAAAACAATCCTCCGAACTGGGTAGAATTCTAGCGGCAGGTCTGAGCAACTCTCGTCATGGAAGGGAGTTCATGAAAGATAGCATTCAGGAAGCCGCCAATCAAGTCATTCACGATATGGAGCGCTATATTGGTGCTCTAGGTACTATTGCTGCAATAGCGCCATTGATGGGACTTTTGGGAACAGTATTCGGTATGATCAAGGTCTTCTTTGTGATAGAACTGGAAGGTGCAGGCAATGCTGGTGTTTTGGCCGGTGGTATCTCAGAGGCATTGTATACTACTGCTGCTGGTCTGGTGGTGGCAATACCAGCAATGATCAGTTACCGTTATTTTACTCGGCGTGTCGATAGTCTTGTGTTGGTGATGGAGCAAGAGGCAATTAAATTAGTCGATGCCCTCTATAGCGAACGCCGCGTCGATATGATTAACGCTAAACAGTAGAGAAGACTTGTGCAGTTTCGTCGACAAAAAATAGTGGAAGAGGGGGTCAATTTAACACCGCTGATCGATGTGGTATTTCTATTATTGATCTTCTTCATGGTATCAGCCACATTCACCAAGGAGACTCATCTCACTATTGATATTCCGGAAGCATCTGCCGAAGCCAAGCCTATCGAAAATACTATTGTAGAAGTTATTGTTCAGGCGAGTGGTGAATATTCAATTGATGGTCAAGCATTAATTAATAAACAGCGGCAAACACTCCAACGTGGTCTCGAGCAAGTAATGTTGAGTAGCGACAACAGACAATTATTGATTACCGCCGATGCCAAAGCCACTCACCAGTCAGTTGTGACTGTTATGGATGTTGCCGGAAAGTTGGGTTTCGAATCTCTGCAGATAACTACCAGAGAACCTCAAAGCCAATAATTTCTAATCCTAACGTCTGAAGACCGTGTTCTGCACAGCTGAAAAAATTCACTCATTGGCCAATTACCTCTGGTATGGCAACAGTAAACTCAGGATTGTTCTATTACCATTTTCCTGGCTGTTCACCTTAGTTGTTAAACTGCGTCGCTTTTGGCTGCAAAAAAACCAACACAGCCTCCCTAAGCCGGTTGTAATAGTCGGCAATATTAGTACTGGTGGAACCGGTAAAAGTCCAGTGGTTATCGCGCTGGCATTGGCGCTTAAAGCCAAGGGTCATCGGCCAGGTATAATCAGCCGTGGATATAGGAGCCATGCACCGTATTATCCCTTTCGAGTTAATCAGAATACGCTGGTGAGTGTTGCAGGTGATGAGCCATTGATGATTGCTAGAGAAGCTCAATGCCCTGTGGTGATTGGTTCGAATCGCTATGCCGCCGCCTCGACTCTGTTAGCACAATTTAGTGATTGTGATATTGTTATCAGTGACGATGGCCTTCAGCATTATCGTCTTCCACGTGCATTGGAAGTTGCTGTTATAGATGGTGAGCGGGGTTTTGGTAATGGCTACTGTTTGCCTGCAGGCCCATTGAGGGAACCTATAAGCCGGCTAGATAGC
>CAZEUZ010000169.1:0-2871 GCA_964515805.1 uncultured Cellvibrionaceae bacterium | reverse complement strand
GTTGTCATCGGTATAGACGAGGAGACTTCAGCATGAGTAGCAAGCTTGCCCAACTATGGGGTTGGATTGATCAACGGCTCCCTGTACAACGCGCATGGGATACCCATATGGGTAAATACTATGCACCTAAGAATTTTAATTTTTGGTACTTTTTTGGCGTTTTTTCTCTCGTTGTTTTGGTCAACCAGCTATTGACCGGTATCTGGTTAACCATGAGTTATGTGCCGACTGCCGAAGGCGCATTCGCATCTGTCGAATACATTATGCGCGACGTCGACTACGGTTGGCTGATTCGTTATATGCACTCTACTGGCGCATCCGCTTTTTTCGCAGTGGTCTATCTGCACATGTTTCGTGGCTTGCTTTATGGCTCCTACAAGGCTCCTCGCGAGTTGGTATGGATTTTCGGCATGACTATTTACGTCGCTTTGATGGCAGAAGCTTTCATGGGCTACGTGTTGCCTTGGGGGCAGATGTCTTACTGGGGCGCCCAGGTTATCGTATCCTTGTTTGGTGCCATACCTTATATCGGTGAAGACTTGGTGCAGTGGATTCGTGGCGATTACTTGATTTCAGGCATCACACTCAACCGTTTCTTCTCTCTGCATGTTGTCGCTTTGCCGATAGTGATACTCGCGTTGGTCGTCTTGCATATTCTCGCGCTACACCAAGTGGGTTCCAACAACCCCGATGGCATCGATATCAAGAAAAATAAAGACGCTGATGGTAACCCCAAAGACGGCGTGCCTTTTCATCCTTTTTATACAGTCCACGATTTGGTCGGTATCACGGTTTTCCTCTTTGTGTTTTGCTTCATCATTTTCTTTATGCCTGAAATGGGTGGGTACTTCTTGGAATACGCCAATTTTGAGGAGGCCAATAACCTGAAAACCCCCGAGCACATCGCGCCGGTGTGGTATTTCACCCCTTTTTACGCGATTTTACGCGCGGTAACCATTGACCTAGGAGGTGTATTTACTGCCAAATTCTTAGGTTTTGTATCCATGGCGGCGGCTATTGCTATTCTCTTTGTGCTGCCGTGGATCGATAAGAGTTCGGTAAGATCGATACGCTATAAGGGCTGGATGCCCAAGGTGATGCTGCTGTTGTTTGCAGCCTTTTTCGTTATCTTAGGTTATTTGGGGGTAAAAGCGCCGACCCCAGCGCGAACCTTGCTGGCACAGATAGGAACGATCTTCTATTTCGTGTTCTTCCTAACGATGCCGGTTTTCAGTAATCCGGACCATTCCCGCGTCAAATCTCCCTACGGTTGGATAGTCAGTTTTGTTATCGGCATTTTATTGATTATTGTATCGACACAAGTACTAGACACCCATGATTTTATGGTATTTGTTGGTGTGGCATTGGGCATTTTTGTTACCTTCCTGCCCTTAATAAGTTTGCCCCTTTTCAAAAACGGCGCAGATAAATGGGCTGTTTGTTTACTATTGGGTTACTTAATTGCCAATCTTTCCTTATCGATGACGGATACTGAAGAGCAAACGTTTGATATACCACTGTTTCTGCGGCTTTTTGGCCTTGCATTAGCAGCATTGATCATTGCTCTGCCCAAGTTAAGCGCCAACGATACTATTAAACCGGAGCCGGAACGAGTTCAGATGAAAGGGCTACCGGCATCACAGGTGTGGTTGGGTGTACTGTTTTTCGTAATTATGGTGTTGGCGCCGATTAAAGCTGTGGGTGCCACGGGTGCATTTGCTTGTGGCGACATTCCCTGTGATGACTTCAAGGCTGATTTGAGCGATAAGGCTTCGCTACAGCGGGGTGCCAAGTGGTTTGTCAATTATTGTATGGGCTGTCACTCTGCCAGCTTCTCTCGCTATGAGCGAGTAGCCACAGATCTGGATATTCCATCTGAATCGATGATGGCTAATTTGGTCTTTTCACAGCAGCGTATTGGCGATCTTATGACCATATCCATGTCGCCAGAAAAGTCCAAAAATTGGTTTGGCGCTGCTCCTCCGGATTTGACGCTATCGGCAAGATCCCGTTCACCCCAATGGCTATACACTTATTTACGTAATTTTTACAAGGATGACTCGCGCGCTACAGGCGTCAATAACCGCGTCTTCAGCAATGTGGGTATGCCTCATGTTATGGTCGAATTACAAGGCTTGTTGGAATGTGATGATGCCAGTTGCGACAAGCTGGTCGAGGGTTCGCTCAAAGGTAGCATGCAGGCTGATGAGTTTGATCAAGCCACTTACGACTTGGTAAATTTCATGGAATATATGGCGGAGCCAATCGCCTTAGAAAGACAGAAAATTGGTCTGTATGTCATGTTATTTCTGGTCGTTTTGCTGGTTGTGACCGTACTATTAAACCGTGAATATTGGAAAGGCATTCACTAAGACATTACCGAGGTAAATAATGAGTGTTGTAGCCAAACGCTCGTCGATGACATATTTTTCTGATGGTCGCGACCATTATAGTCATCGAGTGAGAATCGTGCTGGCCGAAAAAGGGGTGTCAGTTGATGTTGTCGAGGTAGAGCCGAATCAAATTCCGCCCGATATCGCTGAATTTAATCCCTACAATAGCCTACCGATATTACATGATAGAGACTTAGTATTGTATGAGTCGAAAGTGATGATGGAATATCTTGACGAACGTTTTCCACATCCTCCATTGTTGCCGGTTTACCCGATTGCCCGCGCTCAGAGCCGATTGTGGATCCACCGAATTGAGAAAGATTGGACACCTTTGGTAGATCTCATATTAAGAAATAATAATAAAAGTAAAGTTGATTTGGCAGCGAAAGAACTTAAAGAAGGTCTACTATCAATAGGCCCTATCTTTAACGAGATGCCTTTCTTTATGAGTGAAGAATTTACCTTGGTAGACTGCTGT
>CAZEUZ010000168.1:0-13007 GCA_964515805.1 uncultured Cellvibrionaceae bacterium | reverse complement strand
CTTTTTTGATAATGTGAAAGGAAATGATCATGGATTTTATTAACTTTTTGTTTCGCTGGGCGCATGTATTGTTCGGTATCGTTTGGATCGGCATGCTGTATTATTTTAACTTTGTGCAAGGCGGTTATTTTAAAATGGCGACACCAGAGGCATTGAAAGATGCGAAAGAAAAGTTGGCGCCCAATGCACTCTGGTGGTTTCGTTGGGGAGCGATGCTAACTTTCATCACTGGTATTATCTTGTTTTCAGGTGTCGGTAAAATGCGTGTCACTAACGATTATATTGTGATCGGCGCTTTGATGGGCACGTTAATGTTTCTCAACGTCTGGTTGATTATTTGGCCCAATCAAAAAATTGTTTTGGGTATGGTTGAAGGCAACAGCACTATCGCAGCAGCCAAAGCGCTACTGGCATCGCGAACAAATACATTATTCTCTGCTCCTATGCTGTTTGCTATGTTGGCGTCGCCACATTTGGGTTACAGTGGTGAACACTTACTATCTGCCCAAGGCGGTGGTATCGGCATGATTCTCGCTATTGTTACTATCATATTGCTAGAAATTAATGCTTTAATAGGAAAAATGGGTCCTATTGCCAGTGTGAAAGGTGTTATCCATTGCAGTCTGGGTTTGACTGCTTTACTAGTAGCATTGTTGATTTATCTGTGATCTGTCTACTTGGGAAATAAGTATTTAATATCAGCAAAAAGGATAGTGGAGAAAACTAATGAGTGTAGAGCTAATCTTTCTAATTGGCGCAGCGGTAGTAGGCATTATCATTTTGGCGAATGTCGTCAGAGTGGTGCCGCAGAATGAGGCTTTCATCGTTGAGAGATTGGGTAAATATTCTTCAACACTTGAAGCAGGTTTTCATATTCTTATCCCCTTCATCGATAAGGTGACCTATCGCCACTCTCTCAAAGAGTTTGCCATTGATGTCCCCGCTCAACAAGCAATTACTAAGGACAATGTATCCTTAGGAATAGACGGTGTTCTCTACTTGCGCATTATGGACCCTAAAGCTGCCTCCTACGGTGTTGAAAATCTAGTTTTTGCTATCACCCAATTGGCTCAAACCTCCATGCGTGCCGAAATTGGTAAATTGAGTTTAGACGAGACTTTTGAATCGCGCGATAACATCAATGCGGAAGTCACTCGCGCCATTGATGAAGCCTCGGATAGCTGGGGGACTAAGGTGTTGAGATACGAAGTGAAAGATATTTCACCGCCCGCTTCTATACTCGACGAAATGGAAAAACAAATGGCGGCGGAACGTGAGCGCCGAGTTGCCGTAACCACGTCAGAAGGTTATCGCCAAGCTCAAATCAATCAAGCGGATGGCGATAAACAGGCAATGGTCTTGCGCGCCGAAGGTGCAGCCCGATCAGTGATGATTGAGGCTGAAGCGCGAGCAGAAGCAATCAAGACAATTTCGGCAGCCATTAATCAACAAGGCGGAACCACTGCTGTCGCCCAACAACTGTCGGAACAGTACATTACGGCTTTCGAAAAACTTGCTCGCGAAGGTACGGTGGCCCTTATTCCTTCTGACGGTTCCGATGTATCCTCTGTCGTTGGTAAAGCATTTACCGCTTTTGAAACATTAAAAAGTAAAGTGGATAAAGCGGAAAATATCTAAGATGACTCCTTTTTTATTCTTTCTAATCATTGCGGTCGTTCTCATTGTTTTAGAGGTGGCGATTTTTCAATTTGCGATTTTTTGGTCTCTATTTATAGGCCTGGGGGCCTTGATGGCCGCATTGGTAGCTATGGTTCATCCTAGTCTTTCCTGGTTGTTATCCACTGCTATTTTCGTTTTCTCTTCTGCGCTTATTTGTATAGCGTTATATCGACCATTAAAAAACTGGCAGAATACACCAAGTCAACAGCCTGGACATGATGCAATTGGACAGATGGTAAAAGTAACCGAAGACATCAGTGAAAATTCACCTGGCAAAGTGCATTGGTCTGGCGCCGATTGGAGCGCTTATCTATCGGAGAAAGATCGAACGAAATTGAGCAAAGGTGATACGGTTTATATAGAATCAATGGAAGGCATTAGATTGAAGGTAAGTAAATCTAAAACAAACAGGCTTTAAAGCTTTTCATTTTTATGGCTAAATCTGAGCGCGATACTTGCTCCTATCAGGCTGACAATACCACCGAATATCTCTATCTTTGTCGGCACTTCATTCAAAAATAACCAACTCTGGAAAATGGCCACAAATGGTAGGAAATACAGAGTGTTGGTCACTTTCACAACCGATGAATTTTGAATGGCTTTTGCCCATAACAAATAAGCCACGATGGAGGGAAATAGGGCCAGATACCCGATTAACGCCAGGTTACTTATCGATACTGTTTCTTGTAGTAAAAACGGTAAGAACAGCAGTGCAGGCATGCTCGATGCAACTATAGCTAACGCAGTGATTTCGAAGGGTTTGTACTCTTTTAAAAATCTTTTCTGGAGGACAAAATAAATTGACTGGGCAAAAGCGGCACCAAGAATCCATAGCACGCCCGGTTCTATAGAAAATTCGCCGTTATTTTTCGACCAATAGATCAGCGTAATGCCTGCAAAAGACAGCATCATACCGCCAATCACTACTCTACTCACTTTTTGAGAGTGAAACAAATAGACAGATATGACAGAAAACACAGGGGTTTGGCTGACGATAAAGGCAGTTGTGCCAGCGTCTATTGTTACCTGACCTAAAACGACTGCAATAGTGTATCCGGCAATCCCCGTAAACCCAATAAGCGCGATATCGATAAAATCCTTTAGCTTGATCTTTATCATGAATAGATAGGGCAACATGATCATGCCCGCAAGTATCAAACGTAAACAGACAATAAGATAGGGGTTAACCTGCGCACTCAAGTATCGATTGACAACAAATGCCGATGCCCACAAGAAGATGGAGGAACCAACTAATAATGATGCTTTTTTCTGCATGTTTAGGGGTAATCGTTATGATAAAAAATTGTTTTTATAAGGCACAGTTTACAATAGAGCGCCTTTGTTTAGACGCTTAGTTTAAGCCGAGCTTAGGCATTTCGCCATGTTTAATTACGGTTACATCTCGATGAATATATCAATCAGCGACGATTGCGCATCAAATCCCGAATAATAAAGCGAGCGGGGTTCAGTGCCTGAATAATAGATGCAGGTAATGGTGGTGGTTCACCACTGATGATGCTGGATATAAGTGCAGCGCATACCGGCGTGTAGCAGAGTCCTCTAGAGCCATAACCAATATTCAGGTAAAGTCCTGGCAAATAGGTTCCGCTGAGCTCGCTATTAGCGCGCGCATTGCGACGCAATGCGGCGTATTTTTGGTCAAATGCATCAACATCAGGTACTGGCCCAACCATAGGTAGATAGTCTGGCGTAGCACAACGAAAAGATACCCTGCCATCAAGTTTTTGATAACTTGTATACTCTGTTGTAGCCATCGGCAAGAGACCGGTGATATGTTTTATATTATCTAAATGGTCGCGTTGTTTGATGCTGGTATCCGAATCGTGCAAATTAAAACTAGCGCCGACGCAATGATGGCCATTTACCGCCGGCGCTATATAACCTTGGCCACAAATAACCGTTTTCAGGTTTCTGGTTGGTTCAAAAACCGGCATCATCGTCACTTGACCGCGAATGGCCCGCGTCGGTAACCATTGAAGTAATGGTAATTGACGCGCATCAGTGGCATTCGCGATAACCAGTGTCTCAACCGCATTCATTTCCCACGGTTTTTTTATTTTATTACCTGCGCCATTTCTGTTTTCAATGCCTCTATTTTTATTTTCTCCATCCGAATAGTTTCCACTAAGTCGCCAACGATTAGCTTTATGTTCAATGTTATTTACTGTGGTGTTCAGCTTTACAGTAATTGAAGGATGTTTCACCAGTTTTTGACAAACGGCAACTGGATTCAGCCAACCGCTTTTGGGAAAAAACAGTCCACTCTTATTTAAAGGCAAGCCGGCAATTTTACTGGCCTGTTGTGCTGAAATAAATTTCAGTAGATCACGGTTGCCGCCATCGCGATTAAATATTTCGGCTATCTGATGTTGCTGTTTTTTGATTGTCTCATTATGTGCAAGCTGTAATACGCCACATTGCTGACCGTAAGATGTGCCTTGTGACCAAAATGAATGGTAATAATTCTGTGCATAGAGCAAGCTAAACAAGTTGAACTCACACAAAGGTTGCCATTGGTGTGATAATTTTGCGTAGACAACACCTTGAGCGTTGCCCGATGCGCCAGCTGACAAAGTATTGGCACGATCAATAACTGTTACTTGATAGCCGCAATCGGCCAGTGCTCTGGCTGTGTGACAACCAGCTAATCCCGCTCCTAATATAACAATTCGTTTAGACTTTGCAGTGGTTCGATAGCTTGTAATGACTGGCCAAGCAATTGCTTTTCCAATGGATTGAGCAGTGGAAGAGCCGGTCGTTTCAGACAGTATATTCCTTGTTGCGTCATTTGCATTGTTATCAATTTTATTCAAGACAGCTCTAATCATCTGTCTTTTCTTACCGAAGCCTGGAATTTTTTCGACAGTAAAGCCAGCCGTCTGCAAGTTCTTCCTTACGCTGGAAGCGGCGGTAAATGTTGCCAATGTTCCTTCTGGCCTGGTCAATTTGGAAATAGTTGCTAATAAGTTTGTAGACCACATGGCTGGATTTTTGGCCGGTGCAAAGCCATCGAGGAACCATGCATCAATACCTTGCCATTGGGGCTGGCGATAGCATGGATGGTCACTTGCGAACAAATGATTGAGTGCTTTCTGTGCATCGTCGATAATCAGGGTAAGTTGAACCCTGCCGTCGGCAAACGATAAACGGTGAAAGCCTGCAGTTTTTACAATCCGATACTGCTCCAGCAATGCGTTGCAGTAAGATTTCAGACTAGGCCAAAGTGACAGTGCGCGAGATAATTGAGCTCGATTAAGTGGATATTTTTCAACGGAAATAAAATGAAGACGAGCTGTGATTGGCGCTATTTGTGCCCATAAATTCCAAGTTGCTAAAAAATTTAGCCCAGTGCCAAAACCAGTTTCTCCAATGACGAAAAAGTGACGGCTTGTTAGCGCCTTAAAACGCTCTTTTAATCTATTCTGTTGTAAAAAAACATATTCGGTTTCCGCTAGGCCGTCTTCCTTGGAAAAATAAATATCATCAAATACTACGGATTTTGGCAGATTGTCTTCAGTCCAGCATATAGTGGGAGGCGTTGATGTCGGCAATTGATTATCTGGCATTAACGAAAAAGAGCAGGTTTTCGTAGTAACTTCATATAGTAGTGGCTATTAGTAGTGATGGTTACTAGATGTGCTTAGTTATCCGATCTACTGCTCCATGCAAAATGCAGGGATTTTTTGTCCTGGTCAATCTTTACTAATGTAACTTTAACGACCTGATCGAGCAGATAACAATCTTCATTCCAAGTCAATTGCATGCGTTGCTGGTTAAATGAAAGTTTATCGGCAGATTCTGGTGTACCTCTTGTAACTGTTTTCTTGGCATACACAAAGCCTTCAATGCCCGTATCGACAAGTCTTATACCAACACCACGACGGCTTAGTATGGAAACAGTGGCTGTAAAAGTCCTGCCTATTTTATCTGTCATATAATCACAAATTAGCCAATTTTCCAGATAGCGAACTGTCTGACGATTATAGTTTAGTTGGGCATTAATTTTTTCCAACTGTTTGGTTTCAATCGACGGATTAGGTGAATTGTGTTGTTGCTCTCTATCAGATTGTTGTCCATTCACCACTTTTTTATTCAAGATTGAACGTATAGCCGTATGATTATAAAAATCCTGATAGCGCCTGATGGGTGATGTAACAGTGGCATAGTGTTCGATCCCGAGTCCGAAATGTGGTTTTGGGCGGATTGATAATTCACTGGCTTGTAGATGGCGCTGGTAGATTGTCAACAGTGGTTGATACTTCTCATTACTTTGAATCGTTCTGATCATATGGCAGAAACTTTCTAGCTTTGTGGTATCGATAGCTATATCTTCAGGCAACTGCTCTTTAAACAGCATTTCAATGTCTTTACGCCGCTCTTCTCTAATGCCACCGTGGCAACTGAAAATACCAACGTCATGTTTTGCTAAAAAATCTCCGGCGCACATATTGGTTGCCAACATAGCTTCTTCAACTATGCTGTGTGCCAATGTCCGCCCTACTTTTTCAATCTTTTCAAGCTTGCCTTGATTATCCAGGCATAAGTAATAGTCAGCCCGGTTGCAACTAACGAGACAGTGATCGTGACGATAACGTTTGAGTGCTTTACCACAAGCCTGGAGGGCCTTTAATTGGTCCTTATGACAACTGGCGTCAGACAGATTGCCGGTGATGGTAAAAGGTTCATCGGTCAATAATGCAGTGACTTGTTGATAACTTAGCTTTGCCTGTGAGCGTACTGTGGCAAAGTGAAAATGATAATCCTCAATTTCACCCTTGTGAGTAATATTGAGTCGACATATCAATGCGTTCCTGCAAGTGTTAGCAATCAGTGCAAAACGGTCAGTTGATAGTGTTTCAGGTAGCATAGGCACCGGCTTGCCAGGCAAGTAGAGTGTGCTGACGCGGGATCTGGCCAGATTTCCCAGAGGGCTGTCACAATCAATTTCACTGCTTGGGTCGGCAATGGCGACATGTAGAACCCAGCCCTTATCGTGACTCTCTATTGCCAGTGCATCGTCGATGTCGCGGGTGCTAGCGGAGTCGATGGTAACCAAGGGAAGATTTTTTAAATCCTCTCCATAGTTGGTTACGGTGGGTTGTTGACAGATTTGGTCAACTTGTTTGAGAATGTTTTCTGGCCATTGTTCGTCAATCCCAAATTTCGTGAGCGTGCATAATCGCTCAATACCAGCGGTTTCTGGGTTGCCCAGTACAGTTAGCACTTTGGCTTGAGGTTTGCCATCCTGAAATGGGTGCCTGATAATTTGAGCAGTAATATAGTCACCATCACGACTGTTAGCTCGGTGTTTTGGTGGAATAAAAATCCAGCGCTGGGATTGCTGTAATTCTGCGGCGATGAAATGGCCTTTGCCACGAATGCAGTATTGGCCATACAGCTTCTTTGTGGGAGATGAGATGAATTTTTCTAATTCTGCATTCAGTTGACCTTTTTCATTGCTACTAACACTGACTTCAATTCTGTCTTCGGGAAATACCCGCGCCATTTGTTCGTGGTCGATAAACGCTTCCCGACCATCATCAAGATTCACAAAACCAAACCTTCCAGTGGTTCCGCGCACCGTGCCTAACGCTATATCCTTATTAGCTTGGATGGTGTCTTTTAGTTGAGAGAGAGTGGCAAGTGCATCTTTACTTAGCATAGGGTAGCGGCGTACGATATGGTTTTCTTAAACGACTATCTATAATTTAATCGTTCATGATAGCAGATGATAAGCAGTTAGTTGCTGCAAAAAATTAGGCAAACAGTCAGAGTTTTTTGAAAGGATAAAAATTTTGCTGTATCACATTTCATTGTTTCTTAGTTTATTGCCTGCTTTCAAAGTCAATTCTGGGATCGACTAAGACGTAGACCAAATCGGAAATCAGATTGATAATCAAGCCGATCAATGTAAATATAAACAAGGTGCCGAAAATGACCGGATAGTCCCTCGTTAGGATTGATTCCAGACCTAATAGTCCCAACCCGTCTAGAGAGAATATACTTTCAATCAGAAGTGCGCCGGTAAAAAATAAACCAATGAAAGCGGCAGGGAACCCAGCGATGATAATCAACATGGCGTTGCGGAAGATATGACGATAAAGCACTTGCTTTTCTTCCAAGCCTTTGGCTCGGGCTGTTTGTACATATTGCTTGTTGATTTCATCCAAAAAGGAGTTCTTCGTTAACATGGTGAGGGTGGCAAAGCCGCCGATAGTATTTGCTATCAATGGGAGGCAGAGATGCCAGAAATAGTCACCAATTTTGCCGAAGAAAGAAAGCTTCTCAAAATTATCTGAAGTCAACCCACGCAACGGGAACCAATCGTAATAGCTGCCGCCAGCGAAAAACACGATCAATAAAATTCCTAAGATAAAACCAGGAATTGCATAGCCGGTAATAATTATGCTGCTGCTCCATATATCAAACCGGCTGCCGTGCAGGACTGCCTTGCGAATACCCAAGGGTATGGAAATAAAGTAAATCAGGAGTGTGCTCCACAGACCCAGTGAAATCGACACTGGCATTTTTTCGATGATTAGGTCGACAACGCCGGTATTGCGAAAGAGACTATCGCCAAAATCAAACTGCATATAGCTGACCAACATCATTGCAAAGCGCTCGTGGGCAGGCTTGTCAAATCCGTAAAGTTTTTTGATGTCTTCAAGTATTTCAGGTTCCAAGCCCTGAGCACCTCGATAGCTATTATCGGCACCTAAACCTCCTCCCATCTGGCTGCTCATGTCGAGATTGCCACTGCTGCTGCCGGCAATACGGCTAGTGCTGTCGCCGTGACTTTGCAGTTGGTAGATCATTTGTTCAACTGGGCCACCAGGTGCCGCTTGAACAATGAGAAAATTCAGTAGCAGAATACCAAATAGAGTGGGGACTATGAGCAGTAGCCGCCGTAAAACATAAGTGCCCATTGTAGGGTTGCCCTAGGATTCTGGTTGATTGATGATAATGCTACCTTTCGGAAGCTCGGAAGTACGAATATCAAAACGCCGTAACTGAAGGTAGTCAAACATATAGACGCTCGGATTATCCATCACAATTGGAATGTCCTCAGCACGGACACCATGCAGAATCTTTCGCGCGGCATCGGCTGCTGTTTTACCCTGAAAATAACCACTTTTTAAACTGCCGCCAACGATACCATGACCCAACATATAATCGGTTGAACCGTAAATAGGTACAGGAGATGCTTGTGAAACATAGGGAATAACTTCGGCAGGCGCTAACGAGCGCCCGGTGCCATCTTTAAAAAAAGACAGGTAGTAAATGACACTGTCTTGTTCTAGCGAAGAGACTTCCTTGATGAGATGTTGCAGTGACAAATCCGCAAGGATTTTAAGAGTAAATTTATCTTCGTATTCTTTAAGTGCTTCAAAAAACTCTGTTTGCAATGATCTCGCCGTCGTTACCGTATCATTGATCACATACAGCGTTTTAATGTTAGGATGCAACGCTAAAATTAACTCAAAATTGGCTACAAAATCAGATTTTGCATTGACTACAGTGTAGTTTCTAAATCCCGTTACCTTCTCTTGACTGAAATTATTGATGCCGCAAAGCACCAAGGGTACATCCGGAAATAATTCGTCTCTATATTTTCGTAAAAATTTTAACGCATTCTGGTCTGACGCAATAATGGCGTCAATGGTGTATCGGGCGTATTTATTTTCATAGAGTTGTTTGAGCAATTCAAAATGTTCTTCGGTGTCGATCATTTTGGTGTCCATATACTCAATATTGATTACTACACTTTGGTCGTTTTTAAATGTATCGCGTACCCCTAGAACGGCATTATCACTCCACGTATAACCATGGTTGTATGAATTGAGCAACAAAATTCTTTTTTTATGCTGGTGACTGACGGTATCGTGATCAGACACGCTGTGAGCAGCACAGCCATTAGTCAATATGCTTACAATGAATAAGATTAAATAATTAAATTTAAATAATTTCATAGGTAGCCTCGTATTGATTAATTCCGAATCTGACTGGATTGTTGATCGTAGATATTATTCAGTCGACCGGCTTTTTCGCGATCATACCACCAGCTCATAATCCCTGTACTGAAAGACCGGTCGAATGCTGGCGTGATTACAGGCATGCCAAATTTATCCCAATAAGCTAAACGGGTGGATGATTTATACCACTGTGGCACCACATAATGATGATGCAGTAAAACGCGATCCAAGGCTTTGACTCGGTAGACCAATTCTTTTCTGGAGGGTGCATCGACCACTAATTTTATCAACTGATCGATAATAGGATTCTTGATGCCGATTAAGTTTTGGCTGCCCTGGGTGTCGGCGGCATCGGAACCCCAATAACTCCACTGTTCATTACCCGGCGATTCACTTTGGCCTATGGATTGCACCAGCATATCGAAGTCGAAGCTACGAATACGGTTGATATATTGCGAGGTGTCGACTAAGCGAGTAAAAACTGTGATCCCTAACCGACTAAGATTTTTAACAAAAGGATTGACGATGCGCTCAAAAGCGGGCGATACCAACAGCAACTCAAAGGTAAAAGGTTGGCCGTCAGGCGTCATTAATTGGTTATTGACAACCTTGTAACCTGCATCTTCCAACAGTTTTTTGGCAATCCGTAAATTGCTGCGGTTGTGGCCGGATCCATCGGTAACTGGCAATTGGTAAGCTTCAGTAAATACACTGGTTGGGAGCTGATCGCGGTAGCCTTCTAAAATTTCCAGTTCCCTACCAGTAGGCAATTCAGTTGCGGCAAATTCGCTGTTGGAAAAAAAACTGTAGCAGCGTTTGTAAGCTTGATAGAAAAGAGCATTATTTGACCATTCAAAATCAAACGCATAGTTAATGGCTTTGCGTGCTGCCATATTCTTAAATAACGGTCTGCGTGTGTTAAATATGAATGCCTGAATGCCGGTATTGGCGCTGTGTTTAACTTCTTTCCTAATCAGCGAGCCATTATTGATCGCAGGTATATTGTAAGCGGTAGCCCAGCTTTTGGAATTGTTCTCCAGGCGGAAATCGTACTCGCCGCTTTTCAATGCCTCCAAAGCGACGTTTCCATCTCTATAGTAGTCGATACTGACGGTATCGAAATTATATAAGTACTTATTGACGGCTAAGTTGCTGCCCCAGTAGTTTTTTTCCCGCTCGTAAGTAATCTTGCGTCCGGCGTCAATAGATTTAACCTTGTAGGGACCGCTGCCGAGAGGAATTTCCAGCGCGCTCTTGTCGAATTCGTGGCCTTCCTCGATCCAGTAATGTTTAGGTAATATCGGTATGCCGCCGACAATAAGCGGTAACTCTTTATTCTCGTTATTGCTGAAGCTGAATTTGACTCGTTGTTTATCAATGGCGATCACAGAGTCAACATCAGCGTACATAAAGCGAAAAATGGGATGCCCCTTGCTGACTAGTAAATTGAAGGTAAATACGACATCATCTGCTGTAATTGGCTTACCATCGTGGAACCGCGCTGTCGGGCGAAGATGAAAGATTACCCAGCTGCGGTCTTTTGGATACTCAATCGTGTGAGCTAACAAGCCGTATTGGGTAAAGGGTTCATCGGCGGCGGCCTTGGTAATAGTGTCGTAAATCAGTCCGATATTATCGGCTGGGTTGCCTTTGGGGATCAAATGGTTGAGGCTATCAAAACTGCCGACGCTATGCAGTTTCAACGACCCACCTTTAACGGCCTCGTCAGAGGTGTAGTCGAAATGAGAAAAATCTTTTGGATACTTCGGTTCACCATGCATGGCGATGGCATGGGTGCGGATAATTTCTTGTTCATCATTATTTTCAGTAGCAGCGAAGCTGATAGTCGCTATAATTAACTGGTTTATGACGACCACAATGCTAAGTCTGAATAAAAACAACATAAATTATTAGGTCCATTGACTGCGAGTTTTGATTTCTTTATCTCGTAACCATCTTAAGTCTATCCGATTCAAATGCAAGTGTCTCTCAACAGCTTATCCGATCACTTGGGTGATGTTCTCAGCATTGACCGTTATCGATTGATACGGGAATACCAACGATTGCAGCGATTGTGTGAAAACCAGCAAGACATTATGGCTGAACTAACACTGTTAGAAGAAAAAATAAACGTATCAACACAACGTGTTAACAGCCGCCGACAAACAGTTCCCGCTATTGACTACCCACCGTTACCTATTGTCGATAAGCGTCAACATATTGCAGATACCATTGCACAGCATCAGGTCGTTGTGCTCGCCGGCGAAACCGGTTCCGGTAAAACGACTCAGCTGCCTAAGATTTGTCTCGATATTGGCCGTGGAGTGCTTGGCATGATTGGTCATACGCAGCCACGGCGTTTGGCGGCCCGTACGGTGGCAAGTCGAATTGCTGAAGAGCTTAATGTTACGCTAGGTGAGTCTGTTGGCTATCAGGTACGGTTTACCGACAAGGTGTCTCCCAATACTCACATTAAGCTGATGACAGACGGCATTTTATTGTCTGAAATTCAACAGGATCGCTTTCTCAATCGTTACGACACGTTAATTATCGATGAAGCCCATGAACGCAGTTTAAATATTGACTTTCTGCTGGGTTACCTCAAGCAGTTGTTGCCCAAACGCCCCGATCTCAAAATTATCATCACTTCCGCGACTATTGACGTGGAGAAGTTTTCTCAACACTTCGATCAGGCTCCGATTATAGAAGTCTCTGGCCGCACCTATCCAGTAGAAGTGATTTATCGTCCCATGGCAGAGATGGAAACTGACGACATCTATGGCGGTATACTGGCGGCTATTGATGAGATTCAGCAATGGAATAACAGTGTTCGTCACCAAGAGAGCGATATCTTGGTATTTCTCAGTGGCGAAGCTGAGATTAACGAGGCAATGCGGCAACTGAATCAGGTGAACATTCCTCATGTTGAAGTGTTGCCTCTTTATGCGAAACTGAGCATTCAACAACAAAACCGCGTCTTTCAACCACATCGTGGCCGCCGCATTATACTGGCCACCAATGTTGCGGAAACCTCTGTTACCGTGCCAGGTATTCGCTATGTGATTGATACCGGCTATGCGCGTATTAGCCGCTACAGCGTTCGCCATAAAATTCAACGCTTACCGGTAGAGCCGATTTCCCAGGCCAGCGCCAATCAACGCAAGGGTCGCTGTGGCAGGATTAGTGAAGGCGTCTGTATCCGGCTCTATAGCGAAGACGATTTTCTTAACCGGCCTGAATTTACCGAAGCGGAAATTTTGCGAACTAACCTGGCTGCCGTCATTTTGCAGATGTTGCGATCGGGACTCGGCGAAATTTCATCCTTTCCTTTTG
>CAZEUZ010000167.1:0-3790 GCA_964515805.1 uncultured Cellvibrionaceae bacterium | reverse complement strand
GCTGGTATTGACGAAGATGAGTACCTTGAAGAGTCCTCTCTTGGAGTGGCGGACGATCCCGATAAATCCACCATTATGGTTGACTACTCACCCAGCCATTTCAGCCGTATCCGATTGCAATACAGCCAATTTGACAATGGTCACGATGAAGAAACTAACGATATGATCACACTGCAATACCAAATGAGTTTAGGTTCTCACGGCGCTCATACATTCTAATTAGTCATTTATACATTAGGAGCATAGCGTGAAGTTATTCTTAATACTCGGCCTTAGCCTATTATTAGTAGCGCCTAATGCGTTTGCTAAAGTGAATGTGTTTGCCTGTGAACCGGAGTGGAAGGCGCTGGTTGAATCTATCGGTGGTGAAAAGGTCGATGCTTTTTCAGCGACAACGGCATTTCAAGATCCACATTATATCGAAGCGCGGCCGTCACTTATTGCCAAGGCGCGGCGAGCTGATCTGCTGGTGTGTACCGGCGCTGAACTTGAAATCGGTTGGTTACCTCTGCTGTTAAGACAGTCTGGTAACGCTTCGATACAAGCAGGGCAACCTGGCTATTTTCTGGCGGCATCGCAAGTGGAACGTATTGAAGTTCCCACTGAATTGGATCGCAGCGACGGTGATGTACATGCGTCGGGTAATCCCCATGTCCATTGGGATCCCTACCGTTTGCTGACCATTGCTAAGGCCTTGAGCCAACGATTGCAAACCATCGACTCGAACAACGCTGTTTTTTATCAACAGCAGCTCAATCAATTTTCAGAACGTTGGCAATCAGCTATTACCCACTGGGAAGAACAAGCTGTGGAATTACATGGAAAAAAGGCTGTCGTCTACCATAAAAATTGGAGTTATCTATTAAATTGGCTTGGGATTGAAATGATCGGAGATTTAGAACCTAAACCGGGGCTACCGCCAACTAGCACGCACTTAGCTTCTCTACTGAAGACAGTTAGATCAGAGCAGCCTGATTTTATCCTCATGGCCAACTATCAAAACGATAAAGGCGCTCAATGGTTAAGTAGAAAAGCCAATGTCCCTGTTTTAAAACTCCCCTTTACCATCGCAGGTAGTGAGCGGGCTATTGATCTCTTTTCCCTCTATGATGAGGTGCTTTCAATGCTTATCAAGAATCGATAGATAATCGTATTATGGAGAAATTGATTCTTCAAACCGAGATATTATGGCCGGCGTTTTTAGCGGGCTTGTTAGTGTTGGCAACCCATGTGCCATTGGGTCGAGAAGTATTACAACGAGGCATTATTTTTCTAGACTTAGCCATCGCTCAAATTGCCGCATTTGGTGTTGTTGTTACACAGGTATTTTGGCATGGTGAACAGAGCGATGGGGCTCATACGCTGATTGCTATTAGTGCTGCCATAGCAGGTTCTATTGGGCTTTACAGCTTAAGGCGTTCCGAAGTGCGGGTGCAAGAGGCCATTATTGGCATAGTGTTTATCCTCGCAGCCACAGGCAGTATCTTGGCGCTGGCAACGGATCCTCACGGTGGGGAACGACTAAAAGCCTTATTAGTTGGACAGATTTTATGGTTACAGCCACAAGAACTGTTGCCACTGGCAATCACCTATGCCGTGGTATTACTTGTCTGGGTTTGGTTGCGGGCTAAACTTGGTGACTGGTTGTTTTACCCTTTATTTGCCATAACTATCACACTATCAACACAAGTTGTCGGTGTGTACCTAGTCTTTGCGAGTTTGATTATCCCCAGCCTAGTCACGCTAAGGAGCTCTTATCCTTTGATAAAGGGCTTTACCGTAGGAACGGCAGGTTATTTTAGCGGTTTATTGGCTGCTGGATTGTGGGACTTACCAGCAGGCGCTGCGATTGTTTGGTGTCTGGCTGTTGTTGCTTCAATTTATCACGCTATGGTTTTACTAAAGCAGAAAACGCAATCTTCTTGCTTTACTAAAGGGTAGGGTAGTGGCTGGGAAGGCAAGCATTGGTGATTATGCGCCCATAGGTTATTATTGAACCCGAAATCATGCTTGGGGTTTTTGATGACATTTTTCCAAAAGCGTTTATTGATGTTTCTTATCAGCGGTTTGCTTGCTATTCCTTTAAGCTTTGCTGCTCGAGATGGTCAAGTTGGCGCAACCTCGACTGGAGAAATAGCGATACGGTTGGAATTAAACCAAGGCATACAAATTTCAAACCTTAAAGACATCCAAATTAATATATCTAATCAAACTGACGAGGATGTTATTATTAGTCAGCGCTTCTGTGTAAGGGCAAATCAAGACGGCCGGTATACGATTGCCGCTGAAGGCGATGGCGGAGGTAGTCAGCCGTTCGGTCTCTTCAGTCGAGACGGGGATAAAATAAATTTCGAGTTATACTTCCGAGGTGATTTGTCTCTCGATGTGAGCGACAGACTTTACCCTAATGTCCTTTCTAGAGAATATAATTTAGAAAGAACGGGCATTAATTGCGATGGGCAAAATAACGCCGAGCTATCATTGCGTATTCCTGTCAGTCAAATTAATGCTGCAATCAGCAGTGAGTACGATGGCTTTCTCAACTTGACAGTCGCTATCGAATAACCGATTTATCAGGAGAATAGTTGAATGTTTAGATCCACTATCCGCGGGTTTATCTTATGTTGTGGATTCAGTGTTTATGCCAATTTTCTTCAGGCGGGAATTAATGTCGACCGTACAATTATTAACTTCCCAGCTGATCAGGCGCCCCGCCAGGATATTATTGTCAGCAATCAGGGCGATGAGGTTGCATACGTTAAAGTGGAGGTGTTGGAAGTCATTAATCCTGGCGAGAAAAACGAGGAACGGCGATTATTAAACAACCTCGAAGACATCACTTTTGTCGCCTCACCGGCCAAACTGGTGATTCCGGCCAAAGGGCGCAAGCAGGTACGACTGGTCAATCTGGCCGCACCCGATAAAGAGAAAGTCTACCGCATTAATTTCACACCTGTTGAACCACCACTTGCCAAGGCGGAGGGCATGGGGGTAAGAATCCTAGTTGCCTATCAGGTGCTTGCTTTAATTCATCCCACCGAACCATTGGAAGCGCTCGATATAACTGTAGAGGGTAAAACCCTTATTGTTAACAATAAGGGCAATAGCTATGCACTTATCACCAATCTTAAACAATGTGACGATAAAGGCGAGAACTGTCAAGACGATATCGGCAGTAAACGACTGTATGCCGGGAATATACACCGCTTTGAACTTCCCTTTGAGAATGCTGATGTTAGTTTCCGCTTAACTAACTTCAAAGGCGCCAGGAACGAGACAGTAAAAGCAGAACGGTAAAACAGTGCAGAGACGTTCGACACTGTTTGCGGCTCTACTAATCATTTTATTGGCGCTGCTTATCTGGGAAAATCGCGAAGAGGGTACGTCTTTACCGCAAACCCCTGTTGAGTCAGAGCCGGAACCAAAACCTGAGTCCGAAACTGAAGCCGAACCGAATCCAATAGCCGATGTTGATGGTACTACTACTGCTGCTGAAACTGATATTGAGTCAGTTGTTGAGGAGGTTGCAGGGCAGGTGTTTAACGGCGCTGATATTGATGAAACCGTTAACACAACGGTTGATGCAACATTCCAAGAAGAAACAACACTGCAGGGACAACAGAATGGCAGTATACCCGAACAAGACTCATCGATAGTCATTCCGTATTCTGCTTCAGATCCGGTAGCGACACCAACACCCAAAGCGGCAAGTCGTAAGGTAACCCGTCGTAACGTTAAAAAACGGGCAGCTCCTCTAAAATTGAGTGCTCTACCTGGCGCTGTTCCCCCA
>CAZEUZ010000166.1:0-2814 GCA_964515805.1 uncultured Cellvibrionaceae bacterium | reverse complement strand
ACTGATAGGGAAAGGTTGTTAATGCATTTACGGCACCAACAGATTTATCATGATGAAGATCAATCGTCACAGGTGCTAATCTATGCGCTGTTGCGTGTTGGCGCAAGCCAAATTAAAGATACTCATCGCTTTGGTTTTACGATAAACCAACAACATGAGGATGATTCTTTAGTGTCTCTTAAACGTCAAATAGATGATGATTTTTACACCTTGTCATGTGCTTATTACGAACGATTTATCGAGCCAAAGTATTTGATAAAGACAGAGTGATTCTACTCTATGGACATAACGACCGAGATAAACAAGTTTTTACTTTGCCCAACTCCAAAAGAGTGGTTGCAAACTGCTGTAAAAAATCTCGATTTACTGCTGATTGATCATGCTAACTGTGAGAAGAAAGCTGCCAGTACTGCGCTGAATTTGATCTATCGCCATGTAGACAATTTTGCATTATTGAACAAAATGTCAAAATTAGCCCGCGAAGAGCTGCGCCATTTTGAACAAGTGATCAGTATTATGCAAAAGCGCCATATAATCTACCGGCAATTGTCGGCATCACGCTATGCTGCTGAGTTACGCAACGACGTGCGTACTAGTGAACCGGATAAGCTGATAGATACCTTGGTAATCGGCGCTATTATCGAAGCCCGTTCTTGCGAACGCTTTGCCGCCTTGGCGCCACTGTTAGATGCGGAATTGAAAAGTTTTTATCTGTCGCTATTGAAATCAGAGGCTCGTCATTATCAGGATTATCTATGTTTGGCAAGGCAAGCGGCCACTAGTGAGATTGACGACCGCATAACCCTGTTTTTGGCAAAAGAACGGCAGTTAATAGAAGGACATGATAATGAATTTCGCTTCCATAGTGGTATTGTTAGACTTTAGATGTGTTGAATAATTCTGAAAGCTTTATAATTCAGATCCTACATAGTAATTTTTAAAAAGCCTATCGAATTCACAATCAATTAATTACAATGGCCTTTTTGGAAATTTTGAATGTATATCCAAATCTAACTTAATCGTGGGTAATACTGCTGTGAAGAGAACACACCTGAAAAAACTGGAAGCAGAATCTATTCATATTATTCGAGAAGTTGTGGCAATGTTCGATAATCCTGTCATGTTGTACTCGATAGGTAAAGACTCTGCCGTGATGCTTCATCTTGCTCGCAAGGCGTTTGCTCCAGCATCTCCTCCTTTCCCGCTAATGCATATCGACACTACTTGGAAATTCCGAGAGATGATTTCATTTCGTAATGAAATGGCAAAAGAAGTCGGAATGGAACTTCTGGTACATACTAATGAGGAAGGGCGGGCTCAGAATGTCAATCCATTCGATTATGGCAGTGCCAAGTACACTGATATTATGAAGACGGTTGCTTTAAAGCAGGCGCTCGACAAGTACCGTTTTGATGCTGCTTTCGGTGGCGCACGCCGTGACGAAGAAAAAAGTCGTGCTAAAGAGCGCGTGTATTCCTTTCGAGACAAATATCATCGTTGGGATCCGAAAAATCAACGCCCTGAACTTTGGAATTTATACAACGCCCATGTCAATCAAGGTGAGTCGATTCGTGTGTTTCCGTTATCGAACTGGACTGAGTTAGATATTTGGCAATATATCTATTTAGAGCAAATTAAAATTGTGCCACTTTATTACGCAGCTAAACGCCCAGTTGTAGAGCGTGATGATATGTTGATAATGGTCGATGACGATCGCATGCCCCTTGCTGATGATGAAAAACCTGAGGAGCAATGGGTGCGATTCAGAACGCTCGGCTGTTATCCACTTACTGGAGCTGTAAAGTCAACGGCGCAGACTTTGCCGGATATCATTCAAGAGATGTTGCTGACGACAACTTCTGAACGTTCAGGCCGTGCAATTGACCACGACCAGAGTGGCTCGATGGAAAAGAAAAAAAGGGAGGGGTACTTCTAAAATCACGGCTTGGCTAACTAGATTTACAGATGCTAATTAATTGATTTTGGAGTTAAAGATTCATGTCACATCAGTCCAACTTAATTGCAGATGATATTCACCAGTACCTTAAACAACATGAAGAAAAAGATTTGTTGCGCTTCATTACTTGTGGGAGCGTGGACGATGGTAAATCTACGCTAATTGGCCGGCTGTTGCACGATACTAAAATGATCTATGAAGACCAGTTGGCGGCAATCTCAAAAGACAGTAAAACCCATGGCACAGTAGGTGAAAAAATTGACCTCGCTCTACTAGTTGACGGCTTACAATCCGAGCGAGAGCAAGGCATCACTATAGATGTTGCCTACCGTTATTTCTCTACCGAGAAGCGCAAATTTATTATTGCAGACACGCCAGGACACGAACAGTACACGCGTAATATGGCCACAGGCGCTTCTGGAGCAGAATTGGCAGTGTTACTTATCGACGCACGCTATGGTGTTCAAACGCAAACTAAACGGCACAGTTTTATTTGTTCTTTACTTGGTATCAATCAATTCATTATTGCAGTCAATAAAATGGATCTCATTGATTACTCACAAGAGAAGTTCGAAGAAATTCAGGAAAGTTACTATCAGTTTGTCAGTGCACTCGAAGTTCCCAATATACAGTTCATCCCCATCTCTGCCCTAGAGGGGGACAACATCGCTTCCTTAAGCAAGAGCATGGGCTGGTATAAAGGCCAACCTCTTTTAGAGATGCTAGAAGATGTAGAAATCGAAGACTCTTTTATCTCTTCGAAATGTCGTTTCCCGGTACAATACGTTAACAGGCCCAACCTCGATTTCCGTGGTTTTTGCGGTACTGTTGCCAGTGGAGAATTCTCCACTGGCCAG
>CAZEUZ010000165.1:0-9873 GCA_964515805.1 uncultured Cellvibrionaceae bacterium | reverse complement strand
TTTGTCGGCAAAAACGGCATAACCCATGCGTTCAATCGGGTTAGCGTAACCCATCAAAATCAATGGCGTCTGTTGATCATACCGTCGAAAACCGGCTACCGCATCAATGGTGTCATTAAGACTGACATTGTGCGCTAAAGCGCGTTCATGACCAAGCTGAATGGTCGGCCCTTCAGCCATAGGATCAGAGAATGGAATACCTAGCTCGATAATATCTGCGCCATTGTCAACGAGAGATTGCATAGCAGCTTGGGTAACTGATGGGCAGGGATCGCCGTTGACAATATAACTCACTAGCGCCTTGCGATTATTTGCTCTTAAGGCGTGTAAACAAGACT
Organism: uncultured Cellvibrionaceae bacterium; assembly: GCA_964515805.1. GTDB lineage: Bacteria > Pseudomonadota > Gammaproteobacteria > Pseudomonadales > Cellvibrionaceae > CAZEUZ01. Next base: position 9,535 of record CAZEUZ010000165.1, on the reverse strand, counting down.
CAATTCGGTTCATCGTTTGATACTCTTATTCTCGTTGATATTGTTATTTCTAACAATGTAATGGATATGAATATTGAATGTCATGAAATTACAATTTAATGCCATCAATGTCCGCCACTGTGAGAATATCTTTGTCGCCACGCCCTGATAAATTGACGACGATCGTTTGGTCAACTGCCATATCTCTAGCGATCTTTGCCGTATAAGCCAGAGCATGACTGGTTTCCAACGCTGGCATGATGCCTTCGATTAGTGTTAATTCCCTAAAGGCGGTAAGTGCTTCATCATCGTTCACCGCTACATAGTTAACCCGGCCGGTATCTTTCAACCAGGCGTGTTCAGGACCAACTCCGGGGTAATCAAGGCCGGCGGAGACAGAATGCGTGGGCATAATCTGACCATTTTCATCGACCATTAAGTAGGTGCGATTACCATGCAAGACACCGGCAGTACCATCACAAAGAGGAGCCGCATGCTCGCCCGTTTCAACGCCGTGACCACCCGCTTCAACACCAAACATATGCACACTGGAATCCGCTAAAAATGGATAGAACAAGCCAATAGCGTTGGAACCACCTCCGACACAAGCTACCAGTGCATCCGGCAGAGAACCGGTTTGATCTACACACTGTACTCGTGCTTCGCGGCCGATGACTGATTGAAAATCACGAACCAATTTTGGATAGGGGTGAGGACCGGCAACAGTGCCGATGATATAAAAGGTATTGTCGACATTAGTCACCCAATCGCGCAATGCTTCGTTCATCGCATCTTTTAGTGTCTTTGATCCGGAAGTCACCGCATTAACTTTAGCCCCCAGCAATTTCATGCGATAAACATTGAGTGCCTGACGGTGAACATCCTCCTCACCCATGAATACTTCGCATTCCATACCCAGGCGAGCGGCCACGGTGGCGCTGGCGACACCGTGCTGACCGGCGCCAGTCTCGGCAATGATACGCTTTTTACCTGAGTACTTGGCCAATAGCGCCTGACCAATAGTATTATTCACTTTGTGTGCACCCGTATGATTGAGGTCTTCGCGTTTCAGGTAGATTTGCGCACCGCCGATCTTCTTACTCCAGCGTTCGGCGTGATACAAGGGTGATGGTCTACCGACATAATGAGCTAAATCCTTATCAAATTCTGCTTGAAAAGCAGCATCTTGCTGTAATCGCCGATACATCTCATCGAGATCATCCAGTGCTGATATCAGAGTCTCAGCAACGAAGCGACCACCATAGATACCGAAGTGCCCTTTTTCATCGGGATAATGGAGAGAATAATCAACATAGTTGACCGCCATTCCATCCGCCACCTTATTCACTACACTGCTCCTTGTTTGACGTTGTGCATAAACGCATAGATTCTTTCTTCATCTTTAATTCCAGGGGCACACTCTACACCACCACTAACATCGACCCCATAGGGTTTTGCTATTGTAATCGCCTGGCGAACATTTTCAGGCGTAAGACCACCAGCCAGAATAATAGGTCGTATAGGATGATGAGGAACACGTTGCCAATCAAAACACTCACCGGTACCTCCGGGCAAGCCCTTGCGATAAGTATCCAATAAAATACCCGAAGCACTGGCATAGTTGTTAATGATCTCACGCACATCAATGCCCGGCTTCATATGAATAGCTTTTAAATAGGGGAGCGTAAACTGCTGACAGTATTCGGCGCTTTCATCGCCGTGGAATTGTAATAAATTCAAGGGCACTTGCGCTACCGTTTCATTAACTTGCTGCGGTTGCGCATTGACAAATAAACCAACCAGCGTAACCAGTGGACCTGCGTTGTGGGCAATGTCCTTCGCTTGCTCAATTGATACATGACGGGGACTATCGGCGTAAAAAACCAAACCGATAGCATCAGCACCCGCTGCCAGTGCACAATAAGCGGCCTCTGCCGACGTAATGCCGCAAATCTTTACTCGTGGCCGTTGGGTAAGCTTTGGCACTTCAGGTTGTACTTTCATCTGTAAACTATTAAATCTATGAAGTTTATTATTCCTCGCGCTTGCGATGAAAAATTAAGTTTTAAATTCAATTCCACACCTCACCTCTCGAGGGCGGGGTTATTTGAACTGCAATCTAAACAATATAAGGACCTTTGGGCATTATTGGCAAATTAAATTCATTAGGATAATCGACGGCAACCAAATAGAGTCCTGAAGCAGCTGCAGTAACACCCGCCTGTCGACGATCGCGGCTGTTGAGAACTTGACGGCACCAATCCAACGAAGCATCGCCTGCTCCAATAACGGTTAACACGCCGACAATGTTACGCACCATATGATAAAGAAAAGCATTAGCTTTGATCTCAATAATGATTAAGTCGTTACGCTGTTCAATGGTAATATTTTGGATACACCTAAATGGCCGCCTTGATTGACACTGAGCAGCACGAAAAGCACTAAAGTCGTGCTCACCTATCAAGCAGACAGACGCCTTTCGCATGCGTACTATATCCAATGAGCGACGCTGCCAGGCTACCTGTTGGTTTAGCAGTGCAGAAGGCGTTGAGCAACAGTGAATAATGTATCGGTAACAACGTGAAATTGCGCTAAAACGCGAGTGAAATCGTGGTGCAACTACCTTTGCCCAACGGATGCTAATATGGTTAGGTAGATGACTGTTGGCCCCACGAAGCCAGGCGTTATCTGAACGTTGCGCTAGGGTATCAAAATGCACCACTTGATTCGTTGCATGAACGCCAGCATCCGTTCTACCCGCGCAAATAGTGGTTATCGGCTCGTCGGCAATCGTAGAAAGAGCGCTATTCAGATAGCGCTGAACCGTAGTAACACCAGAGGGCTGACATTGAAAGCCATGGAATTGGCTGCCATTGTACTCTATGCCAAGAGCAATTCGGGACATTCCTCTCGGAAATGTCGCTTCAGTACTTAACTGACAATTGCGGGTGTAGCAAGCTTTAGGGTCTGCCAAGTTAATTAAAGTTTGTTCAAAAGATCACGAGCTTTATTTTGTTGCTCAGGCGTACCCTCTTCAATGACTTCACTGAGAATATCCTTAGCGCCACCACTATCGCCCATATCCAAATAAGCCAGCGCCAACTCTAACTTGGTTTCAACCTCATCGGAGTCATCACTCAAGGTATTTAAATCGTTATCAAGATCATTTAGATTGCTATCAAAATCAAGTTGATCATCCGGTTGACCTGGTGCTTCAGCTTCAGGTTGATCATCAATGATTGAACTGATTTCTTTGTCGAGTGACGCCATATCAACTTGATCCGAAGACAACTGCATATCAGAATCTTCCCCATCACTACTTTGTCCAGTGGGAATTTGCGTGTCTGATCCAATGTCTACCGATTCCGATTCTGGATCAAACTCTGTACTGAAATCAATGCTTTCTGGTTCACTGAGATTATCTTTCTCTGGGGTTAGCAAGTCCGAATCATCTTGATTATCTTCGATTGACAAGTCATCATCGAAATCCAAGCTCATATCGTCAAAAGTGTCTTGCTTATCATCGGTTAATAAGCCATCTTCTGTTGTTATTGACGGTGCTTCTTCATCTGCCGTGTATTCAGTCTGCTTGTTTTCTTCTGATAAAGACTGATCTTCGGTTAACTCCTTGTCGAAGTCAGAAAAATCGAGATCTAAAGATGTATCATCCTTACCATCATCGATGTTAGCCGTTTCAGTCAGTGATTGTAGATCCTTGTCAAGGTCAGGTTGATCGCCGAAAGAGAATTGATCAGCATCTTCGGATACGTACTGACTGACATCAAAATCACCTGCATTGGGAATAGCATCACGCAGTGCTTTCGCTTTTTCATTGATGCTGGCATTACCCATTGGCAATAGTTGAGCATACTGCACGTCAAATTCGCCGACATTTTTCGTTTCAGAATAAACCTTTAATAAATTCAGACGTGCATTAACATTATCCGGATTAGTTTCAATCTCACGCAACAACAATTTTTCCGCCTGCTCATATTGGCCCAGACTGATAAAAATGTTGGCCTTGTCAATGGCGTCGACATCATCGTCAATGGATTCTTCAAACTGATCACCGTCTAAATTAAGCTCATCGTCGACGATTAAACTGTCGGCATCTTCATCGAACTGTTCGGTGATGATATCTTCTTGTTGATTATTTTCTTCATCTACTGACCCTATTTCGTCAATTATATCCAATTCATCTTCACTATCTTTTTTGCGAAAACGCAGCAACAGCATGACAAAAAATAGTAAGGCAATCACAGCACCGGCAATGTAGTTAATATTGTCTTTTATAGCGTCGACAATATTGCGCTCGGTTTCTGTAACAGGTTCGGATGCAATTGGAGCCTCAGTTTGAGTTATAGTTTCCGGAGCAGCAGATGCAGATGACGTGTTAGTTTGGGATAAAGCACTAGTTTCAGGTTGTTGGCTATCTGTGTCTGGCTCCGATACTTCGGTCATTTTTTCCTCTGGAACCATAGGCCGCTCAACTTGTGTAAGACTGTCACCCGTACCTCGAGATTGTAGTTTAAGCTCAGCGTCCTCTATTATTTCACCTGTCGTATCCGATGTATTCTTTTCTGCAGCAGCCAATTGCAGTGCGCGCAATTTGTCATTGCTGACAGCTATTAACTTTTCCATGGTGTCAATTTGCGCTTCAAGCTGCTCTACCCTTTCAGAGAGTTCTTTATTTTCTTGGTTGGTTCTATCGAGTTCTTCTTGAGCAGCGACTAGCTGATTTTCCAGTGAATTACCTGTTCCGCCACCACTCGATATTGTTGCCGTACTTGTGGGAAGATTATCGATGGCACTGAGTTTAAGACGGCCTGTTGGTGCTGACGATTGCGAATCGTTTAGTGGTGAAGCAGCGCTATCACCTTTGAGCACCGCCCCAGTATTAGTTTGACTCGACCATTGTCTATTTTGGCGGGCGACTTCTGCTATCGCCTGTTGTGTGGAAACACTCAGCATTTCCGCCTTGTTGGGGAGTCGTAACACCTCACCTTTACGTAACAGGTTGATGTTACCGTCGATAAACGCTTCCGGATTTTTGCGTTGAATAGCCAGCATGCTTTGGTGAACAATCACGGACTGATCCGGGCGAGTTCTAAGTGCAATATCCCACAGGGTATCTCCCTCCACGATTTGGTATTCAGTCGGCATCGATTCTTGTGTAGCGCTAGATTCAGCAGTAGCCGATGGCGCCGAATTGGCTGGAGCTGACCGTGTGGAAAAAGAGGGTGAAACTGACGATTTTTCGGCTTTGATCGGTGTAGGTTTTGTAGCCTGCTGTTTTGATTTTACACTCGGTATATTGGTTTTCGCTGCAGGCGTAGTAACCTTACTACTGCTACTAGCACTATCAAAAATGGGCAAATCCATCAGTAATGTATATTCTCGAAGCAATCGACCACTGGGCCATTGAACTTCTAATAAAAAGTTGAGGTAAGGCTCTACCACTGTCTTGGTGGACTGTAGACGAACCAGAGGCATAGAACGATCACTGAGATCGACCTCGAACGTAATATCGTTGAGGAAAAACGCGCGCTCGACACCAGCGCGTTGAAACGCGTCCCGAGGAGCCAATTTGACCTTAATCTGACTTTTGGCCAGATCTCTCACTTCCAATAATCGAATCTCCGCAACCAAAGGTTCATTGAGCGAGGATTTGAGAGTTATTTCACCCAAGCCTAAAGCATGAACTAAATTGGCAGAAAATAGCCCCAACAGGGTAAAAACCAAGGCTGATGCGTGATTTTTCATAGAACTCATAGGTTGCATAGGCTCCATAGAACATACCTTTTTGCTTTTTTCTAACTTGTCTTCTTTCAACATTTTTCCAGTATTCTTTTGTTTCTGATATTCTTTGACAAATACTCTATCATTTTCATTATCTGATAATAATATGCTAACTTTAGCAAGAAAGTCTCGAATTGACATTAATTTATTTTCCTAACTATCCATTATAAATGATATTTTATCAATTTTTCAGCAATTTGGACTATATTCATCGCCATACCATTTCTGATATCGTCGCCAACGATCCACATATTGAGCCCGTAATCACTGTGTAAATCGTTACGAATACGGCTTACAAAAACACGCTCTCCATTTTTCGAACTTGTCAAAGGAGTAGCGTATTCACTATTCTCAAGATCACCTAAGACTTTAATTTTATTATTTTTTTTAAGTAAATCTATCACTTTTTCAGCACCGATCGACTCACTAGTCTCAATGTGAACGACCAAGCTGTCACCATGAAATACAGGTACTTGGACGCAGGTAGCGCTCAATTGTAATTTTGGATCGATAATAATACGCTGACTTTGGCGGATAAACTGTAGTTCGGTCGAGCTATGACCTTTGATGACAGATTTACCGATGACAGGCTGCAGATTAAATGCTATCTGTTGGCTGCGGTTGTCTGTTTTAGCCCCCTGACCATTGAGAACGCTCACGGTTTGTTTGGCCAATGTCTCTATAGCGTGTTTACCTTGACCCGAGACTGCCTGATAAGTAGCCACAGTAATCTTTTTAATGCCAACAAGATCGTAAATAGGTTTCAACACCGTCCACAATTGAATGACTATGCTGTCTGGATTAGCCACAATTTTTCGATGCTGATTCAGCATGTCCAGAGCGTTATCATTAACGCCGGCAATAACCAGTGGTACATCGTCATCATCAACGTAACATTGACTATTGTCCAAAACAGTACATCCCGCTTCTACTGCCTTTGGAACGAAAGTGGTGGAAACCTCATCGGGGGTGCAAAAAATCGCTATTTGAACTCGGCTAAAGTCAAATTCATCCAACGGCTTAACCACCCTGTATTTGCCGTTGAATGACACGCGTTCACCTGCCGTGTTCTCGCTAGCCAAAAGATAAAAATGATTGACGGGCAAGCGTTGCTGCTGCAACAGCTCACAAACGGCTTCCCCAACCATTCCAGTAGCACCTACAATTGCTACATCGAATCCTTTACTGACTTTGCTCATGAAAGAGTATAAAAAGTATTACGAATGATTTAATAAAATGCGTAATGTGCGTCGCAGAGGTTCAGCCGCTCCCCATAACAACTGATCACCAACAGTAAAAGCGCTCAGATATCGCGGACCCATAGCCAATTTACGCAACCTGCCAATGGGAACGGATAAAGTGCCACTGACGGCGGCTGGAGTCAATTCACGCATACTGTCAGCTTTATTATTTGCAATCACCTCTACCCAGTCATTAGCATCGGCCAACATATTTTCAATTGCATCTAGAGGAATATCTTCAGTCAACTTAATCGTCAACGCTTGACTGTGACAACGCATGGATCCGATACGCACGCAGAGTCCATCAATGGGGACTGGAGTAAGAGAGTCGATTTGATCACTTTCATAACTGGCATCCATAATTTTATTGCTCTCGACACCGGCTTTCCATTCTTCTCGGCTTTGACCGTTATCCAACTCGGAATCGATCCAGGGAATCAAACTACCAGCCAATGGGACGCCGAATTGGCTCACATCAAAGTCTCGGCTACGCAGTCTCGAAGTCACTTCGCGGTCAATATCCAAAATAGCTGCTGCGGGATTTGCAAGTTGACTCGATACACAGTGATGTAAATCACCCATTTGGGTCAATAGTTCACGCATATGCTTGGCACCACCACCACTAGCGGCTTGGTAGGTCATTGCTGAAATCCATTCGACGACACCAGCATGCAACAGACCACCGACAGCCATCAATAGTAAACTAACTGTACAGTTACCGCCGATGTAGTTCTTAATGCCAGTGGCAATACCATTATCTATAACGGATCGATTAACCGGATCCAAAACGATAATCGAATCGTCGGCCATACGCAACGTAGAAGCGGCATCGATCCAGTAACCCTGCCAACCTTTCGCACGCAACGGACCGTGAACAGCATTGGTATAGTCGCCGCCTTGACACGAAACAATCACATCCAACTCACTTAACGTATGGATGTCTTTTGCATCTTTGAGAGAGGGAATATCGACACCAATGTCAGGGCCGGCACCACCAACATTCGAAGTGGAAAAAAATACCGGCTCAATGCCGTCAAAATCATTCTCTGCCAGCATGCGCTCCATTAAAACGGAACCAACCATTCCACGCCAACCTACAAAACCTACTTTCATTTGAATACTCTCTACTTACCTTACTCCAATCTTTCTTACCCTGATCTTTGTGCTTGGCTACACCATATCATTTTAACTGGCTGTCGATATCCGACTATTTTTTAATGCCCTGGCAACGGCATCACCCATTTCAGCTGTACTCACCGGTATCATGCCATCCGCATAAATATCTTTTGTGCGTAGACGCTGATCCAATACCTGTCCTACTGATTGTTCCACGGCATCTGCAGCAACAGACATCGACAGGGAATAACGTAACATCATCGCCAGTGATAGAATAATTGCGAGTGGGTTAGCCCTGCCCTGCCCGGCAATATCCGGCGCCGAACCGTGCACGGGCTCGTACAATCCTCTGCCTTTCTTATCCAAAGAAGCCGAAGGTAACATGCCGATAGAACCAGTCAACATAGCGGCAACATCCGATAAAATATCACCAAACATATTGCCTGTAACAATGACATCGAATTGTTTTGGTTCGCGCACCAATTCCATTGCTGCACTATCAACATACATATGGGATAACTCAACATCGGGATAGCCTGATGCCAAGTCGTTCATTACCTCGCGCCAAAGGCCCGAACATTCCAATACATTAGCCTTGTCGACGGAACACAGTCGACCATTTCGCTTTTGTGCCATAGCGAAGGCACTATGACCGATACGCTCGATTTCACTCTCTGAATAGATGTAGGTATTAAATCCTTGACGTTCTCCAGAGTCCAAGGTACGAACTCCTCGCGGCTCACCGAAATAAATACCTCCAGTCAGTTCGCGAACAATCAACAGATCCAAACCGGCTACCAATTCGGATTTGAGAGTCGATGCATCCACTAGCTGCGGATACAATATGGCGGGACGTAAATTAGCAAATAAATTAAGGCGGGAGCGTATCTGCAACAGGCCTTTTTCCGGACGGATATCCCGCTCTAACTCATCCCATTGAGGACCGCCAACGGCCCCTAGAAGAATAGCATCACTCGCCTGCGCCCGGGTTATAGTCTCTTCTGTCAATGGCAAGCCATGCTTGTCAATTGAACTGCCGCCGATATCACCTTCAGAGTAAGCTAAATCGAGGTTGAACACAACGTTGAGCTGGTCGATAACCTTGCAGGCTTCAGACATAATTTCAGGCCCGATACCATCGCCCGGCAACAACAACAAATTTTTAGACATTTTTCAGCCTGCGTGATTTTAAACTGATATAAGAGAAAGCTCTCGATTATAAGGCTCTGGGAAAACTGCCGCAAATAAAGATTAGCCTCTATTGACGCGGCGATTAAAGACTTGCTGTGTCACCAATGCACCGATCATATCACCTTCGACATTGACGGCAGTGCGAATGGTATCCAAGGGGCGCTCAACTATTAGCAGGATACCTATAGCTTCAAGGGGAATACCGGCAG
>CAZEUZ010000164.1:0-8239 GCA_964515805.1 uncultured Cellvibrionaceae bacterium | reverse complement strand
TATCGGCCACTACACTTTGTTGGGTGAATCAGTTGATGATGCGGCAGGTGAGGCATTTGACAAAGCTGCCAGGATGTTAGATTTAGGTTACCCTGGAGGTCCTGAAATAGCTAAATTGGCAGAATCTGGCCACTTGGGCCGTTTTAAATTTCCATGTCCAATGGTGGACAAGCCCGGCTTGAACTTTAGCTTTAGTGGTCTAAAGACATTTACTTTGAACACGGTAATGAATCATGCGCAACAAGACGGTTTGCCCGATAGGCAAACCTGTGCTGATATTGCCTGTGCCTTTCAAGAAGCGGTTGTTAATACTTTGGTCATCAAGTGCCGTCGTGCCCTGCAGGCGACAGGGCTGACAACCTTAGTGGTTGCCGGTGGCGTATCAGCGAATAAGTCCTTGCGCAGTCAGCTGAAGAGTGCCTTTGAAAAAATTCATGCAAAAGTATTTTATGCGCGCCCTGAATTTTGCACGGATAATGGTGCGATGATTGCCTATGCCGGATGTCAGCGACTAATCGCAAAACAGCAGCAAGATTTGGCCATCACGGTTAAGCCTCGATGGCCACTGGAAGAGCTACCGAAAATAAGTCAATAACCCCTTGAAATACTCTTTGTTATCGCTCTAAAATCCCCGTTAACGCTTTTAGATAGAATAATATGCAAACTCGCAGATTTATCCGCCACCCATCCGATATGCCTATCGAGTATTGTTTTACCGAAGTGCCTGTCTGTCAACAAGACGCTATATCCAATGTCAGTATCGGCGGCCTCTCTTTTCGCACCCAGCAGTTTATTGAGCCAGGCCAGTGGCTGCTTCTCCGCATACCCGTCGATGGAAAGTGTTTCGAAATGAAAGCAAAAGTAAAATGGTGCGAGTCTTGTGAAGCGGATGTTGGTTTTTACGTCGGTGTGCAGTTTGCGGATAGTTCGCAAGCTTTTTCAGCTCGTATGGTAGAACAAATTTGTCACATAGAGGACTATAAAAATAAAGTTGAGGCTAAGGAGGGACGAGTTATTAGTAGTGAACAAGCTGCCGCTGAATGGATCGAGAAATTTGCGGCAAGCTTTCCGTCAATTACCGATGAACCTCAGGAATCATAAGTTCTTAAAACAGCGCCATTCACAAGCTTATAGTAGAGCTGACCGGTGAATGTTTACATTAGATAATTTTATATTGGGTTCCGCCGCGGGGGAGTAGAGTAGTGCCGTTTTACCGACTGCCTGGACTGCTTCTGCCTGAGTAAGATGGCAAATACGGTTAATTGTTGCGCTGCGTTGTTGCCGGTCAATAATAGCTAATTTTACTTTTACCAATTCATGATCACTGAGCGCGCGTCGAACTTCTTGCAGTACTCTATCCGTTAACCCATTGCCTGCTACAGTTACAATCGGTTTGAGTGTATGGCCGATACTGCGCAATAGTTTTTTTTGATGATTATTGATTGACATGGTGAGATGTTAACCGCCATTTGGCCGCATTGAATGCTTTTTTCCCATAGTAAAACTAATTAGACCTGTGGCTAAAATGATAATACAAATAATAAGTAACTTGGAATATTTATGCGAATAGCCAAATAGAGGTTGCAGTAAATTAGTGTAGCCTGAGCTCTCCAACATGTATAACAACCCACCACCTACCGCCGTAATAAACGTTAGTAGCATTGGCCAAAGTGCAATTTCTCGTTCTCCCCAAATACTAAATAAAATGATCGGCGTTAAGAACATGGAAACTGTGCCGCTGACCGCTACGGCGGCATAAAGATCCTTACTGCCTAGTAGTAGAAAAAAACCGCCTCCGATTAAAAAAGCGGCCATAACGATTCGCCCATTGGTGGCCGTCGGTTTGATAATGCCCATGTCGAGAGCTACTAATTTCGAGGCGCTGGCAAAGGTTGAGTCCAGAGTGGATACGGCGGAGATAATTAACGCGATATTAAAAATGATCATCGTTGTTTCGCCGAATAATCGAGTCAAGGTACTGATCATACTTTCGTTTGCTAGCTTTACTGTTCCTGAAAAAACACCCAGTAATGCAAAGGCAAAGACGCAGAGCATGGCGATTAATGCAGCATACCGGAAAGATTTTTTAGTGGTTTCTCTGTCCGCTAAAAAACCGCGATCCATCATGACTGGATCATGAAGCGGGTAACTCCATATCTGCAGTAGGGCGACCACTAATAGCACCCAGCCCGGACTGGTAATGTCGGCTGAAGAACCCAAAATAGTGTGCATTGAAAAATCGTTATGGAATAACATGCTGATAAACAGCAGAATCAGTGCAAAAAAGACTAAAACTGCCTGTGCGACATCCGTGCGTAGTGAAGCGTGTAATCCTCCAAACATTGAATAGCTGAAAGTCACTACCGCAACTGCCAGGATGGCCCAAAAATAATCTGCGGAACCGCTGATGCCAAAAATTAAGCCGATTACAATCAGATTGGAAAATACTTCACTGAGAAGGCGTACAGCAATGACTAAGTTATAACAAGCACTCCCTGTCACTCCAAACTGTTCGTTCATGAATTCTTGGACATTGCCGCATTTGTGTTTGAAACGTAAATGATCGATGATCCAGCCACCGGTAAAAAAGCTGAGATAATACGCTGTATAGGCCAGAGCCCCTGCGATGCCGTAATAGTATCCCAACAGTGCTGCCGTCATCAGTGAACGAGCGAAAATCCACGTGGTTACTTGTGAGAGTACCAGGGTCCACAGTTGAGGCGCGCTACCATTTGCAGAGAAACCTCTAAAAAAGCCGTCGACTGTCTGTACCCGGGTTGATAGGGCGAAACTGATGACGGCAATAACGGCGAGGGTAATCAAGAAGATGTAAACAGGCATAGGAGGGATACCATTATATTGGCACGTCGATTAGATGCCATGTTGGTTAGTCGGTGGTATGTCAATTAGGTGACATTTTTGCAAAAAGTTCAACGGGCTCTAGTTGTTATTGTTACAGGCGTTAATGCTTCTTGCTGCAGAGTCTAAATCATGTCGCTGAGTGGTCTAATCTATTTCGCTGAATGCTTTAGCCCATTTCGCTGAAGGCTCTAATTCTTCTCGCGAATTACCTTTTCAACTGAATGAATTCTGCGAATATGTCGAATGATATTGGCCAAATGTGCTCGGTTTTTCACGCGGATGGTCAGTTCAATGTCGCTATTCAGTGGAGTTTTTTCTTTGTATTGAATTTCATCAATAGTCGCTTCCATAAGGGTTATATGGCTGGCTAATTCAGCAATAACCGCGCGGTCAGAAGCGACATTCATGCGAATATCGACCGGAAATTCGCCACTGACATTAGGCGACCAACTGATTTCACTGATTTTTTCTGGGTGCTGACGAATTTCCGCCATGTTTTTGCATGTATCTAGGTGGATAACCAACCCTTTACCCGAACTAATATGACCAATAATAGGATCGCCAGGAATGGGTCGACAGCAACGAGAAAGAGTGACAATAGTGCCATCAGTCGAGTCGATAGTGAGAGGGGATTCGACATGTGCCGATAACTCTTCAGCCTTTTCCGGCACTAGCAGTTTGGCCACAGTATTGCCCATCAATTTACCCAGCCCAATGGCTGTTAGCAGTTGTTCCATACTGTTCAAATTTAAGTCTTGTAAAACCTTTGCTACTTGCTGTTCAGGAATGGTTGCTATCGATATGTCAACCTGCGCTAAGGTGCGATTTAACATGCGTCCACCAAGCTGTCTTGCATCCTGATGACGATAGTGGTTGAGGTGGTGACGAATAGCGCTACGCGCCTTGCTAGTCACTACGGTCGCTAACCATACTGCCTTTGGCTGTGAGGATTCGCGGGTGATAATTTCTACTTGCTGACCATTTTCTAAGGGTTGTGATAATGAAATCAAGTGATGATTGATACGGCATGCAACACAGTGATTACCTATGTCGGTATGTACGGCATAGGCAAAATCAACAGCGGTCGCACCCGCAGGCAATTCGATAATTTTTCCTTTAGGTGTAAATACGTAAACTTCGTCAGAAAAAAAATCATTTTTCACATGCTCAATAAATTCCAGCGAATCGCCAGCGTTTTTTTGTAATTCCAGCAAATTGTTAATCCAGCGTCGGGCGCGAGCATGACTGCCGCTGGGTTCGTCCTCCGACTCATATAACCAACGAGCTGCGATGCCGGTGTTAGCGATATTTTCCATTTTACGGGTGCGTATTTGCACTGCGACAGGCGTATTTTGCACCCCATTTAGTACAGTATGTAGTGATTGGTAACCATTGGCTTTAGGGATGGCAATATAATCTTTCAAGCGGCCTATGATAGGTTTATATAGGGTGTGTATCGCTCCCAGTACTCGATAACAGGTATCGACGTCATTCACCATAATACGAAAGGCAAACACACTCGTAATATCCCTAAACCTTTTCCTGTTTTCCATTTCCCGGTAAATACTGTAAAGGTGTTTTTCACAGTCAATTACCGTTGCATCAATGCGCCAGTGCACCAATTGTTTCTCTATGGAGGTCTTTGTGTGCTCGACGAGTTCTCTCTGTTTACTGTGAACTATCTCCACCGCCGCTTTTAAACGTTCTGCACGCAATGGATAGAGAACCGTGAAAGAGCGGTTTTCGAATTCTATACGCATGTCTTCCATGCCGAGACGACCTGCTATACGGGCGTAAATATCCAAGGTTTCGCGAGCAATTCGCTGCCGCTTTTCTTCTTTTAAGGGCCCTAGAGTTCGGATGTTGTGCAAGCGGTCGGCGAGTTTAACGACGATTACTCGTATGTCTTTGGCCATTGCGATGACCATCTTTTCGAAATTTTTGGCCTGTTTCTCTTCCTGGCTGTCAAATTCGATATGGGCCAATTTACTGACGCCGTCAACTAAATTTGCCACGGTTTCCCCGAACTGTTGCGATAGAGCTGCTTTACTGATAGGCGTATCTTCAATAACGTCATGTAGGATTGCCGCCATAATGGTATGGTGATCCATATGCATGGACGATAGTATTTTTGCCACCGCGAGGGGGTGGGTAATGTAAGGATCGCCGCTACTGCGCAGTTGACCAGAATGGGCTTTTTCAGCGCAATGGTAGGCTTCTCTTATAAGATCAATTTTCGGTGGATCCAGGTACCGACTAAGTTGGTTGGTTAGGTCTTCAAGAGTGAGTGACGCGTTTGCTGACGGTATTTTTTCGTATTCAGTAAACGAGTGAAGTGATGACATTGTCACTGTGGTGAAATGGGCTCAAGAAACCGCGTTAGAGAAGCATGATGTTATGCCACTCTTATCTGTCATTAAGCGGAGGTGGTAAGGTGTCGGCCTCTAGGTTTGGATGTTCATCCATAAGCTCGGTATCTTCAGGTTCTTCCAGAATACTGGAGGTAACCAATCCTTGAGAAATTTCTCGCAATGCCAGCACAGTGGGTTTATCGTTATCTTCTTCAACCATTGGGTCTTTACCACCAGTGGCTATTTGACGAGCCCGTTTAGTGCTCACTAGCACCAATTCAAAGCGATTTTCAACACTGTCCAGACAGTCTTCAACGGTAATACGTGCCATACAAAGCTACCAAATTCATCATAAGTTACAAAGATAACACAGGAAAAATTTTAATTTTGCTGTGGTGGTGACAGATTAATTAACTACGTAAATATCGAATGGTGTAGTAATTAAACCAGGGAGAACTTTACGTTTGTATACCCCAATTAATAGTTTACGCAGAATAAACAGCGAGAACAACAATTCCTCACACTTTTTGTTATAAAAAAGTAAGAAAAATCAAATGGCGAAAGCGGATTTTTTCAAATGGAAATGCTACCTGTACTAAGCTACAATAATTCCGCGTTAAAGCATTGAGCCAGTTATTTACCGCACTACACTTATCTACTAGACAAAGTTAAGCCGTTCGATAGCACCATATGATTATTGATTTCTCAGCAATACAATCTTTGCAGCGTTATCATTTACTGACCCAGACGGTGATACCCAGACCGATTGCTTGGGTGCTTTCCCAAAACGATGATCTCTCTAATTATAATTTGGCGCCTTTCTCTTTTTTCAACGCTATTTGTTCTGATCCGCCATTACTGGTTTTATCCATTGGCAAAAAACTTGATGGCAGCATCAAGGATACCCGCCGAAATATTCTGAGCGGCAGAGAATTTGTCGTCCATATCGCTTCACTTTTTCAGGCAGAAACGCTCAATGCAAGTGCTGCAGCTTTGGACTATGGCGAGTCAGAGTTGGAGGGCACGCAGTTGTCGTTGGTCGATCTGGAAGGCTGTGCCGTGCCTCGCATAGCCGAGGCACTAGTTGCTTACCACTGCACACTTTACGATGTACACGAGCTCGGCCCAAACCAGCAGGCTATTATCTATGCGCAAATACACCAACTCTATCTCGATGACACCATAGTGAAAAAAGAAAATGACAGGCTCTACATTGATGCAGTTGCGCTCGATCCACTGGCTCGCTTGGGTGCCACTGAATTTTCAGGTATCAGCCGACCGTTTGCCCAAAAGCGACCGGGTTAAGAGCATTTTTTGCTACTGACTACTTTTGCTACTGGCCTCGGCGAGTAGAGCACCTGAAGTCAGTAAAATAATTGTGGAGAGTAAAACAATTGTTCAATGTAACATTTGATGAATTTTGCGATATGTTGCTTCCGCTGAGTTCCCTCAGTAGTCCGTCTGAGTTACATGGTTTCCTCTGTGGCAAACTTTGTGGTGGTGCACGCCTCAGCCATGATGAATGTGTTCAGCAGGCCTGGGATTTATTAGATGTGCCGGAAAATCCCGATGCAACTTTCTACGATTGCATATCCACTCTTTACGATGCCACGTTGAATGATATGAGCAGTGGCGATTATGCATTTCAACCATTATTACCCGATGATGACTCTGAAATAGCTGTGCGTACACAAGCGTTGGCTCAGTGGGCTCAAGGATTCTTGATCGGCTTTGGCGCTGCCGGTATCGATCCAAACACAGAATTTTCCAGTGACAATGCCGATGCTTTGCGCGATTTGGCAAAAATAACCCAGGTTGCCATTGCCGACGCTGATCTATTAAATGAAGATAATGATCAAGAAAGTGACTATTTTGAGTTGACAGAGTATGTGCGCATAGTCGCATTAACTCTGTATTCTGAATATGCCGAGCAAGATGTCAGTGTGGATGAACAGCAATTGAAAGGTTTACATTAAACTCATGCAATCACGTATCACCAGACAAGAATTCGCTCGTCGGCGCAAAGCGCTCATTGATCGCATGGAGCCTAATTCTATTGCTATATTAACTGCCGCTTCAGAATCTATTCGTAATCGCGATGCCAATTACGCCTACCGTCAAGATAGCGATTTTTACTATCTCAGCGGTTTTGCAGAACCTCAGGCCGTTATTGTCTTAGTGCCTGAAAGAGAACACGGTGAATATTTATTGTTTTGCAGGGAGCGGAACCGTGAACGAGAAATTTGGGACGGTTACCGCGCTGGTCCAGAGGGCGCATGCAATGACTACGATGCCGACGATGCTTTTCCTATCAGCGATATAGATGAGATCTTGCCCGGCCTCGTTGAAGGCCGGGAACGTGTCTACTATTCCATGGGTCGAGATCAGCAGTTTGATCAACGTGTCATGCGTTGGGTTAATGCAATCCGTACTAAAGTGCGGTCCGGCGCTTCACCGCCAGGTGAGTTTACTAATCTTGACCACTTATTGCACGACTTGCGCCTGTTTAAAAGCGCAGCAGAGATCAGGCTGATGCGGCGAGCTGCCGAAATTTCAGCACAAGCACATATTCGGGCAATGCAGCACTGCCAACCTAATCGTTATGAGTATGAGCTCGAGGCTGAACTGCTCCACAATTTTGTACGCGAGGGTGCTCGCTTTCCCGCCTATAATGCGATAGTTGGCAGCGGCAATAATGCGTGTATTTTGCATTACACGGATAACGACAGACAGATGAAATCAGGGGAGTTGGTTCTGATTGACGCTGGTTGTGAATTAGAACATTACGCTTCCGATATTACTCGTACTTTTCCGGTGAACGGTAAATTTAATCAGCAACAAAAAGCAGTTTATGAATTAGTGCTGGATGCTCAATCCGCAGCGCTTAACAAGGCCAGAGCAGGTAATCATTGGAATGATCCACACGAAGCATCGGTAACAACCATTGTTCAAGGCTTGATAAATTTGGGGCTGCTCAAAGGTAGTGTGGAAGAAGCGATTAAAACGGATGCCTACAAAAGGTTCTA
>CAZEUZ010000163.1:0-3538 GCA_964515805.1 uncultured Cellvibrionaceae bacterium | reverse complement strand
TTGCAAATCGGTGATTGCTGAAATTAACTCTTCCTTGTGAGGTAAAAAAACGATACGAAAATGATCAGGTTGTGGCCAGTTGAAGCCACTGCCTTGTACCACCAATACTTTCTTCTCGATCAAGAAATCCAATACCCATTGCTGATCATCGATAATATTAAATTTTTTGATGTCAATTTTCGGGAATAAATAAAGTGCCCCCTTGGGTTTCACACAGCTAACTCCAGGAATAGCCGTGACTAATTCGTAAGCGATATCCCGCTGTTTTTTCAAACGGCCACCAGGTAGGATTAATTCATTGATACTCTGATATCCGCCTAATGCTGTTTGTACGCCTAACATGGCGGGAGCATTAGCGCACAAGCGCATTGAAGCCAGTATGTCCAGACCCTCAATATAGTCCGCTGCGTGTCTACGGTCGCCACTGATGATCATCCAACCCGAGCGAAAACCTGCCAGCCGATAGGCTTTCGATAGCCCGTTAAATGAGATACACAGCAAATCACCGGTCAGCCGGCTGATTGGAGTAAAGGTATTTTCATCATAAATTATTTTACTGTAAATTTCGTCGGCAAAAATAATCAACTTGTTTTGTCTGGCGACTTCAATGAGCTCCTGTAAAAAAGCCTCACTGTAGACTGCACCGGTTGGGTTATTGGGATTGATGATTACAAGACCGCGAGTTCGAGGTGTGATTTTCCTTTTTATATCGTCAATATCGGGGAACCATTCGGCTTGCTCATCGCAAAGATAATGCACTGCTTTACCTCCGCCAAGATTTACAGCGGCGGTCCACAATGGATAATCGGGTGCGGGAATTAAAATTTCATCGCCTTGATTGAGTAACGCCTGCATCGACATCACGATTAGCTCACTGACGCCGTTACCCAGGTAAATATCGTCGACATCGATATCGGGTATTTGTAAACGCTGCGTTTCGTGCATGATGGCTTTGCGTGCGGAAAACAGCCCTTTAGATTCCGTGTAACCTTCAGCGTTGCGGATATTGGTAATTACATCGTGAATAATTTCGTCAGGTGCATTAAATCCAAACGGTGCAGGATTGCCTATATTCAATTTCAAAATGCGATGGCCTTCTTCTTCGAGACGCATTGCTTGTTTCAGCACCGGTCCACGAATATCGTAGCAGACCTTTGCGAGTTTATCGGACTTATTGACTGTCTTCATGAGCGTTATTCAGTATCATTGTCAGGAGGAAAACGGTTGTCTGAAGTTTTCAGTAGGTAGGTTGTGCTTATATTACTTCTTATCACTTCTAGACTATTTAAACAGTTGTTTAAGATCAGTTGATTATCTCAGATAAGCGATGAAAAGACGATAATTATCAATTTCTCCAACAGGCCCACATCATGGGCTCCCGGAAATGTCTAGAATAGGTAGATTTTATTTGTAGCCTTAGAATACCTGAAAGCGCAGGATTTGTTACAATAATAATCCCGTTTTTAATTGCAAAATGTAGCAAATATTCATCACTAGGGGCCATCATGCCGAAGACAAAAATCACTCACTTAATCACCTCGTTACACGAACGCTTCGGCGACGATCTCACCAGCCCTCAGCAACAGCAGTTAATCAAGGATTTACAGCATCATATTCATGCATGGAACGAAAAAGATCCGGTGGATCCTAATTTCCAAGATACCGTCAATATGTTGCTTGAAGATATTGAAGAAGAGCACCCTAAAGCTGCAACAATAGTCCGTGAAATTATGCATGTATTGCAAAATATAGGCGTTTGATAGCGTCCCAAAAACTCATGCATAGTGTTATTCTTTACACCACTTTGGGATGTCATCTCTGTGAACAAGCAAAAGCATTGGTCGATCCTCTGATCACAGAGCGTGGTTGGCAATTACAAGAAGTAGATATTGCCGGTGATGATCATTTGATGGCTAGGTATGGTGTCCGTATTCCCGTCTTAGCGATACTGAATACTGATGTAAAGAGTATCGACATAAAGCGTACCCACATAGAGTTGGACTGGCCATTTGCAGCCAATGATGTCACCCGTAGTTTGCAATCTGAACTACCAATGAATAATCCTTTATAGGAAATACTGCATGAGTACTGCATTATCTATTCGCGGTCTCCACAAGATTTACGAGAATAATTTTACCGCTCTCAAA
The DNA here is from genome assembly GCA_964515805.1 of uncultured Cellvibrionaceae bacterium. Lineage (GTDB taxonomy): Bacteria > Pseudomonadota > Gammaproteobacteria > Pseudomonadales > Cellvibrionaceae > CAZEUZ01. The sequence goes on along the minus strand of CAZEUZ010000163.1, from coordinate 1,391 downwards.
AAAATCGACCTGCAAGTGCAAGAGGGCGATTTTTTTGCCTTATTGGGCCCCAACGGCGCTGGCAAATCGACAACTATAGGCATTATTTGCTCCCTAGTGCAAAAAACCAGCGGCCAGGTAGTTATTTTTGATCACAATATCGATCAAGACTTTTCCAGTGCCAAAAAAATGCTGGGTGTCGTACCTCAGGAATTTAACTTCAACCAGTTTGAAAAAGTCGTCGATATCGTTATTAACCAAGGTGGTTATTACGGGCTACCGAGAGCAGTAGCAACGAGTAGGGCAGAGAAGTACCTACGTAAGCTGGGTCTTTGGGAAAAACGCCATACGCAAGCCAGAAGTTTATCGGGTGGAATGAAGCGGCGCTTATTAATTGCACGCGCTTTGGTTCACGAACCACGATTACTGATACTGGACGAACCCACTGCTGGTGTCGATATCGAACTTCGCCGTTCGATGTGGGAGTTTCTCCGTGAAATTAACGGGCAGGGTGTCACGATCATTCTGACGACCCATTATCTGGAGGAAGCTGAAAGCTTGTGCCGTAATGTCGCTATTATTGATAACGGCGAAATTGTTGAAAACACCAGCACTAAAGAACTCCTACAACGATTAAATAAAGAGGTTTTTATCCTCGATTTGCGGCAGCCATTAACGGATTGCCCAAGTATCGAAAACTATGTGGTACGGTTAGTTGACGATTATTCTTTGGAAGTGGAAGTAGAGAAGCATCAGTCATTAAATCAAGTATTCCACCATTTACAACAGACCGGTATCGAAGTCGTGAGTATGCGTAACAAAGTCAATCGCCTGGAAGAGTTATTTGTCTCGCTAGTGGAGAAAAAGATAACAGAAAACGCAAAGCAAACGGATAAGTAGGAGTTGGCGCAATGACTTTTTATGAACAATGGATTGCGTTAGCCACCATCGTCAATAAAGAAATCACACGCTTTATGCGCATTTGGGTGCAAACTCTATTGCCACCAGTGATTACTACCGGCTTGTATCTGGTGATTTTTGGCGCCTTGATTGGCTCTCGTATTGGTGAAATGGACGGCTTTCTCTATCTGGAGTTCGTCGTACCGGGCTTGATTATGATGTCGGTGATCACCAATTCCTATGCCAATGTCGTGTCTTCTTTTTTTGGCGCCAAGTTCCAGCGCAGTATAGAAGAATTATTGGTATCTCCCACACCTAACTATATTATCTTGTTGGGCTTTTTACTGGGTGGCGTTACCCGAGGGCTTTTAGTGGGTTTAATCGTCACACTGATTGCCTCATTGTTTGTACCCTTGCCTATGCACAACATCGCAGTGATTATCAGTATTGTTCTTTTGACAGCGACTGTATTTGCCATGGCAGGCTTTATCAATGGCGTCTTCGCCCGTTCC
>CAZEUZ010000162.1:0-3777 GCA_964515805.1 uncultured Cellvibrionaceae bacterium | reverse complement strand
CTTTATCACATTCATCATCCCAGTAACCTCAATCGAGCACAGATTTTAACAAGCTAAACAGTTAGTAGGTTTATGGTAACAATAAAACCAGAACCAGATAAGAGTATTTGAGTGTTGGATAACGCAAATAAAGACTGATTTATCCAAATAGTGAGTCTATAATGCTTGCCTTTACCCTAGTGAGCAGTCCGATGATTATCAAACCCAAAGTCCGTGGATTTATTTGTACCAATACCCACCCGGTAGGTTGCCAGGCTAATATCGAAGAACAAATACGTTTTGTTAAAAAACAACCTGCTATATCCGATGGCCCCAAGAATGTATTAATCATAGGCGCCTCCACCGGCTATGGTCTGGCGTCGCGAATAACGGCGGCATTTGGCGGCGGCGCTAATACGCTCGGTATTTTTTTTGAAAAACCGCCGTCGGCTAAACGCACTGCCACGGCGGGTTACTACAACACCATAGCGTTTGAAAAGGCGGCGCATGCCGCTGGCTTATATGCCAAGAGTATTAATGGTGATGCTTTCTCCAATGAATCCAAACAACAGGTTGTCGATTTAATTCGTAGCGACATGGGGCAAGTGGATTTAGTCGTTTACAGTTTAGCGTCTCCGCGCCGCCAAGATCCACTCACCGGTGAAATCTATACATCCGTGCTCAAGCCTATCGGGCAAGCTTACACTGCTAAAAACCTGAATACTGATACTAGAGAAGTAGGTGAATTGTCCGTTGAACCTGCTAGCGACAGAGAAATTGCCGATACCGTTAAAGTGATGGGAGGCGAGGATTGGCAGTTGTGGATTGATGCGCTTGCCGATGCCAATTCACTGGCGCAGGGTTGCAAAACGGTGGCTTATACTTATCTGGGTGAGAAATTGACTTGGCCTATATACGGCCATGCCACTATTGGCAAAGCCAAGGAAGACTTGGATCGCGTAGCAGCGGAACTTCGGTCCAAAATGGCAAGCATTGGCGGCAGTGCCAATGTCGGCGTATTAAAGGCAGTAGTGACACAGGCCAGTTCCGCCATACCTATTATGCCACTCTATCTTTCCATACTGTTTAAGGTAATGAAGAAGGCAGGTAATCACGAAGGGTGTATTGAGCAATTATACCGTTTATTTACCGAGTGCTTGTACAACGCTTCGCCACGCATCGACGACAGCCAACGCCTGCGCGTCGACAATTTTGAACTGGACTCGAAAATACAGGCTGAAGTGGAAGCTATTTGGCCACAGGTAACCACAGACAATGTCAATGATTTGACGGATTTTGCCGGTTATCAAGAAGAGTTTTTAAAACTGTTTGGTTTTGGGGTCGAAGGAGTTGACTACGGTGCCGATATCGATCCACTTGTAGAAGCGAAGTTCGCGAGTTGATGTTATAGCTTATGGTGAGCAGTACGGCAATTCCATGTTCTAATTAAGGTTACTAAACGTCACTGTGAGTCAACCTCAGTTTACTGTAACATTGCTGCATCCCCGCTATTGGTTAACTTGGTTTTCCATATTGCTGATGGCTGCAGTAGCCCAGCTTCCCTACCGTTGGCAAGTTATCTTAGGTAAGAAACTCGGTTTACTGATGCTGCAGTTTGCCAAAAAGCGTCGCGATATTGCCGAGCGCAATCTTCATATTTGCTTCCCGGATATGAATACCACCGCTCGCAAACGGTTATTGAAAAACAATTTTGAAGTCTACGGCTTAGCCGTGTTTGAAACAGGCATGGCTTGGTTTATGTCTCCTAGTCGTCTGCAGCAATTATTTACGATCAAAAATCAATCGTGCTGGAAAAGTTTGCGTGGCAGAGGCGCATTGGTTATCGGCATGCATTTTCCTACGTTGGAAATTTGCAATGTTGCCATTAATCAACTGTTCGATCTTAATCTTATTTACAAGCCCCACAAGAACCCTGTCTATGATTATGTCCAAGGCGTTTGCCGCGCTCGCCACAACAGTAACAGTAAAGTTATTGCTCGCGATGATACGCGTACTATAGTGAAAACACTAAAGGCAGGCCAATGGGTATGGTATGCCCCCGATCAGGACTACGGCCGCAAATACAGTGAGTTCGTTCCATGGTTTGGTATTCCTGCTGCCACGGTTACCGCAACGCCAAAGTTAGCCGCCATGTCAAAGGTGCCCGTGATTGCGATCAGTCACTACCATAAAGCAGATTTTAGCGGTTACGAAATAGAATTACACCCTGTATTTGACGACTTTCCATCAGATGATAAAAACGCAGACTTATTACGTATCAATCAATTTATTGAACAGTGTGTACGTCGATATCCGCAGGAGTATTTGTGGGTTCATCGCCGCTTTAAAACGCGACCCGATGGCGAGGTTGCTGTCTATTAATTGTACCCATCTCACCCTCTAGTATAGCTGCAGAGTTTTTCAGTGCATTTGGCGATTGATGTGCGTTCATAAAACCCGTCAGAGAACAAAAAAATTCTATATAAATTATAAACAAGGCCACAATAGACAATTTTGTTGTTTATTGTGGAGGCATTTTATGTTAATGTGCGGCCGATGTCTGGGGGTTCAGATTTTTCTGGCAGGCATCTCACTAACTAAGCCTTCAGTTTTTTGGCTTAGTCAACGACTAAAACTACGATTAATCATTTGAAAAAATGGGGAATTAATTATGAAAAAGAAATTACTCGCTTCTGCTATTGCAAGTGCTCTAGTAGTCGGTGTCAGTGTAGAAGCTGCCGACGTTAAAGTATCGGGCCAAGTAAGCCGCGTTATTGTTGCACCGGATGACGACGCAGGCGATGAACTGCAGTTCTTGGATAACAATATCTCCGGTTCACGTTTTCGCATTAAAGCAAGTCACGATCTCGGTAATGGTATGAAAGCCGGAACTCGTTTAGAAGCGCAATTGCAATCAAACAAAGGCAACAATGCCGATGGTGGTTTAAGAACAGATACAGGCGGTAATCTTTCCGGTGATGACACTATCGATTTGCGTTACCAGGACATTTATCTGTCTGGCGCATTTGGTAAAGTCAGCTTGGGTAAAGGTGATGGTGCCGGTAATGGCACGACTGAAGTCGACTTGTCAGGTACCTACATAATTGCTGCCGTTAACGCTACTGACTTGTACGGTGGTTTTACATTTGATGAAGCAAATGATAGAGACGTAAGCGATTTATACGGCGAAGTAGATGCTTATAGCCGCGTTAATCGGTTACGTTACGATAGCAATAGCTTTAATGGTTTGAGTTTTGCTGCCAGTTATGGTCAACAGGAAGTCGCCGAGTTTGCCGTTCGCTATGCCGGTGGCACTGATACTAAATATAAAGTGGCAGGCTTTGTCGGGTCTAGAGGCGAATCAGCAGAAGATGCGGATGACGGCGATGACCGCATGGGCATCTCTGGCTCAGTGATTCTGGCTAACGGGTTGAACTTTACCGCATCTTATAGTGAAGAAGATCAAGATCTTGATACAGATGTAGATAGTGAAAACATGTGGTTTAAGCTCGGCTATAAGACTGGCAAACATGCTTTCGCCGTCGATTTTGGTGAAACCGAAAAAACTCTCGATAGCACTGATGAAAAAGCAGAAGCAGAAACTATGGGTGTATCCTATGTATTCGTTCCAGCCAAGGGTGTAGAGCTGTTCGCAGGCTACCGTGAATACACTACTGATGATGTTGATGGTGCTACTGACCCAGAATTCTATACTGTCGGTTCACGGGTGAAGTTCTAAGTCTATCTTATAGATTATTATAGACTTCCCTTAAGGGTGGCTTTATGCCACCCTTTTTT
>CAZEUZ010000161.1:0-2813 GCA_964515805.1 uncultured Cellvibrionaceae bacterium | reverse complement strand
GATCTCATATTAAGAAATAATAATAAAAGTAAAGTTGATTTGGCAGCGAAAGAACTTAAAGAAGGTCTACTATCAATAGGCCCTATCTTTAACGAGATGCCTTTCTTTATGAGTGAAGAATTTACCTTGGTAGACTGCTGTTTGGCTCCGATACTATGGCGCTTGGATACGTTGGGCATCCGTTTAACTCAGACTAGACAGACAAAACCATTGATGGATTATATGGAACGTTTATTTGCTCGTAAGTCATTCCGCGAGAGTTTGACGGAATTTGAACGCGAAATGCGGACTTAAAAGCGGCGGACTTGCTACAACTATGTCGTCCATGTCATCGAGTCGTCCCTATCTTATTCGAGCCCTGTATGAATGGATAGTTGACAATAAATGCACGCCTTACATTTTGGTTGATGCTTTTCAAGAGGGGGTTATGGTACCGCAAAATCATGTCAACCAAGACGGTCAGGTGGTTCTTAATATTTCTCCGAATGCAGTCAAAGATTATTCGATGGACGACGAAGGCCTGTCATTCAGTGCGCGTTTTGGTGGGGTTCCCACCGATATTTATGTGACTTTTCCCGCAATTTTGGGTATTTACGCCAAAGAAAATCAACAGGGAATGATCTTTGATCCGCACGCCGAGCCAGATAATACACCTCCTCCACCGAAAGGGCGTAAAAAAACGAAAGCTTCACCGTCTGCTAGCGTCGAGCGCCCAAATCTACGAATTGTTAAATAGTATATAAAAGGTTTATATAAAAAGTTTTTGTAAAAAGAGACGAAAAATGATGTCGAAGAAAATAGCTGTTGTTTTATCGGGGTGCGGGTTTCTGGATGGTGCGGAAATTAATGAAACCGTCCTGGCGTTACTGGCTATCGAAGAAGCTGGCTGTAGTTATCAAGCGTATGCGCCAGATGTTGATCAATATCACGTGATCAATCATATGGCCGGTGAGGAGGCATCAGAAACTAGAAACGTATTAGTCGAATCATCAAGAATCGTCAGAGGTAATATTTCATCGCTAGATAAGCTTAAACCCGAAGATTTTGATGCTTTGATTTTGCCCGGTGGCTACGGAGTAGCCAAGAATTTGTCAGATTTTGCCATGCGAGGTAAAGACTTGACTATTAACCCTGAGCTATTATCAGTTTGCTCGAGATTTTGTGCATTGAAGAAACCGGCTGGCTACATTTGTATTGCACCGGTTCTGTTGACCACAATCTACGGTAACGGTGTTACCTGCACCATAGGCAATGACAAAGATACGGCCAGTATCATTGATGATACTGGCGGGGTTCACCAAACCGCTGCTGTTGACGACATAGTGATCGATGCTGATAGAAAGGTCGTGTCGACACCGGCCTATATGTTGGCGAATAATTTAATAGAAGCCAGAACAGGCATTAAAAAATTGGTGGAAGCCGTCGTCGGCATGATTTGATAACAACAATAGAGCCACTTGTCGTATTATGGAAACGCCACAACCTATGGTGATTACGGTAAAAACTGACTATTTGGGTGAACAGTCACAGCCCGAATTAAAACGTTTTGTTTTTGCCTATACTATCACTATAACAAATACGGGTGATATCTCAGCCCAGCTGCTAAAACGTCACTGGATCATTACCGATGCCAACAACGTTCAGCAAGAAGTACGTGGCGGAGGCGTTGTTGGCGAAACACCGAAAATTGCTCCTGGTGAGTATTATACTTATACCAGTGGCATAGTACTGGAAACTAAAGCGGGCACCATGGAAGGTTACTACCAAATGCAGACAGACGATGGTTTTATGTTTGATGCGCCGATTCCTGTCTTTGCATTGACGCACCCTAAATCCCTTCATTGAATTGGTTGTAATCATTCAAAATTCAAATGGCGATCTATGCTATAGGCGATATTCAGGGGTGTTTACAACCGTTCCAACAAATCCTCGATAAAATCCAATTTGACCCCGCTATTGATCGTCTGTGGATTGCAGGTGATATGGTCAACCGCGGCCCAGATTCTCTGCAAACGTTGCAATTTATTTACAGTATCCGTCAAGCCGTTATCGCTGTATTAGGCAATCACGATCTACATTTATTGGCGCTGGCAGCAGGCCGACGTAGGGCTAAACATTCCGATACATTACAATCCATTATGTCTGCGCCAGACAGAGAAGAACTGCTTCATTGGTTGCGTCATCGACCATTAGTCCATCATGATAGCTCATTAGGGTATACCATGGTTCATGCGGGAATTCCTCCACAGTGGTCAATAAAACAATCATGTGACTATGCTGCCGAAGTCGAAACCATCTTAAAAAGTGATAGTTATGTGGATTTTCTAGAGCATATGTATGGAAATCAACCGAATACATGGGATGATGCGCTAACGGGTTATGAACGTTTGCGAGTCATTACCAACTATTTCACTCGCATGCGTTTCTGCACTGTAGACGGAGTGCTTGAACTGACAACCAAAGGCGCAATGGAAAATGCGCCGCAAGGTTATTTGCCATGGTTTAAACACGGTAATCGAAAAACCCGAAAAGAAAAAATTCTCTTTGGACACTGGGCAGCTTTACAGGGTGGAATTTTTGAAAACAATGCCTTCGCTCTCGATAGTGGTTGTGTTTGGGGAGGTAAACTCACAGTGATGAAGCTGGACAACCATAGAATGATCCATGTGCCTTGTCGCTCTCCCAATTGATCATTCTTTCCGGTTGAACATGCTTCAGTCCAGTGCTTGATAACCAATGTACTGAGAGAATTTTTATTTTTTTCAACTACTATTCTTATGTCCTTACTTCGTTTCGATGATATTTCGTTAGCG
>CAZEUZ010000160.1:0-10496 GCA_964515805.1 uncultured Cellvibrionaceae bacterium | reverse complement strand
GGCGATTTCAATCTTCTCTGCGATATCGTCTAACGACAGTTGATCGACAATTTGCTGGGCTATATCGCGCGGTTTAGCCTTCATTTTCTTGGCTGCTGCCATGGTGCCGTTGGCTTGGTAATCGCCAAAAGCCGGCTGCTTACTGGGTGCAATATGAGGTAGGCATTCGCTCGGTATGCCGGCAGATTGCATCGCAGTATGGACGCGTTGGGTTAATAATTCTCGGATGTTGATAGACAAGTGACGTGCAACAATAGGTGAATTGAATCAAAATTTACGAAAGTGGATATTAGCCTTAAAACGGTACATTGAGAAGCGCCTTTTAGGATATATACAGGGTTTTCTAATATTAACGTTTTAACCTCATAAATTGATATTTTTTTAGTAACAATGTCATGTTAACAGTTGAAAAAATATCACGTACCTATATGATATACTGTATATTTAACCATGTGTAAGTCCTGAACATAAGAAATTTTGGTATGAATGTGGAGAAAATTTGTGGAAAAATTGACCAAACGTCAAGCTCAAGTACTCAAACTTATACAAGACTATATAAAAGAGACAGGATTTCCGCCAACTAGAGCGGACATTGCAGCAGAGTTTGGTTTTCGTTCGCCCAATGCTGCCGAAGAGCATTTGCGGGCGCTTGCTCGGAAAGGTGTCATCGAGATGGTTCCAGGCGCCTCGCGCGGTATTCGTCTACCCGATGAAAATCAAGGTATTCCTATCATTGGCCGTGTCGCTGCAGGTAGCCCAATTCTCGCCGAGGAACACATTCAAGATTACTGTGAACTACCCGGGAATTTTTTTCGGCCTCGAGCAGACTATTTTCTTGAAGTGCATGGCGACAGTATGATCAATGCAGGTATTTTAGATGGAGATCTATTGGCGGTTCACAGTACCCAACAAGCAAATAATGGTCAGATAGTCGTTGCTCGTATCGAAGATGAAGTCACCGTCAAGCGGTTTCAGCATGATGTAAACAGTACAAAAGTTCAACTGATTCCTGAAAATCCAGATTATGTACCTATAGATGTCGACCTTAGCGATCAAAGTTTCGCTATAGAAGGCCTCAGTGTAGGAATACTAAGAAGGAGCTAAATTATGAGTTTGCACGCCGTCAACGTTTTCCACCCACGCGACACTCACAATAAGTCCGAGCACAAGATTGCTGAGATAGCGGTGACTAGGAATTGCTTTGCAATGCTGCTGATGCCAATCATTGCCAAATTTAGTCAGTACGATGTTAGTCAATGTAATAAGCGCTGGTTGACCTGGATAACCGACACAGTACCATGCAAAGAACAACTATTAGCCAATGACGTTAATATAAAGGCACTGCGTTTGATTTATGTAAATGGTAATCGAGATAAGCGCTGGTTGACTTGGGAGGCCTTGGCCCAAGGAAATAGCCATACGGTTGTTACCGAACTTAACCAGTTAACAAGTAGTGAAAAAGCTGCAATGGAAAAAGCCGCCATTCAGGGTGGAACCCAAGGTATTATCATTAGACAAAATCCATCTTGAGTCTCAACCCAAGAGGTAAACTCTTAATTGACATATCAGTGTGAACAGGCGTCGACTGCCGATCGTCTCTAGTTTTCACACCCACTCCCGTTGCCCCTCCATAATTTGTGTTTGTATTTACTTAATTGATAGCGACGCTCTCATATTTTTAGCGTATTGGGATTAATGTTTGTCATTCGCACAGCGACACTGATACTAATTCTAGTCTGTTTCGTAAACACCCCATATAACCTTCTTTAATGATGAATATTATGTATAAGTTTTTTCCTTAAAATCGTTTTTTGACCATATATTGTATAGATAATATGATGAAAATACCTATCTTACTCTAAAAAATGACGTATATTTACAAAGAAGATAAGGATTTAAGGAAAAATATTGGGCAAATTTTTATGAATGAAATCGAAGTTTTAGAAGATAATCATACTCAAAATACGGAATTTGACATGTATGATCTCGGTGGAAAATGGTTACCACCAGCCAATGATGCTGCTGAATTGGAAGGAATCGATAAGCCTATTCTAGCCATTCCAAAAGAAAAATCGATCCAAACTGAGTTGCTAAGCAGTGAAGAAGAGTGCAGTTTGGCATCATCACTGGCAAATGCTGCTAAAGAAATCGTAATGCTTACATTGAGTTGCGGGCGAGGTTCAAAAGAACTGTTAACTTTAATTGACGGAGCGATTACTAGCCCACTAAAAAAACGCATGTTTTGCGACGAGATATACTACTTTTCTTTGCGGAGAGAGCTAGATGATCTGATCAATGCAGATGGCAACATAGAGGTCTTGCCGTTGCTGTTAGCGGAAGCAAAAACCCACTACAAGCCATCTAACAATGATGAATTGACACCTGAATTAATCGAGTACATCTGCCAGATAGATTGGCCAGGCCCTCTAATGGTGACACTCGCCAAGCGTTACTCTAATAAAAAAGCGCCGTCTTCGACCTTGGAACTCGCTATAACCGAATATATGTCCAAGAAAGGTGTACAAACCGACAGCAGCAGTAAACCTTGTGATCATCGTTCCGCTCAGCTTTATAATCATGTTAATGATTATCTCAATGCAAGGGAAAAGTTGGTCAACCATAATTTCAGGCTGGTTGTTCATATCGCCAAACGCTACGCGCAAAAGCCGGACTACTTACCTGACCTAATTCAAGAGGGCATGTGTGGGTTGATTCGCGCGGCGGAAAAATTCAGACCTGCTACTGGGAACCGATTTTCGACCTATGCCCACCAGTGGATAACCTCTAAAGTGAGGTCGGCACGGGTTAATATCGATAAAGTCATACCCATTTCTCATGACTACAACCATGACATGGGAATGATATCGCAGTGGATTGAAAAGCAACGGTCAACACAATCACCAATATTGCTGAGTAAAATACCGAATGAACTAAATATCGGCAGGGAACGGTTAGATTCAATCATGCGTTTAAAACAGCAGAGTGTATCAATAGACCAGACAAACACTGACCATGAAGGTTTACTCTTACACGATAAGATTGCCGATCCAAATTCAAAATTTATGGATAAGTTTTTCGATGAAAGTAATGAGCGATATCTTAACAACGTTATCAAAAATGCATTGTCAGAAAGAGAAGCCTACATTATCAATGAACGCTTTGGACGTCTCAATAGCGATCCAAAGACACTTAGGCAGGTGAGTGACATCATGGGCCTAAGTTGTGAACGTATCAGGCAGTTGGAGGTCGGTGCATTAAAAAAACTTAGCCGATGGATTGATCAAGAGATGTTTTAGTGTGAAGCTAAACTAACGAGGGCTTTGAGCGGACGACAGATTAGGTCGTTCCATCAAAACACGGTAAATAGCACGAGCGTTGTAAAGCAGTGACATGGCGCCACCATATGACCAAGCTGGGGGCATTGGATGTATACGACCTTGCTTCACAGCTGGGATAGAAAGCCACTCTTCTGACAACAAAAAATCTTCACTTGTGTCTAACGGTTCTATATACAAGATAACATCTTTAGTTATATCTTTGAGTCGAGAAACTGGCCATTCCTCATGGCCCCATTTTGAGTGTCCTGTCCCTACATTCGATGTCATGCCAAGTTTTTCAATGACGTGCATGGGTATACTATTATGCCCATAAACCAAAATTTTCTGTTCATCAAAGGCTTTTTTTGCCTTGCTAAAACGAATCAAGGTCACTTTTGGGAGCCCACCAACAAAGTGTTGATCCAATTTTTGTCTTAGACTTTTAATGTCTTTATCCATAGCTGCCAGTTTAGTTTGAGCTAGAGCTTTCCTCCGAAATAAATCAGCCAGCTGCAAAAAACGAGCCCGTGCCTTTTCGCCGTTATCGCGGTACTTCTTGCTAAAGTTATTGTAGTAAAAAACCGGTGCAGTACGAGATAAAGCTCTTGCCAGCGCTTTTTGGTCAGTACCAATAATAATAGCGTCTGGCTCCAAAGATTGTAGTATCTGCAGGTCAGGTGAGCGACGAAGTCCAATGTCAACCATGTCTTTTGACAAAGCAGGCTGTACAACATAACGGCGGTAACGATCAAGTTCAGGTGCGCCAACTGGTGTTATATCGAGTTCAAGTAGTTGTTCCAGTAACGTCCAGTCGGTGACGACAACCCGCTCGGGCGGTTTTTGTAATCGGTGCTTACCAAAGGAGTCGGTGATTTCATAGGAACCGGCGAAAGACAACCCACTGATATTACAAAGCGCCAACGTTGTAATGCCAACAAACCAACTTGTATTTGGCGTCGTCATTAGCAACTGTATTCTTTAATTTATGCTTGTCATTTGGGTGAATGGGTTTGACGAAGTTCTTCATGTTCGCTGCGCAATGCAAGTAGACATAACATCCCAACGATCATGATTGCGCTGACAATATAAAGTGGAAGGCGGAAGCTACCAGTTGCTTCGGCGACAAATCCGGAGATAACAGGTGAGAGAATTTGAGCGATGCAATAACCCAATGTCAGTTGGGCCATTACTTGAGATGCTCTTAAACCGTATAGCTGACCGACTGTACTCAATGTAAGGGAAACAATGCCCATGAATGTGAGGCCGAATAATAAAGCGGCAATGGCAGTGCTTGTTAAACTATTGCTGGTAGCCAAGCTAATATTACCGATAACGCCTATAGTAAAAGCTAGTTTTAATGCATTCAGTTTTCCTATACTCCTGGCGATTCGATCCCAGACAAAGGGTGCAATAGTCGCTGTTATGCCCACCAGTAACCACATTCTTTCACCAAAGCCTGCCAGTGGCTGTAGTTCAGTAATTAGAGAGGTAAATGTAATATTCAATGTGTTGCTAAATCCTGCGCAGAAGTAGGCAGCCGACATCAACCATAACCACTTTTTAGAAGGCAGTCGCGATTTATTGCCTAGATCATCCATGCGAGACATTTCAATTTCATTTTTTTTAGGCATTGGCAGTAGTGTCACTGCCGGAATGAAAAATACGAATCCTACCAATGCTAAAATGACCCATTGAAGACGCCAATTTAGTTCAAACAGGGAATCGAGGCCTGTGGCATCTACTACTAATGCGCTGATAACGATTCCGAGTCCTAAACCGGAAAAATGAATGCCTAGTTCTTGACGGTAACCGTTATGGTGTAACCAATTGAGAATAAGACCAGCGCCCAACATAAAACCGGTCGCACTGGCGACTCCGGTAAAAAAACGGCTTGCGTACCATACCACTGGATGTTCGTGGGCCGCCATAATTGCTGTTGCCAACGCAGCAACCAGTAGACCGTAGCGGTAAAAGAAGTCTTTCGCCCGTAAATCACTCACTAGCCACACGATAAACAGGCCTGTTAAATACCCCCAATAGTTCAAGCCTGCAAGTAGGCCTGCTCCACTTTCAGTAAGATCTAACTGCGATTGCATGTGAGGAATCATCGGTGTCAGGCTATAGCGAGCGATACCCATACTCAGTATAAGTGCGCAAATTCCGGAAAATAAAACAGATAATCGTGTTGCTTTAAACAATGATTTTCTCCAGCTAGATTAATGTCCTGATTCGTGCCGCCAACTCATTAGCGGTGGAACTATGGCGCATGGCGTCTACTAATTCACCTTCTTGGTCGATGATGTAGTAGCGAGAACTGTGTCTAAACGCGTAATTTAAATCGCTCTGCTCAGCTTCCGTTAATTCGACTCCATCCAGTCGAAAGAATGCTCCGTAGTTATCGATAACTTCTTCGATTTGCTGTTTTGATCCTGTAACGCCGACAATATTGGGGTGATATTTCTTACTGTATTCATCCAGGGCTTTCAACGTGTCCCTCTCTGGGTCAAAACTGACTAGCACAACCTGTACTTGTTCCAGTTCGTTTTGCTGCATTTTTAATAAAGTATTTCTGATAGTTCCCATCGACATCGGGCAGACTTCTTTACACTGAGTAAAGCCAAAGTAAAGCATGACAACTTTGCCACGAAAATCGCTAAGAGAAACGTCACCACCTAAACTCTGTAGTGTGAATTCACCGCCAAATTTGCCGTCCCCGCCACCTAATGTACTTGGGCGCAGATCATCTGAAGTTAGCAGTAGGTAAGTCAACAAGACAATAAGTGCCGTGGCACCAAGTAGTGAACCGAAAACGATTTTTCTCGACCGGGACTCGTTCATATTTATATCAGTGACCCATCAACATATTGTGATTTAGGTGAGCCATAATCCATATAGAGCCGATGATGAGTATGGCGATTAAAATCACCGTAAAAATGGCAGAGGATGTATTCCATAGCTGTTCGGAAGATGCGTTCATATGCAGGAAAAAGACCAGCTGCACCATCACTTGACCTACCGCGCAAAGTAGAATCAAAATGATTGCTGAAGTGCCCGTCATAATGCCAGTCATCACTACGCCGAAGGCAATAGCGGTGAGTATGATAGAAAGAATTAAACCGGTAACATACTCCCGCACACTGCCGTGTGCGCCACCACCATGCCCAGTCGTCTGGTCGCTACCCATTAGAGAACCCCCATTAAGTAAACAAAGCTAAACACACATATCCAGATGATGTCTAAGAAATGCCAGAATAGACTCAAACAGACTAAACGCACTTTATTGTCTCCGGTAAGACCGTCGTTATTTATCATTACAGCGAGGATAATCATCCATACCATACCTGCGAATACGTGCAGACCATGAGTGCCAATCAGAGCATAGAAAGCCGCCCAGGCGCCACTTGCCCATGGAGCGCCGCCCTCGTTAGTAAAATGAATAAACTCATTGATTTCCATTGCCAGAAATCCAAAACCCAGTAGCCAGGTAATGCCAAGCCAGTTGAATAGGCCGCTTATATTGTTCTTGTTTGCTTCGAGCATGGCCATGCCAAAAGTGAAACTGCTGAATAACAACAAGGCGGTTTCACCAAGCACGTAGTTTAGGTCGAACAAGTCTTTGTCAGTGATAGCAGCGGCAAAGTTGCCTCCAAGTACCGCGTATACCGCAAAAAGAGTGGCGAATAAGATGCAGTCACTGAGGATATACATCCAAAAACCGAAGACTGTGTCGCCACCGTAATCATGGTGATGCTCTTTTTCCACATAACCGGTGTACTCGGGTGGTGGTGCGGTAAGTACTGCGCTCATAGTTTATTCATCTCTCTGATTACTAGACATATGTTAAATACTGATAGGCATAGGTTTATTGTCACTAGCAGGATGTTTGTCGCCTGTAGCATTAGTGGCGGTTTGCTTCCTTTCTTTAGCTGCTTCGTCAGTCCGTTGACGAGATTGGGCAATCGCTTGGTGATGCCGGTTTTCTATCGCTTCAATTTCTTCTATTTCAACGTAGTAGCTTTTTTCCTTTTCAAAAGTATAGGCGATCCAACTGACAAGCATGCCGAGTGTTCCCAAAATTGCCATCCACCACATGTGCCATACCATACCGAAGCCCATCATGACGGAGAAAGCGCTGATCACTACTCCTGCCCAAGTGTTTTTAGGCATATGGATGCGCTCATAATTTTCGGGACGTTTGTAGGCGAGATCATATTTTTTCAAGTCGTGGAAGTGATCTCGGTCTCTCACATGGGGAATTTTAGCGAAATTATAGAATGGTGGTGGCGATGATGTTGCCCACTCCAAGGTTCTCGCATCCCAAGGATCGCCAGTAATATCTGCATTCCTCTTGTGATCACGGATGCTGGCAAAAATTTGGTAGAACTGTACAAATATTCCAAACAGAATAATTATTGCCCCGAAGCCTGCAATCATCAGCCAGTCGTTCCACACGGGGTTGTCGTAGTAATTTAATCGACGCGTCATACCCATAAAGCCGAGTACGTACAGAGGCATAAATGCGAAAAAGAATCCCACTGTCCAGAGACCGCAGGCCCATTTACCTAGCGTTTCATCGAGCTTGAATCCGGTTGCTTTAGGGAACCAGTAGGTTAATCCTGCAAAGTAGCCAAACAGAGCACCACCGATAATGACATTATGGAAGTGGGCAACCAAGAATAAACTGTTGTGTAACACATAGTTGGCGGCAGGTATCGCCAGCATAACCCCGGTCATACCGCCGATGGCAAATGTCATAAAGAAAGCCACTGTCCACCACATCGGTGAAGTGTATTCAACCTTGCCTTTGTACATGGTGAACAACCAGTTGAATAGCTTTACACCTGTCGGGATGGCGATAATCATAGTGGCTATGCCAAAAAATGCATTGACGCTAGCGCCTGCCCCCATAGTAAAGAAATGGTGTAACCAGACGACGAAAGACAGCAGCATAATAGCTGCCGTCGCCCACACCAGCGAAGTATAGCCAAACAGACGCTTGCGTGAAAAAGTAGCAGTGATTTCAGAAAACACGCCGAATGCGGGCAGAATGAGTATGTATACTTCAGGGTGACCCCAAGCCCAAATCAGATTAACGTACATCATCTGGTTGCCACCCATATCACCGGTGAAGAAGTGGGTGCCTAGGTAACGATCCAATGTCAATAACGTGATTGTCACCGTTAATATGGGGAAGGCCGCAATTATCAAACCGTTGGCGCAGAATGCAGTCCAAGTGAAGACCGGCATTTTCATCAGAGTCATACCAGGCGCACGCATGCGCAGGATAGTGACAACGAAATTAATACCTGTTAGCAGAGTTCCAATGCCCGATATCTGTAAGCTCCAGAGCCAATAGTCTACCCCCACCCACGGGCTGTATTCCAGACCTGATAAAGGTGGGTAGGCCAACCAACCGGTGGCGGCAAACTCCCCAAGAAATAAGGAAACATTAATCAAAATAGCCCCGGCGACAAACAGCCAAAAGCTGAGGGAATTCAAAAATGGAAAGGCCACGTCTCGTGCGCCAATTTGCAACGGCACGACAATGTTCATTAACCCTACAACGAATGGCATGGCGACAAAGAAAATCATAATTACGCCATGAGCAGTGAAAATTTGATCGTAATGCTCAGGAGGTAGGTAACCTGCGCCGGATTCCTCTGCTACTGCCATCGCCTGCTGAGAGCGCATCAGTAGCGCGTCAGAAAAGCCTCTTATCAACATGACAAATGAGGCAATGATGTACATTACCCCTATTTTTTTATGATCTACCGACGTAAACCATTCTTCCCACAGGTATTTCCATTTGCCAAAGTAGGTAGTTGCTCCCAATATACCGAGAGCCCCGATCACAACCACTGAGAAGGTAGTGACTAATACCGGGTCGTAAAAGGGTATAGAGTCGAAGGTTAGTCTGCCGAAAATAATGTGTGGATCGGTGACTAGTGTGTAGTTACTCGCCATTTAATGCTCCAACGTATTTTTCGATGATATTGCTAAATAAAAGTGGATCAACGTATGAGAAATGGGTGGGAGGTACATCTTTGGATTTGATTCGAAGCTCTGCAAAAGCGTCATCATCTAACGGATTTGCAGATTGCTTTATATTTTCAACCCATTGGTTGAATGCTTGTTGTGATTTGGCAATAGCAGAGAATTTCATCCCGGAAAAGCCGAAACCGCTGTAGTTGGAAGAAAACCCGGGATAGATACCTTTCTCCGTCGCCATGAGGTGTAAACGATTTTCCATGCCGGACATGGCATAGATCTGTGTGCCAAGATTTGGTATGAAAAAGGAGTTCATCACGGTGTCCGACGTTACCAGGTATTCTACCGGTACATTTACCGGTAAGGCTGTTTCGTTAACGGTCGCAATACCGTATTCTGGATAAATAAACAGCCATTTCCAGTCCATTGCCACCACTTGCACCACCATCGTTGGTTTGTCGGATTCGATAGGTCTGCGTGGATCCAATGAGTAACTGGTGATGTAAGTGATAGTTCCCAATACAGCAATAATCAAGATTGGGATAGCCCAGACTACCACCTCGATTTTATTCGAATGCTCCCAGTCGGGCTTGTATTCTTGGTTGCGATTTTTGCTGCGGTAGCGTATGGGGAACCAAATACCCATGATGATCACCGGGATCACAACGATTAGCATGATTAAGGCAGATGCGATAATCAACGTCATCTGTGTGTCTGCTATCGGTCCCTTCGGATCAAACAACTTATAGTCGCAGCCGAGAATGGTTAGTGTGATGAAGGTAAGAAAAAATAATTTAAAAAGAGTAGCTATTCGCCTTTTCACTTCAATGTGCCTTACATAAGGATGAATTTACATTTACGTTGTCATTATAATGATCGGGAATCATACAGACGACTTTTTTAATCCAACCAATTAACTTTTAGGCTGCAATGAAAAACAGACAACCTATCTCATGGACGATCGCTGCCTCAGATTCCGGCGCTGGCGCTGGCATTCAGGCAGATATAAAAACTTTTGCCGATCTTGATACTTATGGTTGTAGCGCTATAACAGCGATTACCGCGCAAAATACCCAGGGTGTAAAACACGTAGCGCCAGTAACAACCTCACTATTAGCTCAACAATTAGATGCATTAATTGAAGATCTGCCTCCTATCGCTATTAAAATCGGGGTTTTGCCAACGATTGAA
>CAZEUZ010000159.1:0-12772 GCA_964515805.1 uncultured Cellvibrionaceae bacterium | reverse complement strand
AGCTTCTTGAATGCGGGGAGTCTCTGTAGAAGGTACGCAAATACAACTGTCAACTAAGCTTGCTAGTTTACCGCCTGTCGCACCCGTTAACGCCACACAGTAGCAACCAATTTTTTTAGCAACATTAACAGCATTACAGATATTGGCGCTATTGCCGCTGGTGGAGTAACCCACCACTACATCTCCGGGCCGCGCTAGTGCTTCCACCTGGCGAGAGAATACTGTTTCATAGCCGTAATCGTTACCGACTGCGGTCAGAATAGATGTATCGGTGGTCAGCGAAACAGCAGCTAGCCCAGATCTTTCGCTGAGATAACGCCCTACCAGCTCAGCGGCAATATGCTGGGCGTCGGCGGCGCTGCCACCGTTACCCATCAACAATATTTTGCCGCTGGCATGCAGTGTTTGTATCCACCGTTGCGCCACTTGTTCGACGACTACAGCAAGCTCCTGGACAGACTGCATAACCTCAATATGGCGAGCGAGCTGATCTGTAAAGAGATTCATGGCGTTAGATTATTAAATCTATGCATTTGGCGTGACCGGTGTCAGCCAGTGCAAATAGTCTTTGTTACGACCATAAATGGTGTCGAAGAAAAGCGTTTGTATACGCTTGGTAATAGGGCCACAGGTGCCTTCTCCAATCTGACGTCTATCGACCTCTCGGATAGGCACAACTTCAGCCGCTGTACCGGTAAAAAACGCCTCATCGGCGACGTATACCTCGTCTCGAGTGATGCGTTTTTCTACGATTTCATAACCGAGCTCTTTTGCCAATATCATAATGGCATCACGAGTGATGCCTTCAAGAGCAGAGGTCAGATCTGGCGTATAGATGACGCCATCACGAACGATAAAAATATTCTCGCCACTGCCTTCGGCGACATAACCATCGACATCCAGCAACATAGCTTCGTCATAGCCATCGTTCATGGCCTCTTGCAACGCCAGCATGGAGTTAGTGTAATTGCCATTGGATTTGGCTTTGCACATGGTAACGTTAACGTGATGGCGGCTAAATGAAGATGTTTTAACGCGGATTCCACGGAGTAAATTGTCTTCGCCCAAATACGAGCCCCACTCCCATGCGGCGACCATAACATGTACCTTCAAGCCGTCTGCGCGCAATCCCATGCCTTGGGAACCGTAAAAGCACATAGGGCGGATGTAGGCACTCTTTAAACCGTTCTCACGAACAACTAATTTTTGCACATCGTTAAGGGTCTCGTGTGAATAAGGCAATTTCATATTGAGTATTTTGGCTGAATTAAGTAGGCGTTTAGTATGGTTGTCTAAACGAAAGATGGCTGTACCCACTTCGGTATCGTAAGCCCTGACCCCTTCAAATACGCCTAAGCCATAGTGCAATGTGTGCGTCAATACATGGACTTTGGCATCTTTCCAGGGAACCAATTGTCCGTCTAACCAAATAAGACCATCGCGATCAGCAAATGACATAGTAACTCCTGTGAATATTAATTCTTAAATAAAGACCGCCAGATCAACTGCACCTGATTTCGCCGACAACTGTATAATTCATCGTCTACAACTATCGGCTTTTTTCGCTGTAATGCTAATCGATGTCCAAGCGCGCGGAATAACTTGTAGGTTTCGGTGAGCGTCTCGGTCTGTTTTGTCTCTAGAAGCCCGAGTCTATCTAGGCACTCCAGTATACGAATATTGTCAGTGTGTTCCGTCAGCAATGGATACTGACTAGACCAAGCTAAAACCGCATATTGTACTATAAATTCTATATCGACAATACCTCCGGCACCTTGTTTTAGGTTAAACAATTGACGCTGATTGCCGATTTCACTATCGTCTAGATGAGTGCGCATTTTTGCACGCATATCGATAATGGCTGTTTTCAACTCTGCGTAATTTCGTTGTTGACAAAGAATCTTCTGCCGCACTTGGTCAAATTCTTCCGCCAGTGCGGGATAACCGGCGACGGCTCGAGCCCGCACTAGTGCTTGATGTTCCCACACCCAGGCGTCTTGTAATTGATAACGTGAAAATGCCTGCATCGATGTAACCAGCAATCCCGATTTACCCGAAGGCCGCAAGCGCATATCCACCTCATAGAGCTTACCGGACAATGTACGCGTATTGAGTATGTGAACAATTTTCTGCCCCATGCGTGTATAAAAAGTTTGATTGTCGATGGAATGCTCTCCATCAGTCACACCATGGGGGTCGGCTTGATAAATAAATACCAAATC
Organism: uncultured Cellvibrionaceae bacterium; assembly: GCA_964515805.1. Taxonomy (GTDB): domain Bacteria; phylum Pseudomonadota; class Gammaproteobacteria; order Pseudomonadales; family Cellvibrionaceae; genus CAZEUZ01. The sequence continues at coordinate 10,550 of CAZEUZ010000159.1, read as the reverse complement.
CAAATCTGAATCGTAACCGAGCTCTAAGCCGCCGAGTTTGCCATAGCCAATAATGATAAAATGCGGGGTCTTATCGCCGTCCGGTGCGCCGTATTGAGTAATTAGCGTTTGCCAAGCCGAGGATAACACTTGTTTGAGAATTACTTCAGCCAAAAACGTCAAATAATCGCTGGCTTTCATCAGTGACAGATTGCCTGTTACTTCACTGGCGGCAGCACGTAAACTGTGGGAGATGCGAAAGTAGCGCAGTGTGTCCATAACCGCTTCGAGATCATCGGGGTGGATACGCAGCAATTGTTGGCGCAAATCATCCTCTAGTGAAGCCTTGTCAGGAAGCGAATACAAAGCATCGGTATCCAGCAATTCATCTAATAATGACGGCAGCTGCGCTAATTGTTCAGCAATCCAAGAGCTGGCGGCGCAAAGTTGAACCAGAAACACCAATGCGCCCGGATTTTCCAACAACAATACCATATAGGTAGTGCGGCCAATAATTTTTTCCAACCAGCCCAGTATTAATATCAATACTTTGTCTGGTGTGTCCGCATCCGGCGAATCAGTAGTTTCCACTTTGGCCACAGCACCCAACAAAAGTGGCATTAACAGATCCAAACGTTCTCTCGCAGTCGACGACATTCGCTGCACGCTCGGCTTGGTGAGAAAATCCCGTAGTAAACGTTGTATCTTTTGGGGCTGAAAAAAACCCTGTTGTAGTAAAAATTGATCCATATCAGCCAATGAATTCAGCCAGCAGGCAGTCCATTCCGGTTGTTCGGAGAAAGCTATCTTATTTTTTAGTGGATCAGATATCATCCACTGGAATTGCTCGTCAATTATCTGGCGATAGCGCAGAAGTTTTTGATTAAACACATTCCAGTCGGAATAACCCATCACCCAAGCGAGGCGCTGATTATCTAATTGATCTCGAGGCAAAGATTGGGTTTGCTCATCGCGATAAGCTTGCAGTGCATGTTCTACATTGCGCAAAAAGGTGTAGGCTACAGTCAAATCCCTAGTGACCTCATAATCTAAGCAACCTGCTGATTTCAAACGTGGCAGAACCTTCAATAATTGTCTGCCTTGCAATTGCCGATCTCTACCTCCGCGTATTAGTTGGAACGCCTGTACGATGAATTCGACTTCGCGAATACCGCCCGGTCCCAGCTTAATATCATCCTGCATACCTTTGCGGCGTATTTCCTGGTTGATCAATTTTTTCAATCGCCGCAATGCTTCTATTACAGAATAGTCGACATATTTACGGTAGGTGAATGATTGCAGAATGGCTTCCAATTGCATCTTTGCAGGATGGATAACAGCATTAGTGCCTTCTATATTATTGGCTGTATGGCTAGGCAATACTGTACTGACTACCCTCGCTTTAATCATTGCAAACCGTTCCCAACCTCTTCCTTGATTGCGGTAATAGTCTTCGAGAGCTGCAAAATTTTGTACTAATGCACCACTGTCCCCGTAGGGGCGAAGGCGCATATCAATTCGAAAAACAAAACCCTCTGCAGTCACGTTATTTAATGTTTTTATCAATCGCTGACCGAGACGAGTGAAGAATAGCTGATTATCTATCGAACTTTTCTCTTTATCGGTACAGCCGGCTTCCGGGAAGGCAAAGATTAAATCGATATCGGAAGATACGTTGAGTTCACCGCCACCCAATTTACCCATGCCAATAATGAGAAAGGGCTGAATAGCTCCTGTTCTATTGCCGATGGGGTTGCCTAATTCTGCTACCAGTGAGTCAAAGTGGAAAATTGCCGCTTGTTGCAGGCACAACTCTGCTAGAGCAGTCGTCAATAAGGTAGTTTCCTTAAAGGAAGCCGATCGATTGAGGTCATGCCAAATAATGGCAAGCATAATCTGACGGCGGAAATGCCGCAGATTGTGGTTTAAGCATTCAATTGACCTGCTATCGAAAATAATGGAAGACGCCAATTCCTTGATCCGATTCAGGGATAAAGGCGAGTGGGCAACTTCCATCAACAACCAATCGAACAGTAAGGATGGCTGCCGGCAACACGAATCCAGTAGATATTCGCTACCGACCAAACAACGAATCAGTGATGCTGCTAGAGTCGGCTGTTTTAAAAGCTTATGCTCTAATGCGGCACACTCTTGGGGTGACAACGCCGCAAGCAGTCTAGATACATTTTTTGACGCTAGCCCTTGTAGGGCAAGTGGCACGGAAGACTGATAATGGTGCTCGAGGAAACTCATTAGTTTCTGCACCACTCAGTTTCGAGTGATGAACGAAGTTTATGGTTCGTAACCAGCACAAAATGACGAGATATGAGCTTGCTCAACCGCACCAGTTGTAGATTTGTCTCCGAGTTGCTTGTCAGCGTTGATCTTACAGATTAGGTGCTCAGCTACAGAAAGCATGTTTGCTTGGCTGCCTGCCATTCTCCCCGAGATTCGGTATGTACCATCGACAATAATTTCCGGTGTGCCGGTAATGCCATAGCTGCGTGCGAGCACCTTGGCTTGATTGACCGAGCTGGTAATGCTGAAAGAGTTGAAAATTTTGTCAAAATCATCGGCTGAAACGCCATGTTTTTCAAACAATGCCCGAATCTGTTCGGGGCGATCGAGCTTCATCTTTTTGATATGCATGGCGTCAAAAACAGCACTGTGCATGGTATCGAGTACACCCAATGCCTTGGCAGTATAGAAAATGCGCGCGTGCGTCTCCATATTGCCTCGCCACATGGCGGGGGATTCGACGAAGAGCACTTCTTTGGGCAGGGTTTTGCGCCATCTCTTCAACTGAGGTTCAAACGTGTAACAGTGACCACAGCCATACCAAAAGACCTCAGTTACTTCAATTTTTTGAGGATCTGCAGTCCGTACGGGCGTTGGCAGACGAACGTAATGCTCACCTTCTTTAAATGTTCTTTTAGCTGATTCCTCGGCTTGTGCAAAGGTATTAACGGCTAGCGCCAATAAAATAGTAATAATGCGCATGGTAAATCTCCTCTTTCATTCGATAGCACAGATAGATTTGACCCTAACCGGAAAAGAAATTCCAATAATGGATGAAATTTAATTCGGTTATTAATTTAATCCGGCAATGTAATTAGCTACGGCGATGATTTCCGCATCACTCATATATTGAGCCACTTGACGCATGACTTTTGTATCGCCACCGTTAGTGCGGTCGCCACTGCGATAGGCTCTTAATTGAGCTTCGATATATTCGGCGTATTGACCACTCAAACGAGGGTAGCCTGCGGGTTCATTACCCAGCCCGTTGGGCGAATGACAGCCAGTGCATGCGGGAACACCACTGTCGCGATTGCCTGCACGAAAAACGCGTTCACCCAACTCCAGACCATCTACTTTGATACCGGAGTTGACTTGCACTTCGATGGTTTTGGCGCCACTGATTTGCATGGTCTTGCTGTTGTAGTAGGCGGCAATATCTCGCAAGTCCTTGTTGTTCATGCTATCTAGAAGCCCTGCCATTTGCGGAATGTCACGTTTTTTTGACTGAATATCACGCAGCTGCTTAAAGAGATACTTTTCGCCCAAACCTGCCAATTTTGGAAATGAGGGAACAGGGCTGTTGCCATCCGCACCGTGGCATGCGGCACAGCTGGCGGATTTTGCTTCACCAGCAACAGCATCACCTGCCTTGATCTTTTTGATGTTATCTTGAGAAGCGGCCGTCGCCAGGTTGGTGATGGCACATATAAAGAAAAAAGCGGCTGTCTTCCAAAAAGTGTATTTATTGATCATGACAAGTTTCCATTATTTTTCATTAAGCTAAATAGTCAACTCGATAAATTAGCAAATAAACCAATATAAATTAGATAATGAAGTAGAGCAGTTACAAAATAGCCGCCGTAAATTCAAGTGAAGCATTATATACTAGTGGCCTGTTAACAGGCTATCCTGGAATTTTTGTAAAGTAACAGATCTATGACCGCCAACCCCTACCGCAAAGCGCACTTTTTGCAAAGCGCATCAAATTTGGCGCAATGCCCAGTAGAAGTGAGAGGTGAAGTTGCCTTTGCCGGACGCTCTAATGCCGGCAAATCGAGCGCTATCAACACGCTGACTGGCAATAGAAGTTTAGCGCGCACGAGTAAAACACCGGGCAGAACCCAATTGCTCAATTTTTTTCGAATAGACGACAACCGCTGCCTTGTAGATTTGCCAGGTTACGGTTATGCCAAAGTGTCCAAATCAATCAAGCGGCAATGGGATATCAATATTTCCGAATATCTGCGCTGTAGAAAAGGCTTGCGCGGCATCATTTTATTAATGGATATTCGTCATCCACTGCAGGAATTCGACACCATGATTATCAATGGGGCTGTCGAAGCAGAAATGCGAGTACATATTTTGCTAACTAAAAGTGATAAGTTAAAAAATGGTGCTGCTAATAATACACGTTTCAAAGTATGTAAACATTTACAAGACGCCAATGTCGACGATTTAGTCAGTGTACAAACCTTTTCAGCGCGGAAAAGCGAGGGTGTAGAGCAATTAATTGACACATTGAACAAACTGCTTGAATCCACTAAATCATAGAATAAATATGCAAAATTACCGTTTTTTATTATTGTTATTACTGATTATTTATATCTTCTCACCCACACTGTTCGGCTGGATTCTTACACCCACTGCAATCTGGTACAAACCCTATCTTTTATGGTTACTGATGATAGTAAGTATCCACTTAGTTCAGAGACTCACAAATTATCGTAGTTCCAAAATCCGCAAAGAGCAAAAGTGTCTAGTTAAGGCCGCACATGAACCTTGAATTAAGCCACGTTGGGCTAATCGGTATCGGTTATCTATTGGTTCTATTCGGTATAGCTTTCGTCACCGAGCGCGGTTGGCTTCCGCAATGGATTGTCAGACATCCGGTTACCTACATATTGTCACTTGGTATTTTCGGTAGTGCTTGGTCATTCTATGGGATTATTGATCTGGCCAGTCGATTTGGTTACGGCACCCTGATCTACTACTTGGGAACCGGCGCTTTTTTTCTATTTTCACCCATTATTCAAGCACCGTTGGCGAAACTGTCACAGCGATTTCAATTGAGATCGGTAGCGGATTTATTGGTATTTCGGTTCCCCAGTGAAGGCGTCGGCAAATTGACTGCCCTCTGCATGCTGCTTGCGGTCGTACCGTTACTATGCCTACAAATTCAAGCAGTGGCAGAAACATCGGAATTACTCACGTTAGCCGGCAGTAAATTATCTTCACATGCTACAGGACTCAATTCCTGGTTTAATCAGCGCGATACTATTGCACTGTTATATTGTATTTTGATAGCTGTTTTTTGTATGACTTATGGGGTTAACCGTAAACATCAAACCGGCTTTATCACTGCAATGGCATTTGGGTCGTTAATCAAAGTCTGTACATTATTCACGGTGGGTCTATTTGCAGTCTATGGAGTTTTTGATGGTTTTGACGGCCTCGATCAATGGCTAGTCGATAATCCCGAACACTTAAAAGCTTTACATCAGCCAGCTGAATACAAAACTTATCATGCGCTGTTGTTGGTATTTATCGCTATTGGTGTGCTGATGCCACACGTCTTCCAGATGAACTATGTCAATAGTTCTATTGATGCGACTGCCCGCACCATCAGCTGGGCGTTTCCATTATTCTTATTGTTTATGGCGCTACCGATATTTCCTATCCTCTGGGCGGGATTAAAGTTGGAAGTCCCTTTGGCGGTAGAGTATTTTACCATTGGTGTTCCCCTTGTTGCGGATGCAAAGCTCATTACGTTGATGACTTACATCGGCGGTTTATCGGCGGCCTCCGGCGCATTCATGGTAAGCATTCTCGCTGTATCCACCATGGTGTTAAATCACTGGTTGTTACCATACTTGAATTTGAAAAACCGAGAAAACTTTTATTCTCAACTACGTTTTTTATATCGATTAATTATCATTACACTATCTATGGGTAGCTTCATTATCTACATGATGCTTAACGATCGCTATTCCATGTTAGATTTGGCACTGCTGACATTTATTCAGGCACTGCAATTCGTTCCCGGCATCATCGCTATTAATCACTGGCCGCGAGCTAATCATTACGGTTTTCTATCCGGTTTATCAGTGGGAACGCTTATCTGGTTTATAGGCTTGGTTTTACCGATCATTACCGGGAATGACAGCTTTAGTTGGCCTTGGATCAACATCGAAATTAGCGCTGGAATGTCCCATTGGCATACTATTAGCGCGTTGTCGTTGGGTTTTAATATAGTGACTTTTTGTGCTGTATCGTTATTGACTACCATGTCCGATGAAGAACATTACAGTGCGGAGTTGTGTGCGCTTAATGAGCTTAGTCATCCTATAAGAATGATATTGGACGTACACAATGTGCGTGAATTCAAACAGCAATTGGCAAAGGTGCTCGGAGAGACTGCCGCGAACACGGAAGTCGAACGGGCCCTGAATTACTTACAACTGAACAATAGCGAGCGGCGCCCTTATTCCTTGAGGCGTCTGCGCAATCGTTTGGAAACCAATTTGTCTGCCTTGATGGGACAGAACATGGCCAGTGGCATCATGCACACCCTGTTTCCTTACAAGCTGCCGAAAAATCGTGGTTTAACGGATATCAATTTGATTGAAAGCCGACTGGATGGGCTTTCTCATAACTTGTCTGGCATAACTGCCGATGTTAATCAGTTGCGCTTACACTATCGCAATACGTTAAAAGAACTGCCAATTGCCGTATGTTCTCTCGGACCTGACAATGAAATCTTATTGTGGAATAAAGCGATGACAGAATTGACCGGCATTGCTAGCGAAGATATTACCGGCTCCCATCTGCATAATGTGCCCTTACCCTGGGGTGACCTGATTGATAATTTTGTCAACAATTATCAGGATCCTATTTACAACAAACGTTCTATTAATAAAACATTTGTTGATGACGATGGCGATACCCATTGGTATCGATTGCATAAGTCGCTGATTCAACATTCTTCATTGCAAAGTACGGATGGTTATGTGGTATTGATTGAAAATATCACTGAAATACAACTGCTGGAGCAGCGATTGGCTCACAATGAACGTTTGGCCTCTATTGGTCGTTTGGCAGCTGGTGTTGCTCACGAAATAGGTAATCCAGTGACAGGTATCGCCTGTTTAGCTCAGAATTTGGATTATGAGACGGATTTAGAAGAACAGCGGCAAACTGCGAAGCAAATTCTCTCTCAAACTGATCGCATTGATAGAATCGTACAATCTCTCGTTAACTTTGCCCACAGTGGCAAGCCTGATGGCAACAATTTTCATTCGGTGGATATTTGCCAAGTAGTAGATGAGGCTATTCATTTACTGTCACTGCAAAAATACCCTGTTTACATTCAATTTATCAATGATGTTGATCGGGATATTTATGTTTTAGGTGATAACCAACGCCTTATTCAGGTATTCATTAATCTACTCGCCAATGCTCGTGACGCTAGCACTGAAAATGGTAAAATTACCGTTTCAACTGACAAAGATGATCAATTTGTCTATATTTACCTTGTCGACGAAGGTGAGGGTATAGCACCCGAACACATTGACAAAGTGTTGGAGCCTTTCTTTACCACTAAAGAAGCCGGTCAAGGTACAGGGTTGGGTCTATCTTTAGTTTATAGCATTATTAAAGAACACAATGGTTCAATTGAAATCAAGACGCCAGTAAGTAATAACCGCGGTAGTTGTTTTGTGTTGAAGTTGCCTATTTATCACGAAGCAATACGAATCAGTCAATGATCAACGTCTGAAAGGACGCTTCAGTTAAATTAATTAGACGAATTATGAGAAAGATTCTTATTGTTGAAGACGAGGTGGTTATACGTTCCGCCTTGCGAAAACTTTTAGAGCGTCACGGTTACCAGGTTTTTGAAGCAAGCTCAGTAAAAGAAGCTATCGGTAATAAGCCTCTTGATGATTACGATTTAATCATTAGCGATCTCCGTCTACCCGGCGACCAGGGCACTGAATTAATTAAAATGACGACAGATGTCCCAGTATTGATTATGACCAGTTACGCCAGTGTGCGTTCAGCTGTCGATTCCATGCGTATAGGGGCCGTCGACTATATCGCTAAACCCTTTGATCACAAGGAAATGGTCGATGCAGTCACGAATATCCTCAAACAGAGTAAATCACTTGACGATGAAACAGCCCTCGCTAAGGATTGTTATCAATGTGGAGAAATCATTGGGGAAAGCATTGTAATGAAGACGCTGTTTAGCCACATTGAAAAAGTGGCTCCAACAGATGCAACAGTGTTAATCCAAGGAGAAACCGGCACGGGTAAAGAACTGACTGCACGCTCAATCCACAAAAACAGTAAACGCTTTGGTCAACCGATAATTTGTATAAATTGTGCCGCTATTCCAGAAAATTTGATCGAATCTGAATTGTTTGGCCATGAAAAAGGAGCCTTTACCGGTGCAGTCAACAGCCGTGATGGCCTGATACTTGCGGCCGATGGAGGTACTCTTTTTCTCGATGAAATCGGTGAATTACCCATGGAAGCGCAAGCGCGGTTATTGCGGGTTCTACAAGAAGGGGAAGTGAGGCATATCGGCGCTGTGGAAACGCGTAAAGTCGATGTTCGTTTGCTTGCAGCGACTCACCGTGATTTGGCTCAATATTGCCGAGAGGGAAAGTTTAGAGAAGACCTATTCTTCAGACTTAATGTCGTGCAACTGGATGTACCCCCCTTGAGAGAGAGAGGCAGGGATATCATTACCCTAGCTGAATGCTTGCTGGTGCATTACTGTAAGATCTATAAAAAACCTCGTTTGATTCTTTCGGCGGACGCTCTCAATGCAATCACTACTTATCCTTGGCCAGGTAACGTGCGCGAGTTGGAGAATGCTATTCAGCGGTCCGTCATTTTGTGCGAAGACAGTAAGAAAGTTGATCGAAAACTGCTGGCTATCGACCAAAATGTTTCCAATGTTAAAAATCATTCACATCAAGCCACAAAAATACAGCAACTAGCAACTCACTCTCCGTATACTGCCTCTCAAGAAGATGACACAAACTTCCAACAAGATCTCTCTCTAGATGACTATTTTCAAAACTTTGTTATCGAAAATCAGGATAGCATGAATGAAACTGAATTGGCCCGAACACTGGGCGTAAGTCGAAAATGCCTCTGGGAGCGCCGCCAAAAATTGGGTATTCCTAGGAAAAAAGTTACTAGATCTTAACGCGCCAACGCACTATTTCCTCCTCAATTTGTTACCTTTTCGGTAGCAGGTAACAAATTGAGGGTCGATAAGTAACATATTGACATTTCAAGATAGAGGAACAATAGCTTAAAGCCTCTAACTTTTTGAAAATTATAGGTTTTTTATTTCTGGCATAGAATATGCACTAGTAATACTAATCATACTAATTGTTTTTAGAATAAAAAATATGATAACAATAAGTGATGTTTTTACTGCTTTGCAGCTATAGAAATAAAAAAAGAAAATAACAAGATTTAACAATAAGTAAAAAAATATTTGAAGGGTTAAGCAAAATGGGAAGGTTCGATGAATCTTCCCATTTTGCTGTGTGTAAATTAAAGAGGTCTTTAACAACCTAAAGTTAACGCTGACGTTCAGTCAGTGGTGTTTCATTGATGTAATCGCACAATATTTTTGTGCCAGTTAGAATACGTACCGTATGACGTTGAATCAGATCCGGATCAATAACATACAGACGACGGTGACGGACAGCTCTCAAAACAGGCCATGCCAACCAATAGTCTAACCATTGTTGTTGATTAGACGTATTGCTGGAAACGATAATGTCTGGGTTACGATTGATAACCGCTTCTATATTGACCTTCGGCGCCAGCGATAATGTATCGCCAAATACGTTCTTGCCCCCGCATAACGTTATTATATCGCTAATAATATGTTTTCTGTTTATGGTTTGTAGAGGATTATTCCATACTTCATATAAAACGGTAATATCATCTACTCGCTGATACTGATTGCGTAACGATTGCACCTCCAATAGGTAATTATTTGCTACGGTTATACTTTTTTCTATTTGACCCGTCAGCAAGCCAAAATCGCGAATCGAACGAGCTATGTCAACTAGTGTACGTGGATTGTCTACGTACACAGGTATACCCAGTGATGTTAACTTTTCAACAATACTGTTTTTAGCTGCAGATGCCCAAACAATGACTAAATCAGGTGATAACGATAAAATTTTTTCTAGACTAAATGAACTAGCTCCACCAATACGTGTTATTTGTTTAGCTTGATGAGGGAAATCACTGTGATCGACAACACCCACTAGCAAACTGCCCGCACCGATACTAAACATATTCTCGACGATATGAGGCGATAGAGCGATAACTCGCTCAGCGGTTTGTTGTAAGGTCACTGAACGGTTGGCATAATCGTTAACGTTTATGCTTGTTGCTTGGGTAGTTATGGTGACGAAAAGCAGCCATAGCACCTGATATTTAGTGCATTTTTGAATGCGTGAATTGGCCCTCAAATGCCTGTTTACCCGCTGTTACTTAAATATAATCTCTACCCG
>CAZEUZ010000158.1:0-5681 GCA_964515805.1 uncultured Cellvibrionaceae bacterium | reverse complement strand
TCCACCAGTATGAGTAGTTTGCGGCTTTTTCTTTCTAGTTTGCTGGCGTGGTTCCCAATTTGCAGGTCGTTTGGCCGGTCTACTGTCGTTACTGGCGACGCCTTCTCTCGTTGTTTTGCTCTTTCTTCTGTTAGGTTGTTGCTCGTTGTCTTGATTACGTTGTTGGCGCCTATTACGATCGCGTCTACGTGAGTTTTTTGAGTCCTCTATCCTTGTATTACGCTTATTCTGGTCGCTATTGCGATTTTTTCTTGCTGAATGACTCTGATTGTCGCTTTTAGCAGCCCGTTTAGCATTTTTATTGCGATTGGGCTTATCTAACGATTTTGTTATTTTAGTTGACTTTTTTGCGGTGAATAACGACGTTACTATGCTTGGCATAGATCTAAATCGAGAGAAGATACCTGGTGTTTTTGATGCTTCAATCACAGGCACTGGCTGGGTTGGTGTAACCTGTTTTACTGCGGGTTGCGCAGCTGTTTTTGTAGCTGTTGATTGAGCTTTTTCATTCTTCGTTGAGGTGTCTTCTGAATCTATAACGATTTTATAACTGGTTTTTGCTACCTCATTGTGATCATCGCGGATTCTTTGTACCTCAAAATGAGGGGTTACCATATCTGCTTTGGGTAGAATTAAAATCCGGGTACTGTTGCGTAATTCAATAGCGGAAATGGCTTTTCGTTTTTCGTTCAGCAAGTAAGTAGCAACTTTGACAGGTGCTAGCGCACGGATTTCTGAACTACTATTTTTCTGCGCTTCTTCCTCGACTAATCGTAAAATCGATAGGGAAATGCTCTTGGTTGTTTGAATCGTCCCTCTGCCGCTACAGCGCGGGCACATTTTGAATGTAGTTTCTCCTAAGGAAGGGCGTAGCCGTTGTCTTGACATCTCTAATAAACCAAATCGAGATATACGACCGACCTGAACCCGTGCACGGTCAATAGTGAGAGCATCATTTATCTGTTTTTCAACTTGCCGTCTGCTCTGTGCTGATTGCATGTCGATAAAATCGATAACGATTAATCCACCGATATCCCGTAGACGTATTTGACGTGCAATTTCGTCAGCTGCCTCTAAATTTGTCTGTAGTGCAGTTTCTTCAATATCACTTCCTTTGGTGGCTTTGGCTGAATTGATATCGATAGCGACTAGCGCTTCAGTAATATCGATAACAATGGAACCACCCGATATCAGTTTGACCTCACGTTGGAAAGCAGTTTCTATTTGATTTTCTATTTGATAATGACTGAAAAGGGAGCTATCACCTCGGTAAAGGCTCACTTTGCTGCCATAATTAGGCATTACCTGCTGAATAAAAGTTGTTGCTAAATTAAATGTCTCTTGATTGTCGACTATGACTTCATTGATATCTTGACGCAAGTAATCGCGGATTGCGCGAATGATCAAGTTAGTTTCTTGAAACAGAAAATTAGGTGCCGGACCATCATCAGCAGCTGTGGTAATTAGCCTCCAAGTATTGAGCAGATAGTCGAGGTCCCACTGTAACTCTTCACTGGTTCGACCAATACCTGCGGTGCGAACAATAACGCTCATCCCTGAAGGTACGTCGATTTGTGCTAATACATCTCTTAGATTAGAACGGTCTTCTCCCTCAATACGTCTAGAAATACCTCCTCCGCGAGGGTTATTGGGCATTAGGACCATATAGCGTCCTGCAAGGCTGATAAATGTAGTTAATGCAGCGCCCTTATTGCCCCTTTCTTCTTTTTGAACCTGGACAATGACTTCCATCCCTTCACTGATAATATCCTTGATTCTACTTTTATTGTCATTATCTGATCGTTTGTTTGAATAATATTGTTGAGAGATTTCTTTTAGAGGCAGAAAACCGTGTCGTTCAGCCCCATAGTCGACAAAAGCAGCCTCCAGACTAGGTTCAACTCGAGTGATTTTGCCCTTGTAGATATTGGCTTTTTTTTGCTCGCGGGTACGATTTTCAATATCTAAATCGTATAGCCGTTGGCCATCGACCAAGGCGACCCTCAGTTCTTCGGGTTGTGTGGCATTGATTAACATTCTCTTCATTGACTTCTCCTGTGAAAACAGGCAAGCGGTATGACAGAGACCAATGTTCTTGTTGTAAGAGAGTGATCGTTCTTTGAATAGTTATTGAGCGGTGGCCGTTAGCTGCTGACTAGACCTACAGTAGAAAACAAGGTATCCGTGATGTTAAAAAGAGACTGAGAAGCGGGTAAGTATTAAAACATTAGCCATTGATGTTGATGATTCACATCAACTCGGCCTAGTAAATTTTTACTTCAGTTGGCTCTCTAATTTGTTTTTCATCTGGCTTAATTTTCTACCCTCTACTGATAGGTGAGGTTTTTGTATTCAGTTGATAGTTATCCAGTTTGGATTAAAACTATACATTTAATTAATAATCTACATATTCTCAAACAAATTGGCCCACTTTACTGGGTGGGTAATTCATCGAATACTCGTTATCTTAATCAACTTTTTGTTTGATTCTAGTCACTCTAACTTTGCTGTTTTCTGCTCTGTAACTTTATCTCTCTAACAAGAAAAAGTAGCGCTCTATTTGTCCATTTGCCTGGTTATTTTACCTATTGATTGTTTGAATTAATCATTTTTTGTATATCTGGCTTACTCAATACTTCAGTGCTTTGACAGATAATGAAGATAGCCGTTTATACAAATATTAAAATGTATGACTTACCATGCCTGTTACCTGACTTTATAACAGTCGACAGGCGATTAAAAACTGTCGCGAATTTATCTTATTTGCTCAAACACTACAATAAGATAGTTGGTTGCGCTGCTGAGTTGAAACACGATTGTAGAATAACGCAGCACGGCCCGATCCAATAAAGTATGGATCATAGCAGCAAACCACAATTGCTTCAAATAAACCAGCATTCTAATGTTAGGATAGAGTTAAGCGCGGTAAGTTCAAATCGTTTTTAGGTGAAATATGTTGCGAGATAATAGTCGGGTCCAAATTATTGCTATCAATGATTCCCATGCCGGTCAGCGAGTAGATAATTTTCTATTGTCTAAATTGAAGGGAGTACCGAAATCACGTATTTATCGTCTTTTGCGTAAGGGTGAAGTGAGAGTTAATAAAGGACGCATCAAACCATATCATAAGCTGTTACTTGGCGATAAAGTGAGAATTCCACCAATACGTACCGCAGCAAGTGAGAGTAAAAAAATATTCACCCCTAATCCTCAATTTGTGTCCTTGCTGGAGAATTCGGTCATTTATGAGAATAGCCATCTTTTGGTGATCAATAAACCTTCGGGACTTGCAGTCCATGGTGGTAGTGGAATTAGTTTCGGTCTAATTGAGTGTTTGCGCCAAATGCGCCCACAGCAGCATTTTTTAGAACTGGTGCATCGATTGGATAAAGAGACATCCGGTTGCGTAATGGTCGCCAAAAAACGCAGTGCCCTGCGTCATTTACAGGAACAATTGCGTTCCGGGAAAATCACTAAAATCTACCATGCACTAGTCGCTGGTTGTTGGCCAAGACAATGCCGGTCAATAGATCAACCGTTAGTCAAAAATCAATTAATCAGTGGTGAGCGGATAGTGAAACCTGCACAAATCAATATGCCTGGCGTAAAGTCATCGCTGACGGAATATAAGATAATAAAACTCTATCAGCATGCCAGCTTAATAGAGGCAAAGCCCATAACTGGCCGCACTCATCAGATACGCGTTCATTGTCAATGCGCTGGTAATCCTATTGTCGGTGATGCTAAATATGGTGACGAAGCTGTCAACAAAAGATTCCGTTCAATAGGCTTAAAGCGATTATTTTTACACGCATTCAGATTGGAATTTACCTTGCCTGGTTCGGCTGAGACAGCTGCAAGTCATGAAAGCGATGATAAAATCCTCGTCGAGGCGCCGCTTGACGATGATTTGACCGCTATATGTAAACAGTTAACAATGCCCTGAAACACTTGCTGCAAATGGTACTAGGCATAAGCAAGAAAGCTAATTAATAGTAAACAAATAGATAACCGAAAATGGGTAGAGTGTATATAGGGAGTGTATTATGTTCTTCAGAAAAAAACGCCAAGTAAACCCCGACAGCGAACATCGCGATTGGCTGTTGGTTTCATCTCTTGCGCAGGATGCATTGCGCGAGCAAAAAAGAACGCGCCGCTGGGGTATTTTTTTCAAATTGCTGACTTTTTTCTACCTGTTCTTGGTGTTTTTGGCTTTTGCAAAGGGTGGGCGACCAATGGCTACCGTTGATATTACAGATCCCCATGCCGCTTTAATAGAAATCAACGGCATTATTGCAGCGGAAGAAGCGGGTGATGCGGAAACAGTGATAACCGGTTTACGCAAAGCGTTCGATAGTAGCAACTCTATAGCAGTTATCCTGTCAATCAACAGTCCTGGTGGTAGTCCAGTACATGCAGGCTATATTTACGATGAGATTTTCAGGCTCAGAAGTGAATATCCTGACAAGAAGCTCTATGCGGTCATCAGCGAAATAGGGGCTTCCGGTGGTTATTATGTAGCCGCCGCTGCCGATCAAATTTATGCAGATAAAGCCAGTTTAGTCGGTTCTATCGGTGTGACAGCCTCCGGTTTCGGATATGTCGATGCATTGGAAAAATTAGGTATAGAACGACGTCATTTTGTGGCAGGTGAACACAAAACTTTTCTCGATCCTTTTTCTCCACTTAAAGAAAACGAAGTTGAATTCTGGGGGAGTGTGCTCGATAAAACGCATCAACAATTCATCCAGGTAGTTAAGCGAGGTAGGGGTGATCGTTTGACTGATTCGGATAAATTATTTTCAGGGCTGTTGTGGAACGGCGAGCAGGCATTGGCTTTGGGTTTAATTGATGGATTGGGCAGTGCGAGTTATGTGGCTCGCCAAATTATCGGCACAGAAGAAATTCACGACTACACTCCGCGACCGTCACCTATCGAAGAAATAACTCAAAGATTTGGTGTCGCTGTAGGCAGTGGTATCGCAAAATTCTTGGGTTTCTCCGGTAGGAATCTATCTGTCCAGTAACACCCAAACGTAGCAACTTGACTAGTTAAAGAATGTCACCACAGTGACATCGATCAAGGTAAAAGACGGGATTTAACGGTTATTTGATTTTTTTACTTTGACAGCAACAAGGATAATCCCTATGATGCCGCGCATATGTCGAGCAGTTTATCACAAAGACGGCTACCCCGTTATGTCTGCCCTCGTAAATTTGTTAATCTTGGCGTAGAAATTTCGGCGATTGTAGCTATTTCAGAGTTGAGTCGCTTGTGTGGTCTGCTCGCTAGCAGTAAGGGTGATGCTACCGTTAATTTGACATTCTCTGAGGATTGTCGGCACGATGGTCAACTCAACGGTAATGCTGCTGCCGAGTTGTCTTTGACTTGCCAGCGCTGTCTAGCGATTTTTAGTTTGCCTGTTAAATGCCGATTCGCGTTAATGATGGTAAATTCGGAACAACAGGCTGTAGATTTGACCGATCCCTGGGAACCCTTGTTCATTGGTGATCGGCAAGTCGATTTGCATCAGCTGATTGAAGACGAGCTTTTACTGGCGCTGCCATCGGTGGCCTACCACCCACAGGGTTGCGTAAATCCTGACATGCTGTCATATAGTGGCCGTCCGGATAGCAATTTGATCGATCATGAAGCAGACCAGAACGAACTAGTAATAGAG
>CAZEUZ010000157.1:0-3346 GCA_964515805.1 uncultured Cellvibrionaceae bacterium | reverse complement strand
GAGTTTTATTCTGCGCCCACTGTTATTTTTGCTCTATCCGGCAGTGTGGTTAATCAACAGCATTTCCAATACGCTAGCGCGTCTATTTGGTGTTGATCCGAATCACATATCTAAGCAGGAGCATTTAAACCCGGAGGAGCTGCGTACGGTTGTCGATGAAGCAGGCGACCTGATACCTGATCAATACCAAAATATGTTGCTCAATATTCTCGACCTAGGCAAAGCCATGGTCAAGGATATTATGATCCCTCGCAGCGATATCTTTGGTTTGGATATCGAAGATGATATTGCCGTATTGCTGGAGAAAATTCGCTCGACAGAATATACGCGCATTCCGATATACAGTGGCGACATTAATAATGTTATCGGTATTCTGCATCTACGTCATGCCGCACGATTTATGGCAGGTGATGATGTCGATATTACACACAAAGATCTCCGGCGCTTCATCAGTGACCCTTACTTTGTGCCGGCAAGCACGCCGTTACCCACTCAACTATCAAATTTTCAGATAGAAAAACACCGCATGGGTATAGTGGTTGATGAATATGGCCAAGTTCAAGGGTTGATCACCCTGGAAGATTTGTTAGAAGAAATTGTTGGCGAGTTTACGACTAACTTAGCCGGGAATGTCACGGGAGAAATTCAGCCCTGTGAAAATAATTGGTACCTCATTGAAGGTAGCACCACTGTTCGCGATATCAACCGGCTATTGGTTTGGGATCTACCCAACGATGGCCCAAAAACACTCAATGGACTGATGATGGAATATCTGGAAAATATTCCCAAAGGGCATGTCAGTTTCATCATCGACAAGTATCTGTTTGAAACCAGCAACCTTTCGAGCACAATGATTGAAAAAGCAAAGGTTAAAATAATAGGTAATAGAAACATATCATGAAATTTTGTAGCGAATGCGGTAAAACTGTTACATGGCGTATTCCTTCGGGAGAAGATCGCAAACGCCACGTCTGTAATAGCTGCGATACGATTCATTATCAAAATCCGCGTGTTATCACAGGTTGCCTGCCTATTTATCAAGACAGGATACTATTATGTAAACGGGCTATTGAACCACGCCTAGGGCTATGGACATTGCCGGCCGGCTTTCTGGAAAACGGAGAAACTTCAGAAGAAGGCGCAATAAGAGAATCTTGGGAAGAAGCCAGAACGAATCTACGTATTAATCACCTGTACACACTGTTTAATTTGCCACACGTCAATCAACTGTATTTTTTTTATCACGCCACAATGACTGATATGAAATTCTCTGCAGGCCCTGAATCCTTGACAGTGGCGCTATTTCGAGAAAATGAAATACCTTGGGATTCATTGGCTTTTGCCGTTGTAGAACGTACGCTTCAGTATTATTTTAATGATAAAAAAACGGGTGACTTCATGTTTAGAACAGAAGTGATTAATAAAAAATCCTAGCAAATTGATATGTTCGCTCGTACCATAAAAACTTCAGCAGTCACCATATTTTGCTGTATCTTTCTAATTGCTTGCCAGACAGTTTCTGTCGATACCAAAAAACCAAATACAAAAAAAGAGGACGATACGCAACAACAGCAAGCCACTGATTATATTGTCCTAAATCAGTATGATGATCCCTGGGAAAATCATTGGATTTCTCACCTTAAAAATATTTACCGAAAAACGTCTCTTGCTTGTGGCAACATAGAAAAAACACCTGGCTTTGTTGTTCATCTTGGCGACTCTATCACTTACGCTCATCATTATGGCACCGTCAGCCGACAAGGAGTCAGTCAGTTTTCTGCTATTGTAGATTGGTCCAAATCTTTAGGAGGACGAGCAGCGGCTGCCGACAACAAAAATGGATGGCAATTAGCGAGCTTTGATCATCCATCCGGAGGACGTAGCTACACTGCTGTATCAGGCATCACGGCGCATCAATACTTATACGGAGGTCAAGGCGATTTTGCTGGTGGTTTTTGTGACCATCAACCGCTCACTACATTGTTGAATAATCGTACAACTAAACCATCGTTGTTGTGTCCAGAACAAGATAAACCACCTAAAGTCGCGGTTATACGAGACAGTGTTATCGCTATCGTTTTACTTGGCAGCAATGATATCTACCAAGGAAGATTTCCGATCGATATCTACCGTGATTTAAAAACCGTTGTTCAACAACTAAAACAGGCGCATATTATGCCTGTTTTGTCGACGATTCCACCGCGACGCGAATTGGAATTTGAGGTAATAACAACTAATCAAAAAATTATTCGGCTTGCACAAGAAGAGAAGTTACCAATCATAGGTTTTTGGGAAGAGATCATAAAAAGACGACCTGATCTTGACTGGCACGGGACCTTGATTTCTGCAGATGGCGTACACCCAACCGCTGGAGAATATAGCGATCCTAGTCTCGACCCTGACATTTTAAACCGATCGGGCTACACGTTAAGAGGATATCTGACACTGCTAAAGATTAAAGAAATTAAGAACAAGGTAATCGATATAATCGAACCATGTTAGGATTTCACTCTTAAATCAATCAAATAATCAGCATATTCCATCAAAAAAGATCAGTCCATCAACGATAATTCTCTATGGACGGACAAGAACAAGCCAAATTTTTATCGCCAAAAACATTGTCCACACGCCCTACTGGTGGAAAATACTTATTCTCTCGCAAGTAAGTGAGAGGATAAACCGCTTCCTTCCGGGTATAAGCATGCTCCCACACATCCACCGTTGATGCTACAGCTGTATGTGGTGAATTGACCAGTGGATTGTCTTCTAGTGGCCACTCGCCGGTAGCTACACGGCTGATCTCTTCCCGGATTTTTAACATGGCGTCACAGAATCGGTCCAGTTCCTGTTTTGACTCACTTTCTGTCGGCTCGATCATCAAGGTACCGGAAACCGGAAAGGACATAGTCGGCGCGTGAAAACCATAGTCAATCAAGCGCTTGGCTACATCTTCCACAGAAATACCTGTTTCCTCTTTAATAGGTCGCAAATCGATAATGCACTCATGGGCCACTAATCCTTTTTCACCAGTATAGAGCACAGAATAAGCACCTTTTAAACGGTGAGCGACATAATTAGCATTTAATATTGCGTGTTGAGTCGCTTTCAGTAACCCTTTACCCCCTAGCATTTGAATATACATCCAGCTAATCGGCAAAATGCTAGCCGAACCGAATGGCGCAGCGGAAATAGCCGGCGCATTAGGCGTTTTTTGTGACTCAAAGACTTCGTTGGCCATAGTTGGCAAAAAAGGTGCGAGGTGCGCTTTAGCTGCCACCGGGCCGACCCCTGGACCACCACCACCATGAGGAATACAAAAAGTTTTGTGTAGATTTAGATGAGAAAC
>CAZEUZ010000156.1:0-2570 GCA_964515805.1 uncultured Cellvibrionaceae bacterium | reverse complement strand
AGTATGCTTCATCAAGCCGATGCTGGCATCCTATTCAGAGCTCCACAATCTGTGATTGACAAATTCCCCAATCTCCCTGCCGCACATAATTACCAGCAGCTTAAACAAGAATTTATCAAGGCTAGCAATCGTTCATTATCTTCTTAGGAAAATACTACAAATATTATCCTTGCGTAGGTAAATGTCCAAAGCCTGACAAATATCTAAAAATAATAAAAGTTTTCATGTTGAAATTTTCCCACATAGGACTAATAGGGCACTTAAATACAGCGAATGCCTGTGACACCAGTAAACGCCTGATTACTTTTTTGCAATCCCAGCGAGTGTCAGTCACTTTATCTGATGAATTAGCTGAAATTCTGTCAATAAAGAATGTCGATGTCAGCTCGGAGTCCGATCTTGCACAAAAGTGTGATCTCGTCATTGTTATCGGCGGCGATGGCAGCATGTTGAGCACGGCCCGTTCAATGGCTGATTTTCAGGTTCCTCTGCTAGGAGTCAACTGGGGTCGTTTGGGTTTTTTAGCCGACATTATGCCGGAAGAAATAGAAACCAAAGTTGCCAAAGTGCTCGGTGGGCACTACATCAGTGAAACACGATTTTTACTCAATATAGCGCTGGTGCGAAACAATAAACCTATTATTCAAAATAGTGCGCTAAACGATGTTGTTTTGCACGCTGGCCGCTATCTTAGGATGACTGAATTTGAATTATATATCGACGATGAATTTGTCTACAGTCAGCGCTCTGATGGTTTAATTGTCTCTACTCCCACTGGGTCAACTGCCTATGCGCTCAGCGGTGGTGGACCGCTGATGCATCCGAGCTTAGCTGCTATTGTACTAGTCCCACTGAATGCGCATACCCTTACCAGCCGACCTATTGTGGTCAACTCCGAAAGTCATATTAAATTGCTGATTGGTGAAGATAATAGCGCTTGCCCAGATGTAACTTGTGACGGCCAGGCCCATATTGCCACTGAGCTTGGGGATGAATTACATATTAGTAAAAAGCCTGAAACATTGACACTCATTCATCCGCAAGATCACGATTTTTACGATACTTGCCGGACTAAATTGGGTTGGGCAAGTCATCTGACCAAGCATAAATCCGTGTAATATAACTTATTGTCCCTTAAATAAGAACGGGACGCTCAAAGTTATGAATAGAGAAGATTCTGTGCTCGATAATAGTCAACCGCTGCAGGGCAAAATGACAACCAATAAAGAAACAAGAAGGTTTTTAGACGAAATTACTAAGATGTTGATGAATACTCCTATTCTCACATTACGCAATGAATTACATGCTCGTAGCTATCCAGTTTTTACCCCTCCTGTAAAAATAATTGCACAAAGTTTTTTAAGGGAGGGGTGCACAATTAATGAAGAAAAAGAGTACGCTAAACGTCTTATCAAATCTGCAGATGCAACCGTCACTTCAGAGCAGCCATCAAGCATCGTATGCCACATTGATAACACCGAAATTAGAATCGATTACTACAATGAGTATACATCGTATGTATTCATTGATAATCAAGCAGATACTCAGCTATTTAGTGAAATCACATCAAGTTTGGATAATGCATGGCTAAATGATGCTCCTGGGAAAAGACTAACCGGCATCCGTTTTCTATTTAACAAAACTGAAGACAGATCCATCCATAAAGATTCTTTGCATCGCTTTTTTGGAGAGTCTCAGATTTTTGCCAGTAGTACTAGCCATAACATTGCTATAGTTTGGAGTAATTTCATTGCTGATCATCAGGGTTATATGAATGTATTGATAGATGACTTTGGTTTGGGCCCAAGACGGGCTGGTCGTTTAGTTCAGAGAATCATCGATATTGAGAACTATCGCATGATGTCATTACTGACTCTACCCATTGCACAGAAAATACTAAAAGAGCTCGATAGAATTGACAGTCACTTAACTCGGCTGGCCACTATTTTTCCTGAACGAAACACCATCGTAGAAGAGAAGCAATTACTGGGTGAATTATTTGATTTAATGGCTGAGAATGAACAAATGCGTGCATTGACGTTGCGGCGCTTTATTGGCACTAAGGCATATCAGAATATCGTTGATGAACGGCTGATAGAACTCGACTGTAAGCCGGTAGCTGGTTATCAGACTTTTTCTACGTTTTTTATTCGCCGCATGAGGCCTGCTATGCGCACATGTAAATCTGCTCAGATTCGTCTTGAAGAACTCTCAATTCACCTACAGCGTGTCACTGATATGTTCAGTACTCGCGTCAATGTGAATGTAGAACAGCAGAACCAAAAAATACTGGAGTCTGTTGCGCGACAATCTAAAATGCAAGTACGTTTACAACAAATGGTTGAAGGGCTATCGATTGTTGCCATTACCTACTATGCGAGCTCTCTCTTGAGCTACATATATAAGAGTTTGGAGTATGTAGGCAGCCTGAATTCCCATTATTTGTGGACTGGAGTAAGTATTCCTCTAGTGTTAATTGCTACTTGGACAGCGTTAAAAAAAATTAAGGCAAAAGTATTTAATAATCAAGGACGATAGGATTGATTACAAATGTCCAAGACTTTCCGCAT
>CAZEUZ010000155.1:0-4644 GCA_964515805.1 uncultured Cellvibrionaceae bacterium | reverse complement strand
CGGGCACTGACTATGCATCTACATGCCGCTTGCAAATATCCTCATTGGAAAGCTTTTCGAGCGGTTGGCTCTGATTTCAAAAATATGATTTGTCAATGAAAGGTGTAGAATACTACGAAAGTGTATATCGACTAGACACTTTAACGCAAAACATAGGCAAAACAAAAGAAGCCATAATTTTTGCTTTATCCTATTAAAAGGTATTGCAAAATTGATCACTACTGTAAGATAAAATACTATGCAACGAGACCTTATCGTTTTTGGTGAAGACTGGGGCGGCCTGCCGAGTAGCACGCAACATCTAGTTCGGTACCTTGCACAGCAGAGACAAGTGTTGTGGATTAATTCGATAGGATTGCGCCAGCCTCATCTTGGAAAAGCTGATTTTTGTCGAATATGGCGCAAGCTGACCTCTGCTTCAAAACCTTCCGCAACTTCAGCAAATCAAACGGAAACATCTAGCTGCAATAGCAATATAGTCCAGTTAAACCCGCTAACTTGGCCTGCCCCGCGCTCAATGTTTGCACGCAAACTTTCCAGTAAAATTTTGCAAAAGCAAATTCAGCAAGTGCAAAATAAGATGGAACTTCACAGGCCAATTCTCTGGATATCATTACCGACCGCTGTCGATATGATTGGCAAACTAGAGGAAAGTGCTGTTGTCTACTATTGCGGCGATGATTTTTCTGCGCTGGCTGGTGTTGATCACGATGTGGTGGGCCAACGCGAACGCGAGTTAGTCGAATCGGCTGATTTAATACTCGCCGCTAGCGATGTTCTAGCAAAGCGCTTTCCCAGTGATAAAACGCATTTGATTCCTCATGGTGTTGACTACGAATTATTTTCACAAACAGTGGATAGAGCTCATGATCTGCCAGATGATGGTCGTCCTATTGCTGGTTTTTACGGCAGTATTGCGGAATGGTTCGATCTTAAATTAGTTCAATCGCTGGCCAAACGTTTGCCTGAATGGCATTTTGTACTTATCGGCAAAGCCGATATTGACATTAGTTCTTTATCAGGCATGTCTAATGTTCATTTGTTAGGCCCAAGGCCTCATCAAGTATTGCCGAGTTACAGCCAACATTGGACTGCTTCTTTGCTTCCCTTTAAAAACAATGATCAAATTCAGGCTTGCAACCCCCTGAAATTGCGTGAATATTTGGCTGCTGGCAGACCTGTTATCAGTACAGCCTATCCGGCAGCATTAGTCTACCAAGACACTATTGCCATTTGCTCTACTGAGGAGAGATTTGTTTATTATCTCGAACAAGCAAATAAAACAACATCATCACAACCGGCCTTGCAGGCGGTTGTTCGCGAAGATACTTGGGAGGCGCGCGCGCAGCAAATCAATCAGTTATTGGAGCAACTATGAACGGTGTTAGCTATCGGATCCATCTGATGTTGGCAGGCGCTTGGCGGCGGCGTTATCTTATTATTACCCCCATTATATTGCTGCCCGTGATGGGTTTTGTTGTTGGCAAGTCGGCGCCTAAACAGTACCAGGCTCATACTAGTATGTTGATACAGGAAACCGCCAAAATGAATCCATTCTTGGAAGATCTTGCTGTTTCCGCCATGCTGGAAGATCGTATAAGTGCATTGAAAACGCTCTTGCACAGCAGACATATCCTTAGCTCAGTTGCCATGGAAAGAGGATTGATTGATGAAACAACGGCTACAGATGAACGAAATCGACAAATAAAGGAGTTATCCAGTGCGCTCAATGTAACTATGTCGGGGACAGAGCTAATACGTATCGATTATAAATCCAGTGAACCCAATGATATTAAAGCTATCTTAGAGTCAGTCAGCGCACATTTTATCGAACAGTTACTGGCGCCGGAAAGGTCGTCGATAACGGATTCTGCTGCATTTCTTTCGAAGAGCCTTGAAGACCGCAGACAGGAGTTGGACCTAGCCGAACAAGCATTGGCGGACTACAAGAATAAACATGGATCCGAATTGCCGGAATTATATGGCAGCAATATGGGCCGTCTGGTAGAGCTACAGCAACTATTGTCGGAAAAACAAGCGGAACTGGCTGGTGCGGAACAGAGTTTAAATAGCATTGATAAACAATTGTCCCAAACCAATCCAGTACTTGGTCGAATAGAGGAACAGATCATCACCATCCGCAGTGATCTTGTGTTATTGAGAACACAGTACACGGATAGTCATTCTTCGGTCCAAGCGGCATTAAGAAAACTCAAAAACCTTGAAAATGAACGACAGCAGGTTTTGCAACAGGGTAAAAATCAGATTGATACCGATCAAATGTGGCAGATTGCCAGCCAAACTACAACCACAGAAAAAAGTAATGACTCGACATTACTGGTCTCTCAGCTTCAATTGTTACAGGCGCAACGCTCTCGCTATACCAGTCTCGATAAAGAGGTTGAAAGATTGCAAGAAATGGTTGATGAGCTAGAAGCTAAAACAGCGGATTTCAGTAAACACGAACAGATGCTTCTTAAGCTTGAGCGCGATTTGAAAGTTAAACGAAAGCTCTATGAAGAACTACTACACCGACATGAGATGGCTCGCGTGACTGGTTCATTGGGCAAATTTGAAGAAACCAAGCGAGTCAAAGTGATCGACCAGCCTTTCACTCCGACAGTACCCAACAACTTGCCCACTGTAGTGTTCGTTGTCGGTGGTGTATTTGCCGGCCTCGCTCTGGGCATAGGTCTGGCAACCATGCTGGAATTGATGGACAACACCATACGTCGGCGCGAACAAATCGAAAAATTAGTTGGAGTACCTGTTTTATCCCGCTTACCACCCATTACCCATTAGTCAACAACAACGATTATGGAAATAGATATAGAAGCCATGAATGCGAACAAACAACAAACGATTAATTTACAAGTCGTTCAGCATCTCAGCGCCGGTGGCATAGAAACCATGGCATTGGATCTTTTAAGATATGCAGACAAAAACGAACACATGTTGCTTATCAGCCTTGAGGGTCGCAAGGAAGATGCCTTAACACACTGGCCTGTACTCAGGCCATTCAGTGACAAACTGATATTTCTCGACAAACAGCCCGGCTGGCAGCCAAAGTTGATATGGCAATTGAAAAATTGGATGAAAGAACGGACGATTAACAGCGTCCACACACACCACATTGGGCCTTTAATCTATGCAGGTATTGCTAGCAAATTCGCCGGCGTAAAAAAGCTTATACATACCGAACATGACGTTTGGCACCTATCTAACCGCAAGCGCAGATTGCTTCAATCTATCCTAATCAAACTGACTTCACCGATTATGGTGGCTGATGCTAACATAGTTGCCAAAACAATAAAAACATACTGGCCTAACTTACAGATACAAACGATTCACAACGGCATCGACACCGAGCGGTTTAAACCGGGTGATAGTCACAATGCCCGTTCAAAACTAGGATTGCCTACCAATGTTACATTAGTGGGCTGTTCTGGCCGACTAGAACCGGTAAAGGGACAAAAAACACTGATTGATGCACTGGCTCGTTTACCCGCTAATATCCATTTAACCGTTGCAGGTAGCGGCAGCTGCGCATCTGAATTGCAAAAGCAGGCCAAAGAGCTTGGATTGGATAAGCGCGTGCATTTTCTCGGCCGCATTGACGACATGCCAAGTTTTTATCATGCCATCGATCTCTTTTGTCTACCCTCGCAAAAAGAGGGCATGCCGCTCGCTCCACTCGAAGCGCAGGCCTGTGGTGCGCGTGCTGTAGTGACTAATGTAGGCGGTTCCGCTGAAGCGCTGTGTCCTGAAACAGGCTATTTGGTGCCAGCAAATGATTCAGAAAAAATGGCCGAGCAACTCAATGCAGCCCTAGCCGAAAAAAATACGCAAAGCCCACGGGATTTTGTGATCGCCAATGGCGATGTGCGGATGATGGCAAAATCTTACGCGTCACTGCGTCGATAATTATTTGGGGGATTAGCAATGTTTAATCAAACTATCGCTGTAATCACAATACTCGCTGCATTACTGATTGTTTATCATCATGCAATTTATCCAGTATTTCTCAACTGGCTTGGCAAAAGGAAAAGAAATCAGCGATCCACTACACTATTAGCGGCCGAAGAAAACTCACTGAATACAGATATCCTACCATCGATAACGATTGTTATCCCAGCCTATAATGAGGCGAATTATATCGCCGATAAGATACGTAATACCGGCGCCCTCGATTACCCTACCGATCGGCTGAAAGTAATCGTTGTCATGGATGGCTGCTCTGATGATACGGCTGCTATCGCCAAAAAAACGGCAGCCGAAATAGAATGTGAGCATCTCAATTTGGAAATTATCGATCATCAGCAAAACCGAGGCAAAGTTGCCATACTGAATGAAACTATTTCTCAAACCGATACCAACATTGTCGCATTGAGCGATGTGTCGGCATTAGTATCTATCGATGCCATGTACAAATTGGCCGAGCGTTTTGCCGATCCCGATACCGGCGTTGTCAGCAGTAATTATCATTTGCTCAATCCGGGTTCGGAGGGAGAAGCGGTTTACTGGCGATATCAAAGAAATATAAAACATAACGAGGCCGCCATAGGTGGGCTACTTGGCGCACATGGAGCATTTTATGCTTTCCGCCGGGAGCTATTTCAACCCTTTGAGGCAGACACTATCAAT
>CAZEUZ010000154.1:0-3930 GCA_964515805.1 uncultured Cellvibrionaceae bacterium | reverse complement strand
ATACTCGACAGCCTTGTCCTCGCACCATGGTCAAATCTCGATGGCCATAAGTATTCATTAATGCTGTCGTCATGGAACTGCAAACCTATTCCGCTATTAAAACTAAAACAGGCAGCTATAGGAGCTGCCTGATTAACGGTAATGGTATAAGTTAATTGTAGATTTGGCAATAATTGGCGTGTTACTGAAAATGAATTCGCGGGATATTGATCTACCGGCATTTTTCTTCAATAATCGGTGGGTCAAGACTATGAATCTGTCATAGTTAAATTCGTAGGGGATAAACATTTTGGAATTTAAAGATTATTACCGCATTCTTGGCATCGATGAGCAAGCCACGGATAAAGAAATAAAATCCGCTTATCGCAAGCTCGCACGCAAATACCACCCCGACGTCAGTAAAGAAACCGACGCCGATGAACGTTTTAAAGAAGTTGGTGAAGCCTACGAGGTATTGAAAGATAAAGACAAGCGTGCGGAGTACGACCAAATCAGGCAGTACGGACACGGCCAACGCTTTGAGCCACCACCGGATTGGCAGTCAGCTAACCATTTCTATGGAGGTAATAGTGATGGCAATCAACAACATCAACACTTCAGTGATTTTTTTGAAGCCATGTTTGGTCGTCAAGGCACCGCTCATAGACAGTATCATTCAGGGCATCAACAAAGCTTTCAAATGCGAGGGGAAGATATCCACATAAGTCTGCCGTTGTTGCTCGAAGAGATGGTTAAAGGTGGCAAACATCAAATCGAATACCACGTGCCAGTAGTCGATGACCGTGGCATGGTCAGTCATCAACACAAAAAATTAAATATAAAAATACCCAAAACCCTGGATCCACAAAAACCCCTCCGCCTAAAAGGCCAAGGTGCACCCGGAGTGGGTGGTGCTGCGGCAGGAGATTTGCTGATTGAAATTAAGCAAGTGCCCCATCCAGACTACCAGCTTAAAGGCAAAGATCTTCATCGCCGTTTGACGGTAATGCCCTGGGAGGCAGCGCTTGGTAGTCAAACTGCGATAACTTTGCTCGATGGCAAACAGTTACGATTAACCATTCCCGCCAATAGCAAACCCGGCAACCACTTAAAGTTGAAAAATAAAGGTTTAAGTGGTGGTGACCTCTTTTTGGAGTTAACCATCGGTTTGCCCAATACGCATAGTGAGGCAGCTAAGTCTTGCTACCAGCAATTGGCGGATATATATCAAACTGGCGGAGAGGAAAATCACTAATGCCAACTTTTATTTTGGAGCAAACATCGAAAAGTTACAGTCGTGACGATCTGTGCGAGCGCTGCGGCGTCACTGTGACGGTAATCGAAGAATTTATTGATTTGGGCATTATTGAGCCCGACAATACAGCCGACAGTGAATATAAGTTTTCCACTGAAAACTACTTGCGTTTGCGGAAAGCGCTGCGTATTCAGCAAGATCTCGCAGTTAATCCACCAGGTGTAGCACTGGCGATGGATTTACTGGATGAAGTGAATACTTTGCGCAGACAGTTAGATACTTTAACCAAAGTGACTTTGGAGAAATAATTTGGCAGAGACTTCCCCATCTTCCGGGCACAATGCACCCAAGCCTTCGGCGGCAAAAGATATATGGTTTCATCAGTTTACCTGGATCCTCTTAATCGCACTGTTGATTTATTCCTGGACCGGTATCCACAATGAGCCTGAAAAAAAGCTGGCTTATTCCGCGTTTAAGACGGAATTAGTGAAAGACAATATTGCCCGTCTTACATTGAGAGGTGAAAAGCTTACAGGCACCCTGCGAATAGCTAAAACATACGATGATAGTAGTGGCACATACAAACACTTTTACACAGTGTTACCCAACATAGACGATAAGCAGTTAATGCCTTTGATTGAGCAAAATCAAATAGAATTTGATGCGCAATCCAGTAAACCGTCTTTTTGGACGAACTTGCTGATATCCATTTTGCCATGGGCACTACTCATCGGTTTTTTTGCCTACACCACAAAGGTATTCCGCAATTCTATGAGCGGTGGCAGCAAAGGCGGATTATTTAACTTTGCTAAATCAAAAGCACGGCATTTCAATGCGGATAATATCAAGCAGCGTTTCAATGAAGTGGCGGGTTTGGAAAATGCCAAGAAGGATTTACAAGAAATAATCGACTTTTTACAAAGACCGGAGAAGTACCGCAAATTAGGTGCAAAAATTCCTAAAGGAATTTTAATGATGGGTCCACCAGGCTGTGGCAAAACTTTGCTCGCTAAAGCCACCGCTGGCGAAGCAGGCGTGCCTTTTTTTAGTGTGACCGGCTCGGAATTTATCGAAATGTATGTCGGCGTTGGCGCTTCGCGAGTGCGCGACATGTTTCAATCCGCCCGCAAAGAAGCTCCCGCATTGATTTTCATCGATGAGATTGATTCCATTGGCCGTGTTCGTGGTACAGGCTTAGGGGGTGGCCACGACGAACGAGAACAAACCCTCAACCAAATTTTGGCGGAAATGGATGGCTTCAGCACTGAAGAAGCTGTAGTAGTTATCGCTGCAACTAATCGTCCTGATATTCTCGACCCGGCCTTGTTGCGTCCCGGTCGTTTTGATCGTAAGTTGGTGTTGGAATTGCCTCAACATCAAGCGCGATGGGATATTTTGAAGGTTCACACTGCTAACAAGCCTTTGGCTAATAATGTGAATCTAGAACGTATTGCTGCCAGTACGGTGGGGTTTTCGGGTGCAGACTTGGCTAATCTAGTTAACGAAGCTGCTTTACGTGCAGCGCGGTTAGAACAAGAACAAATCACTCAGGCCGATTTCGATAATGCTCGCGATAAAGTGGCTTTAGGTGATGAGTCTGGTGAATTACTTACAGGCGATGAAAAACAACGGGTCGCCTATCATGAATCCGGTCACGCAATGCTGGCGCTTTTGCTGCCCTTCGTTGATCCGCTCAATAAAATCTCCATTATTCCTCGTGGGCGAGCTCTGGGCGTAACTGAACAAACCCCAGAAAAGGATCGTCATAATTTTACCCGCTGTTATTTAGAGAGCCGTCTATGCATTTTGTTGGGTGGCCGCAGTGCGGAACAATTAGTATTTAACGAAGTCAGCTCAGGTGCCAGTGACGACCTGAAGCACGCCACTGATTTAGCCCGACGTATGGTAACCGAGCTGGGAATGAGCGAAACCCTGGGAGTGATGAACTTGCAACAAGAAGAAACCCACCCTTTTCTTGGCCGCGAGATAGCCACAGGCCGTAAATTTAGCGAGCACTATGCGAAAAAAGTAGATGATGAAGTCGCACAATTACTGCAAAACTGTGAACAACGTGCACTGCAACTGCTAACTGATCATCGGCAGCAACTGGAGATTCTAGCTACCGCCTTACAAGAAAAAGAAACACTTGACCGGGAACAAATTCACAGCCTTTTACCTACGTTGCAGAGTGCATCCGCATAATCATTACAATAACTGTAGGAACAGAGAAATAGTATCTTCCAAAATAGGAGGCTATTAACTCGTAGAATGCAGGTCTATTCATTCAAACTATGTGGAACCTGCAAAAAAGATGTTCTGGTAGGACTAGGCAGATTCGAACTGCCGACCTCTACCATGTCAAGGTAGCGCTCTAACCAACTGAGCTATAGTCCTAAAATTTGAGTGAAAAAATAAGTCACTGTGAGCTTTAAAATGAGCGGGGACTATATCGCCAAATAATCATGATTGCAATACGAAGTCTCTTGTTTGTTAGACACTGTTGCATCAAAAATGCGGCTAGTTCACTGTATTTTATACGTTATTGGATGTTTAGCTGGTACCAGAGGCCGGACTCGAACCGGCACGCTTTTTACGGCGGTGGATTTTGAATCCACTGTGTCTACCAATTTCACCACTCTGGCATTAGGTTAACTGAAAAGAGCTGGGATTATAACAGCGGCCAACCAAGCGTCAAC
>CAZEUZ010000153.1:0-4769 GCA_964515805.1 uncultured Cellvibrionaceae bacterium | reverse complement strand
GCTTACGGTCGTTTGGCAAGTATTGCGAGCGATCTAAGAGGTCATGTTAAAGCGGTGATTAGCAATGCTGATTTACGTCTGCGTTTTTGGGAAAAAGTATTTGATGGGTCTGTTGCTGAACGGGTTTTCAGTGGCGATATTGATGGCGCTAAAACAGCCATAAAATCCTTGTTAAACGATACCTCTGAGATTATCGACGGTGAAGTTTACTTGGTTGGCAGTGGCCCCGGCGATCCAGACTTGTTGACTTTTAAAGCGCTGCGCTTAATGCAACAGGCAGATGTCGTACTTTATGACCGTTTGGTGAGCGATGGTGTATTAGATAAAGTGCGCCGCGATGCCGATCGCATCTATGTTGGCAAGCGCCGCAGTAATCATGCTTTGCCGCAACAGGCAATCAATCAACTCCTGGTTGATCTTGCTAAATCTGGAAAACGGGTGTTGCGTTTAAAAGGCGGTGATCCGTTTATTTTTGGCCGTGGCGGTGAAGAAATTGAGTTACTGGCTAAGCATGGTATCCCCTTTCAGATTGTTCCCGGTATTACCGCTGCTTCCGGCTGCGCCGCTTATAGCGGCATTCCTTTAACACATAGAGACTATTCACAATCAGTGCGTTTTATTGCTGGTCATACTAAAAATGATCAGCTCGAGCTGCCTTGGCTGGGGCTCATGGAAACTGACCAGACGTTAGTTTTTTATATGGCTCTAACTAATCTAGAGGAAATTTGCCACCAGTTGGTTACTCGAGGTCGCGACCCTTATACCCCTGCAGCTTTGATTGAACGAGGCACTACTGTCGAACAGAAGGTTTATGTGGGTAACCTGTCGACTTTGCCTGATATTGTCAAGCAACAAGATATTCATGCTCCGACATTATTGATTATTGGTGATGTTGTTAAATTACACCAAAATTTACAGTGGTTTCGATCATGAATGCCTTAAAAAGGCTACCCGATTAAAAGCTGAGATTACAAATTTCTCATTAGTGTTAAATTTTATCGCAGTCGTAAGAGATGCCATTTGCGGCATCTATCTTGCGAATGACATTCCAGTCAGACTTGTGATAAATTGAAATAAAGCGGCCTTCATTTTTAAATTCTTTTTGTAGCGCTGAACCTTCCCATTTGAACGTGAAGAAAGCTTGCTTGATTTTAGCGGCAAGCTCCGGATGGAGATTGTGCGCATGACCGTAACCGGTAGTTGGAAAAGTTGTCGACTTGTAAATAGACGTAATTGTCTCCGGATCGACCGCTCTGCGGTTAATCATGCGGTTCAGAACAGCATTTGATACGGCAGCCACTTCGTAATCTTTGTCTACAATTCCCATTACCGAATTGGAATGAGTTCCTGAAAAAGTAACCTTGAAATCGCGATTTTTAACCAACCCAAATTCAGATTTCAACAGCGTTATGGGTGCCTTATTGCCGGAGTTGGAGGATGGTGATGTCAGTGCTAGAGTATGTCCTTTAATTTGTACAGGGAACTTAATATCACTGCCTTTAGGGACAATGATCTCCATTTCGTAACCGTAGGTTCCATCTTCAGACGCCATCATGGCGAAAGGTACCATCCCGGAGCAAGATACAGCGACCGGATTGCCACCGGTATTAACACCGGCAATATGCAGGTTTCCTTCACGAATGGCTGCGTATTGTTCACTGTATGATCTTACCGGTAAAAATGTGACTTTCTTACCTGTTACTCGAGCCAAATGCTTGATGAAATCTTCCCAAACTTCGGCATAAATTTCTGGTTTTTCGACGGGAGTGTAGGAAAAGACAAGTGTGTCTGGGTTGATCCAATTTTTTGCATCGAGCGGCAGATCTGCAACAAGGTCATAGTCGCGGTCGCAGTATCTCTCATCCAGTGTGCCGCGATGACAATCTTCGTCCACTATATTTTGAGTTTTGGTGTCTCCCGCTATAATTGCGCAACTGCTGAGAGTCAGTATTACCGATGGCAACAGCGTCAATAGTGTTTTTTTCATGTTGTGTCTCAATATCCCGTTTTTCCTCAATTCGCATTCGAGTATTATTGCAATTTACAATTGATAAAACTTTTTGGTTTAATCGTTTACAAAACTCCCTTAAGGATAAACCTTAAAACTATTTTCAGCAACGGGTGAGTCAATTCGAGGAATACGAAAACCATGACATTTCTTGCCTACTAAAGTACTATAGAGAGTGATTTAACCTCCATTGTTATCTAACAGTTAATCATTATTTATTTCCACCAGATAAGCATTTGTAACAGACAATCTCTGTGAATTCCACCGTACCCACAATTGACAAAAAAACCAACTACTTGCCTTTGTTTGGCTTGTTATTGTTGGCAAGTCTGTTGCTCGTTCGTGGTTATCAGATGCAAGGGGAGCCCTGGTTACTCAACATACCACTGTGGGAATTGCAGAACACTTACCGTTTGCAAGCTTGGCTGGTTGATATTCTTTTTAAAAGTGCATTGCAATTGATTTTGTATTTATTGCTAGGTTTTCTCGCTATTTTGAGCTTCAGTTCTCGAAAATCATCAGAGGTTAACCGAAGAATATATTCTTATGTCACTATTTTTTATGCTACTGCCAGTGGCATTATCTTGTCGATAATTGTATCTGTTATCGCCAGTGGGGATTTAACGCCCAATGTGCTGGATCTTATGTTGTCGTCAGTGGGTTGTGTTATTGGCGCTTGGATCGGCGCCAATTGGTTGGCAGGAGGGCGCGCTAGAAAGCGTATTTGGTTAAAGCTGGTTTTTCTCTCTGGTGTTCTTCTCTTAGCTGCTGTTTTACTGCTGCAGCTAGCTATACAAAAAGAGCCTTCCGCTTTCGTAGCGGAACCTTTAAATTCTGAAGACCGAAAACGGTTAGTAAAGCTGTTAAGTCGTAAGAGCCCTCTGCGTGTCCCTGAGGGTGAGACGACTACCCTGATACTCTCGGAACATGATATCAACTTGTTATTGACTTGGGGTCTATCTTTAGGCTCATCTGATCGCAAAGCACGAATATCTCTTGGAGAGCAACTGGCTACTATCCGTGGTTCCATAGGATTGCCTTTTATTGATGGTTCGAAGCGTTACGTTAATTTTTCATTTGATGGGTGGGTTTCCGCCGAATCGGGTCGCCTAGATGGACAAATTAATCGGTTGACAATCGGAAGTGTCTCTTTACCTTCTTTCTTGTTAGAGTTCTTATCGTCGCCAATTATCGCTAAGATAGCCAAAGAGCCATTACTAGAACCCATCTTACCCCAGATTGTATCGACTGATATAAATAGAGATTATGTTTCGGCTACCTATCAAAAAGTTGAAATGCCGAAGAATTTCCGAGACAAACTCTTCTCTCCAATCGGGCCGGCTGAGGCTATGCGGGATGCGTTAATTGCACAATTTGACGTTATACAGCAAGTTAGCGACTCTTTTCCTCAGGGAGAGAAAGTGGAAATAGGTTTTTTTATGCGACCGGCTTTCTTGTTGGCCTACGAGCGTTCTGAAAATGGCGATCCTGTATTGGAAAATCGCGCCGCAATCATCGCATTGAGCATCACTATCGGTCACCGTGTGCTCGCCAGATTTATTAGTGACATGCCTTATGACTACGTTCCTAATCTAAAGAGTCAGAGTGTTACGCTTTATCGGCGAAAGGATTGGAGCCAACACTTTCTCATAAGCGCTGCTCTAGAAGTCATATCCTCAGAATCCATCAGTCTCGACATTGGTCTATTAAAAGAAGAGTTAGATAGTGGCAGGGGTGGCAGTGGCTTTTCTTTTGCTGATTTGGCTGCCGATCGATCGGGGACGATGTTCGCTAAAGTATCAACCTCCGATAAGGAGCATGCTGAATTGATACAATTACTTATGATACAAGGCTTTTCAATAGGTGATTATGTGCCTTTTATCAGTGATTTGCCGGAAGGTATTCCTGAAACGCAGTTTATCTCCGATTATGGCGGTACACGAGGTAGGCGCTATAAAGAAATATTGAGTGAAATAGATCGTAGAATTGCCGAGTGTGATGCGTATCGTTAGTCGATGGCATCGGACTTAATGACGGTCATGAAGTAAAATTTTGTAAACATTTAATCAGATGGCGGCGGTAAAATATGAGTTGCAGCCGGCTTCCACCCAACTGTTGCCACAGCACGGCGGCGCGTATACCGGAAAATAGTAGTAACCTTATTTTATTGGCGATATGCTGCTGTTGTAGGTGATTATAATTGCCGGTTACTTGAATGCGGAAACGAAAGGTACTGATAGTATCGGTATAAATGCCTGCTAAATTTGCTGTGACGTTATCGTGGATACTGCCAAAATGTTGTATTTGTTTACTTGCTTGGTTAAGGCGATTGGAAATTATATTTAGCATTTCTTTATTTTTTGTCAGCTTTTTCTGCAGATGTAGTACATTCATCACATAACGCAGAACGTCATTAAGCTTCTTAGTCTGCTTTCGTTTGAGTACATGATCCAACGCGTTTATGCCGATATGTAAATTATTGATACTTCCGTAGACATCAATGGCTTTTTCAGGGTTTTGAACAAATAAGCTGTCAGTCATTACCTGTAAACCTTGAGAATCGACACGGCCTGTTTTGGACAGGGTGTCAACTAAGCTAGCTGCTTGAAAGACTGCTGACAGCGCAATGGTGCGTTCAGACCACGTGTTATTATCCAACGTTAACTATCCTCTAATTTACCCATTGATAACAATAGTGTCCTATCCATGGTGGCGGCCAAGTCTTCATCGTGGGTAACGATCACAAAGCTGATGCCAGATA
>CAZEUZ010000152.1:0-3390 GCA_964515805.1 uncultured Cellvibrionaceae bacterium | reverse complement strand
ACGCATGATACACATGAAAAAGGTGCTCACCATCATCAGGATAATGACCCCCATGCTTGGTTAGACCCTGAAAATGCCAAACTTTGGATCAACCACATCAGAGACGCGTTATCCAAACAAAACCCTGAAAATGCGTCAAATTACAATCGTAATGCAGCAGAAGCAATAGCTTCGCTTGATACATTGATACAGTTTACACGTAGTTCGATCGATAAACTTGATAAGCCACAATTTATCGTATTTCATGATGCTTATCAGTATTTTGAAAAACGGTTTGGGATTTCTGCTGCAGGAGCAATTTCGTTGGGAGATGCGGAAGACCCTAGCCCGGCACACATCAAGAAAATTCGAGATACAGTTAAAAAACTCGCCATCACCTGTGTGTTTACTGAACCTCAATATAATCCCGGCCTAGTTAAAAGTGTTTTTGAAGGCACAAGTGTTACGACTATCGGTGTTATGGATCCTTTGGGTGCAAATCTAGCGACGGGCAGTGGTCACTATGAGCAATTGATTAAAGGAATGGTTTTTAACCTAAGTCAGTGCTGAAAGTTGTATTAGTTCTGATCTAATACAACTAATCTGTCAGGTCATATCACTCTATATTTTAATCCTCTCTTTTGAGATCTTATCTATATAATTTTTCGCTGCTCAGATCAGAGCTGCTATATATAAAACGAAGCAAAACTCTTGAAAAATTTTTGAGTGTCCTCAAATCTATTTATGTGAAAGGTCGTCCGCATGGAGTCCTTTCTATCATTGATTGTTTTTTATATTGCTTCTAACGGAGGATATACCATGAACGCAATTGACCTAACTCCACTTTATCGCAGCAGTGTTGGCTTTGATCGTTTGGGATCATTGATTAACCATGCATTGACAACAGAATCCACATCCAGTGGATACCCTCCTTACAATATTGAGGTGCTCGATGAAAACCGCTACGCCATTACCGTGGCCGTTGCCGGATTTTCCCAAGAGGAGCTGGATATTCAGACTGAAAAGGGTGTGCTTACTGTACGAGGTGAAAAAAACGCTAAAAAAGAAGAGTGTAATTACCTCTACCAAGGCATTGCCAATCGCACGTTTGAGCGCAAATTCAACCTTGCCGATTACATTGAAGTCGCCGGTGCGGATCTTGCTAATGGGTTGTTGACCATTAGCTTGATAAAAGAGATTCCCGAGGCGATGAAACCCAAAACCATTGCTATCAACAAAGGTGGCAACGTGTTAGAGCACAACGCTAAAGAGAATAGCGTCAACAGCGAAAAGGCTGCTTAAGCCGCTTGGGGGTGCACTGAAGTGCACCCTCCTAAATTTTGTAGCCAGTTAGTTGAATTTGTTCGGATTCAGCTCAAAGTAGCCCAAGCTTCTGTCTAACTGAAGCTAACTTAACACAAGTAACAAACACTTCCATCGCAGTATTCAACTCTCCTAATGAAGGTACTGACGGTGCAATCCGAATATTAGAGTCTTGAGGATCTTTTCCATAGGGAAAAGTGGCACCGGCATGGGTTAATTTGACACCGGCTTCAGCCGCTAGCTTAACTACGGTTTTTGCCAGGCCGGGTAGCGTATCAAAGGCAATAAAATAACCTCCGGTCGGATTTTCCCACTGCCCTAAATCACCATTGCCAAATGCTTGTTGTAAGTGGTGAAGTACACAGGCAAATCGCGGTCGCAATAGGGCAGCATGCTTTTGCATGTGCGACAATAATGCATTGTAGTTCGGTAGCAAACGCACATGCCTCAATTGGTTGACTTTATCGGGCCCAATAGTGGAGCGGGACAGCATGTTTTTGAATCCGATTAGGTTATTTGCCGATGCAGCGATAAAGGCAATGCCGGACCCCGCATGAGTGATCTTTGAAGTTGAGGCAAATTGGATGACGCTATCTTCGGTTTCATACTGCTTGCAATAGTGCATAACGTCTGCCAGTGCTTTTGGTGCTTCTGTTAGATCGTGCACTGCATAGGCGTTGTCCCAGAAAACACGAAAACCATTACTGGCAATTTTTCCTAATTTGGCGATGCGCTCGACCGTTTCCTCACTGTAGATAATTCCTGTCGGGTTAGAATATTTAGGTACGCACCACATGCCTTTGATTTGGTTGTCGTTAGACAGCAAATTTTCCACTTGATCCATATCCGGTCCGGTAGCAGTCATCGGAACAGTAATCATGTCGATGCCGAGTTGTTCACAGATGGCAAAATGCCGGTCATAGCCGGGTGACGGACAGATAAATTTAGTTTTCCCAACCTGTTTCCAAGCGGAATCTGGATCTGAAAAGCCAATATGCAGGGCGGTATATATCGCTTGGTACATTAGCGTTAAGCTGCTATTGCCTTGAGCCAGCACATATTCTGGACTAACGCCAAGCATATCGGCGCCTAATTGGCGCGCCTCTGGTAGTCCTTCGAGACCGCCGTAATTGCGGCTATCAGTACCATCTGCAGCGATATAGTTGCCAGCTAAAATGCCGTCCAGTTGATCGGAAAGCGCTAATTGCTCAATGGAAGGCTTGCCACGAGTCAGGTCAATGTTCAGTGAAAGCTTTTGATGGCAATGGTAGTTGTCTGTCAGTGATTGCTCCCACTGACGGAGTTGCGTGGGCGTCGTAGTATTTAGTTGCAAAATAGTTTGTCAGTACAGTTAATGGATTAACAGCTAAGCAATAGGTGAATGATTAATTTACCATTATAAAGCCTTGCTCTACTAAAATTAACCGTTATTCTTTCAAATAATCATTTACTGAAACCACTTATTGGCTATTGAAGCTTACCAAGCTTTTAGCAATGAGATAATATGAGCAATCTACTTACTAAAAAGGAACATAATGTTACGTCGCACTAAGATTGTTACCACTTTAGGTCCTGCTACTGATAAAGACGGTGTGCTTGAAAAAATCATTTTGGCTGGCGCCAATGTTGTTAGGCTGAACTTTTCCCATGGTGATCCCGATGATCATCGAGAAAGAGTCCGGCAGGTTCGCAGTTTGGCTCAAAAGCACGAGCGTTTTGTCGCCGTACTAGGTGATTTACAGGGACCCAAGATTCGCATTGCACGATTTGCCAAGGGTTCGATTAACCTAACTATCGGTGATAAGTTTGTCTTAGATGCCGAGTTGGATAAGGATTCCGGCAATAACCAACGAGTGGGTATTGACTACTCAGGCTTACCGCAAGATTGTTCTCCTGGGGATGCGTTGTTGTTGGATGATGGCCGTTTGACGCTTATAGTGGAGAAAATTGTAGCAAACGAAATCCACTGCCGGGTAGAAGTGGGTGGCGTGCTTTCCAATAATAAGGGCATCAATCGGCGCGGTGGCGGATTATCGGCGCCGGCACTGACAACCAAGGACCTCGAGGACATCAAGCTTGCAGCAGAAA
>CAZEUZ010000151.1:0-10217 GCA_964515805.1 uncultured Cellvibrionaceae bacterium | reverse complement strand
TTGGCTTTCGATTTGCGGCCACTGCCCGGTATGTCGTTGGAAACATTGCGTGCCGCTATCGATCAACAACTTGATGATATTGCGGAAAAAAATCAGGTGAAGATTACTCGCCGCAGCCTTTTCCATGGCATTAATGCATTTGAACAATCTGCTGACAGTGATCTTATTACTACTGTGGAACAGTTGACAGGCCACAGTGCCGACAGCGTTGCTTTTGCTACCGAAGCGCCTTTTTTGCAACAACTGGGTATGGATGTGGTGGTGATGGGTCCTGGCTCTATCGATCAGGCTCATCAGCCCGATGAATATATTTCACTGGATCAGGTTGAGCCAGCGGTTAAAATACTAGAGGGGTTGATAAAGCGTTATTGCCTTTAGGCATTGTTGTTCCTAGAAACTGCCTGAAATGTGAGGCAACCATGGTAGAAAACGTCCTCAGGCCTCATGTTTTTTCCGCTGCAATCTTCCGTGCAATATCATTAGGTGAGCCAGTATTTTTTGCCAATAAACTGTACGCTACCGGCACGATAAACAATGTAAATAACGTAGCGGCAACGACACCCGCCAGCACTACTACACCGATAACAGAGCGGGTTTCCGCACCGGCACCACTGGAGAGCACTAACGGAATACTGCCAGCAATGGTCGTTAACCCAGTCATTACAATGGGTCGAAAGCGCACGCTGGACGCTTCGATAATCGCACGGCCAAATGCCATGCCACGGTCGCGCAACTGATTGGCGAATTCGACAATTAGAATCCCATTTTTTGCCGCCAGCCCGACCAACATGATCAGCCCGATTTGTGAATAAATATTGAGTGAGTTGTCGGTTAAATAGAGTCCCAGTAGACCGCCGCCCATGGCCAATGGTACGGTCAACATGATAACGAAAGGATGGATCCAACTTTCAAATTGCGCTGCTAACACCAAAAATACCACGAGTAATCCCAGGGTGAAGACAAAAATGATCGAGTTGCCAGAATTGATAAAATCGCGGCTTTGGCCTTTGTAATCAATAATCACCTCCGGTGGCAAATGTTCACGCACGAGGCTTTCGAGATGCTGGAGTGCATCGCCCAATCGATAATTTTCCGCCAAATTTGATTCTAAAGTAATTGCACGAACACGATTGTATCGAGATAGCCTGTCAGCTGAGCCATATTCTTTTATGTTAATCAGATTGGAGATGGGCACCAACAGCCCAGTTCGATCAGAGCGCACATAAATGTTTTTTATATCGCTGAATGACCGTTGTTCTTCGCGTTCGCCCTCGACGATCACATCGTATTCCTCGCCTTTATCCAAAAAGGTGGTCACATTGCGGCCACCCATCATTGTCTCTAATGACTGTCCCACTTCAGCAATGTTGACACCCAAATCGGCAGCGCGGTCATAATCTACTTTAAAATCAATCTGTGGACGCGTCTCTTTGTAGTCACTGTCCAAGCCGGTAAAGCCGGGATTACTCTCTTGTACTTTATTGAGGATAGTATCCCGCCATTGAGCCAATTCTTCGTAAGTGGCGCCACCGAGAACAAATTTTACGGTCTTGCCCGCGCCGCCGCCCAATCCTTGACGCATAACCGGAAAGGCTCTAATGCCAGGGAGATCGGCCAGTTTATTGCGCACTTCATTCATAATTATGTCCGCCGGACGACGATTAGCCCAATCATCTAGCAATACAATCACAAATCCGTTGTTAAAACTTTCAATATTGCCGAAGGCGCGTGGGGCCCGCACTAATAAACGCTTAAATTCACCTGACTTCACATAGGGCATCAGCCGTCGCTCAATTTCCGTCATATATTCTTCAATATAATTAAAGCTGGATCCCTCCGGCCCATTGACGATAACGAAAAATGCACCGCGATCTTCTCGCGACGTAAATTCGTGTGCTATTTGTGGGTAAATTAGCGCGGTTCCGGCAATTAACAGCAGAAAACCGATACCCGTGTACAACGGCTTGTCGATCAGTTTTTTTAGCCATGTAATGTAACCGTTGCGTATGTGATTGAGGCAACGGTCGAAAATAGTTAGCAAACGATTGGTCGATGTGTGTTGCTGTTCTCTTTTTTCCTTGCTTGCCGTTAAAATTTTCGAGGCCAGCATCGGTGACAGAGTTAATGCAATTAAAGAAGAAAAGCTGACGGCAGTAGCAATGGTCAAAGCAAATTCGGTAAATAGCCGGCCGATATCACCTTCAAGGAAAGTCAACGGAACGAATACGGCGATCAACACCAGCGTGGTTGCGATAACAGCAAAGCCTACTTGTCTGGCGCCATGATAGGCGGCCAGTAAGGGTGATTCATTTTCTTCCTGTATGCGCCTGACAATATTTTCCAACATGACAATCGCATTATCGACAACCAGGCCAATAGCCAATACCAAGGCCAGCAGAGTCAACAAATTGATTGAAAAGCCTAAGGCATAGATCACAATAAAGGTCGCAGTGAGTGATACCGGCA
This sequence comes from uncultured Cellvibrionaceae bacterium, assembly GCA_964515805.1. GTDB lineage: Bacteria > Pseudomonadota > Gammaproteobacteria > Pseudomonadales > Cellvibrionaceae > CAZEUZ01. Next base: position 7,751 of record CAZEUZ010000151.1, on the reverse strand, counting down.
CAGTCAATGCCGGTATCAACATGGCGCGCACATTGCCCAAAAATATATAGATAACCAGGATGACGCAGCCAATAGCGATAAATAATGTTTTATACACTTCAGAGATAGACGCTCGAATAAAAATACCGGCGTCGTAGCTCTGCTCAATAAACATACCGTTAGGTAAGTTTTTATTAATTTTTTCAGTTAATTGTTTGACGGCGCTAGTCACTTCAATGGTATTGGCCGTTGATTGTTTAATGACGCCAATACCGACCATTGGCACTTCATTGCCGCGAAAAAAAGTGCGGTCTTCAACAACGCCCAGTTCAACCCGTGCGACATCGCCCAGACGAATCAGATAACCGTCACTGCCTTCGGCCAATACAATATTGGCAAATTGATCAGGTTCTTTAAAATTCCGGTCGACTCGAGCGCGAAACAGGCGTTCTTCTGACTCGAGCACACCTGCGGGCAGTTCGACATTTTCAGTGCGCAGGGCGCGTTCGATATCGGCGACACTCAGATTTCTGGCCGCCATCGCCTGGCGGTCGAGCCAGATACGCATGGCATAATTGAGTCCGCCGCCAACACGCACCCGGGCGACGCCGTTCAATGTAGAGTATTGATCGACTAGATAACGTCTGGCGTAATCAGTCAGCTCAGCCACTGTCATTTGATCGCTGGTCAGATTTTGCCAGATAATGACATCATCATTGCTATCGACTTTCTGTACTTCCGGTGGATCGGCGGCTTCCGGTAAATTGTCGGTAATACCGGCAATGCGGTCACGCACATCATTGGCAGCTGCATCAATATCGCGATCGATAGAAAACTCAATAGTGACCCTGGATTTACCATCTCTCGATGATGATTCGATGAATTCGATGCCTGCAACCCCAGCGATACGCTCTTCAATGACTTCAGTAATGCGTGTCTCGACGATATTCGCCGGTGCGCCGGGATAGTCGACGTCAACGGTGACGACAGGAGGGTCAATATCAGGGTATTCGCGCAGGGATAGACGCTCATAGGACACTGCGCCAAAAGCGAGTAAAAGCAGTGACATAACAGCGGCGAATACTGGGCGTTTTACCGAGATATCCGAAATAATCATGGCCAGTCTTTTTTCGCTTTGAGGCCAGTGCTGGCTATGGCGCTTAAGGAGGTCAAAGAAAGGTACATCTTATCGCAGATGTTTCGGCCTAGGCACCATTGAGAAAATGTATGAGACAGTGTGTTTATTGGGCCTGTTACAAAAAGTAATTTACTTTGTACAGGCTCAAGTTAACCATGTAACCAATGCACGCAAAGGTAACAATGGCAAAGGGATTTAAGTGGTGATAGCCAGTAGCTAATTCTCTGTCAGTTCCAAGCGGACATTGTCCAAAGCAATGCCTTTATTCCCAGGGGATACACTTTTAAACGTAAAAGTCACTTCTTCATTCGCCGCTTCAAACGTAATACTTTCAGTTTGATAATTAGGTGGTTTTATCGATGTAGTTGCTGCAATGGTTTTTTTACTTTCTCCATCGATCAGAATTTCTGCTCTTATATTGCCCACATTGGTGTCGGCAACATCTTTGTTAACACCGTAGTCAAATTTAAGCACATAGTTTGCACCGGCAGTAAAACCACCTAGCGTTTGCTCAATAGTTACAGGGCTGCCACCATTCATATCGATAGACTGCTGACCGTCGGAGCCATCCCAGTATTTATTAATTAAGTCAAGGTCGCCACTGGTTATTGACCAACCTGGAATATTGTTTTGTCCTTTTCTATAGGTTGTCCAGTTACCTGCTACGACAGGCTCTTCGAAAGAGCCATTGACAACTTTTGGTAATGAAGCATCCTCTTTACAGGACATGCTGATGGCGGCTATACCTAATATGGTGACTCCTACCCATAATGAAGAGGAAGACGAGTTTCTTTTGGTATTTTTAACTTCATCAAATGGTTTTTTATCTAGGGTTTTAATTTTTAGCATAGTAAAAAGCACCTTTAAAGTGTGTTATTGGTTAATTTTCAGTTTTAAATATTAGCATTGGAAACCGAACGCTAACAATATCATATTAGCTTAAATATAAACTGGCTTTTTTACAGCGAATTTGTAATGACAGGGAATATTTGCACAGGAAAAAATAGTTGGCGATGATCAAAAGATAGATTGTCACAATTACTTAAGTTGTTGTTGTAGTAACTGAGCCAGAGGCTCATTGTCGATTTCAATCGCTTTAATCACCACTGGAGCACCTGGTTTGGCCCGAGTGATACCGTGGGTTACGACCTTTTGACCAGCGTTTAACCCTGAGAGTACTTCCACTTCCCCTTTGCGGCGTGCGCCCAATATAATCGGTTGTTTTTTCACCGTGGTTATCTTATCTGACGCATCTATCAGTAACACGAAGCTGTCGCTTCCGCTGGTGATAATGGCTTCTTCTGGCACGATAAGCGTTTGGCGGGGATTTTTGTCGATAACAACTTGCATTAGCATGCCTGCTTTCAATAGGTTCCCACGATTATCGAGCAAAGCTCTGGTGATAATGGAGCGAGTTACTGGGTCGACACGCGTATCGATGCTGCTGATTTCTCCCTCAAATACTTTATCCGGGTAAACACGCGTATTTGCCTGAATTTTTGCACCCGCTTTCAATGTCGCGATAAATATTTCCGGAATGGAGAAATCCAGTTTCATCACACTGTCGTCGTCGAGGGTTACTATGCGCATCCCCGGCTGGGCCAGCGCGCCGATGCTGATGTTGCGCAGGCCGACAACGCCATCGAAAGGCGCCACTAAAATATGTTGGTCAATTTTAGACTGGATGGCTTTTAACCGGGCCTGCGCAGTTTCCAAGTCGCGCTCATTTTCGTCCAGAGCAGACTCAGAGGCGACATCGCGTTTGAACAGTGATTGCAGTCTGTCGCGTTGTTTGCGGGCTTCGTCAATGCGTGACTGCTCTTCTACCCGCAACGCCAGCTCTTCTGCGGCGTCCATCTCGATTAGAATATCGCCCTTGTTAACGCGCTGACCATCGTCAAAGTTAATTTTGGTGACTAGCTCAGTAACGGTGGACATGATGTCGATATTTTTATTGGATTTCAGTGTTCCTAAAGCTTCCACTTTATCGGCAAAATGGACTTCTTTAACAACGGTGACAAAGACAGGGGTAGCTGGCCGCTGAGCTGCTGCGGTTTGGTTCAGTAGTAAAATCAGCAATGGAAAAAATAAGGCGTTACCAAGCCATATAATATGCCGCAAAAAGTTCATAGGTAATTAAGATTGATATTGGGATTTGTAACGACAATGAAATTAAGTCAACTAGGCCATGTGTCAATAATTTTCAGCGTTTTCGACTCTCGTAATATGTAATTTTTCAGAGACTGATTTGTTGAGTTTGTATTTGTCGCATTTGCAACTTAAACTGTCAATTATTGTGCGTATGAGCATGAAACCAATAAAAAATAGGGTCGTCAACTACTATTTTTGTGGATGTAATCCGTAATATAAAACACGCTATTTATCCTTCAACTATGCACAAAATTGTCTTTTATGTTCCCGAAAGTCATTTAGACTCGGTAAAAAATGCTGTTTTTACCACTGGTGCCGGTAAAATTGGTAATTACGATCACTGCTGTTGGCAGTGTTTAGGGCAGGGGCAATTCCGTCCATTAATAGGTAGCCAGCCTTTTCTAGGACAACATCAGCACATAGAGCATGTTATGGAATACCGCGTCGAGTTGGTTTGTGACGATGCGCTTGTCGAATCGGCAATTGCTGCGTTGCGCCGCGCCCATCCCTATGAAATGCCTGCCTACGATGTTTGGCGGTTGGCGGATGTGTGACAAATGACTACAATGGCGCTCCTCAGTCGTACGGCACCGTTGATAAATAACTTGTCAATAAATCAAGTTCGTTAGGTAGGAAAGTAGCGTGAGTAAAAAAATACAGCCGATTACCGGCATGAAAGATTTACTGCCCAGTGAATCACCTGTCTGGCAGTATCTTGAAGCGACAGTAGCATCACTGTTCAGGCGCTATGGTTACCATGAAATACGTTTTCCCTTGTTAGAAGAAACAGCCTTGTTCAAACGCTCCATTGGTGAGGTCACTGATATCGTCGAGAAGGAGATGTACACTTTTGACGACCGCAATGGCGAAAGTGTTACATTGCGACCAGAAGGTACTGCCTCCTGTGTGCGTGCATGTGAGTCCAACGGGTTGCTCTATAATCAGACGCAGCGGTTATGGTATGTAGGGCCCATGTTTCGTTACGAGCGGCCACAAAAGGGCCGTCTCCGCCAGTTTCATCAAATCGGTGTCGAAGCCTTTGGCTTGGCGGGCCCAGATATCGACGCAGAACTACTGCTGATGACCGCGCGTTTATGGAAAAATCTGGGAATTAGCGAGGCGCTGTCTTTGGAGATTAACTCGATAGGCAATGCTGAATCCAGAGTAGCTTATCGACAGGCATTAGTAGATTATCTAATGCCTCTTCAGCAACAACTTGATTCCGATAGCCAACGGCGTTTAACGACCAATCCGCTGCGGATACTCGATAGTAAAAATCCGCAGACACAAGATTTGCTAGCCGATGCACCTCAATTCGATGCGTTTATTGACGATCAGTCGCGTACGTATTTTCAAAAGTTATTGTCGATACTGGATAATGCCGGTTTGAACTACCGGATCAATCCACAATTAGTGCGCGGTTTAGATTACTACTCCAACACCGTGTTTGAGTGGGTGACCGGTAAATTGGGTGCTCAGGGCGCTGTCTGCGCCGGCGGGCGCTATGACGGGTTGGTCAGTCAGCTCGGCGGCAAAGCTACACCTGCTGTGGGTTTTGCGATGGGAGTTGAGCGCCTAGTGTTACTGATGGAGGCCATGCAAGCAGTGCCTTCTAAAATTAGGCCTATTCCCGCTATTTATGTTGCCATAGCTGAAGGTGCTGAAATCTATGGATTGACTGTTGCAGAAAAATTGCGTGAGGCACTACCAAATTGGATCATTTTAAGCCACTGTGGCGGCGGCAGTTTTAAAAATCAACTGAAAAAAGCCGACAAGAGTGGCGCCATAGTGGCTGTTGTATTGGGGTCGGATGAGGTAAAAGGTCAATCTGTAACTGTGAAATTTTTACGTGAGCAACAGCCACAACAGACGCTATCAATTGAGGATGCCATTGCGTTACTTGCTAAAGTGATTGGAGAAACGTCAGCATAAGAAGAGATCGGCGAGAGCGGTGAAATATTCGCACTAACCTGAAAAATAGGGTATTACAAAAACGATTATCGATATGTTAAAAAAAGAACGGGTAAGCTATATTTTACAGACATTGCAAGCTCTCTACCCTAATCCCCCCATTCCACTAAAGCACCGCGATCCTTATACACTACTGGTTGCTGTATTGCTTTCTGCGCAGTGTACCGATGAGCGTGTTAATAAAGTAACCCCATTATTGTGGCGGTTGGCAGACAATGCTCAAACGATGAGTCGGTGTGCTGTTGAGCAGGTAGAGGACATTATTCGACCTTGCGGTCTATCTCCCAAAAAATCTAAAGCTATTGTTAAACTTTCACAGATATTGGTAGAGCAATACCAAGGTCGAGTACCTGATAATATTGACGATCTAGAAGCGCTGCCCGGCGTTGGTCACAAGACGGCCAGCGTAGTTATGTCACAGGCGTTTGGTGAACCGACCTTCCCGGTCGATACGCATATTCATCGGCTCGCTCAGCGTTGGGGGCTGACCAATGGTAAAAATGTTTCCCAAACTGAAAAAGACTTAAAGCGTTTATTCCCTAAAGAATATTGGAATGATTTGCATTTGCAGATTATTTATTATGGGCGTGAATTTTGTACCGCCAGAGGTTGTGACGGTCGCGTATGTGGCATTTGCAGAACCTGTTATCCTAATAGGATAAAGCCTAAGATAGTTAACAAGGCGTGACAATGTGGAATCTACGCGCAGTCTTTATAACTATTCGTATCGCAAGGCGTCCGCAGGATTAATGCGACTGGCTTTTAACGATGGATAAATTGTTGCTAGCAGGCTCATAAGCACACTGACTGTCAGCACCCAAAAAACATCCTGCCAGATAATCTCTGCCGGTAAAAAACTGATTGGATAGACATCACTTTTTAAAAAGTGAATGTCAAATACTATCTCTATCCAGTGCACAAAATCCTTTACGATGAAAGATAGTGAGATGCCTAGGATGCCGCCAAGTACTGTACCAACAGCTCCTATGATTGTACCCTGCACCACAAAAATCGCCATAATCTCTCGGCTACTAGCGCCAAGTGTACGCAATATGGCAATGTCGCTGTGTTTATCCACCACTGCCATAACGAGAGTTGAGACAACGTTAAATGCAGCAATGGCGATAATTAACAACAATAATAAACCCACCATTTTCTTTGACAATTGCACGGCATGGTAAAGATTGCCGTGGGTACGTGTCCAGTCACTGCTGTAAAAACCTTGTGGTAGTTGTCCCACTAATTGTTTCGCTGTTAATGGCGCAGTAAACAGATCGTCTACTTTAAAACGTAAACCCGTAATCCTTTGTTTGTTTTCCGTTAATGCTGCAGCAGACTGTAATCCTAGTAGAATCAGCGACTGATCCAACTCCGTTTGACTCGTGAAAATATCGATCACGTGTAAGCTGGTAATCTCGGGGGCGCCTTTAGGGTTGCTTTTGCGTGGAATGATAACCCTAAATGTATCATTTACATTGAGCTGTAACTTTGCTGCTAAAGCACTTCCCAATACTGCTGTATGCGGCTGCAGATTCAGTGTGTTTAATGTATGCTCTTGCAAGTACTGATTGATGATTGACACATCATTTTCATAGTCGCCGCTGATGCCATAAACAAGGACGGGTTCGACTTTTTTCCGGACGGCCACCATGCCTTGCAACTGAACAAAGGGGGCTATTCCGACAACGTTAGGTGTGTCTAGTAACTGCTGGCGCCATTGTTGCCAGTCACTGACTCCATCAAAATGGTAAATGGATAACTGAGGAACGATGTTTAAAATGCGTTCACGCAATGCTTTATCAAAACCGTTCATTACCGACAGAACCAGTATTAGCAGACCAATCCCCAATACCAAGCCGATAATTGCGATCGCGGAAATAAATGAGACTGAGCGACTTAGTTGACGTGACAAGGTGTAGCGAACGCCGATAAAAATGGTGACAGGGTTAAACATTGAATGGAAGAGTTTTCGTTTACGAAATGCGGCGCTGTAGTTGCCGACTGGTAAACATAGCGCTAACGAACAACAGTACAGATAGAGTGAGCCCCAGGTAATCCGTCCATTCACGCAACGGTGAGCCTACTTCTGCCACATAAGCTGTAAAATAAATCAATACGATAAAACACAACCAGTTAAAGGCTCTATAGTGGTTACGGTAAATGCCGGGCAGCACAATCAATAGTGGCAGCGTTTGGAAAGACAGAAGTATGATTGACCCGTTAGCACTGAATAGATTTTTTAACAGCAATAAGCAAAGCAGAGATAAATAACAACCATAGCTACTGATTTGTGCAATGCTAAGATGTGGTTTGGTGAGCGTAATCAAAACAATATTATCTAATTCGATAGTTTTTTTGCAGTAACGGCAAGACGTTTTCCCAGCGCTTGGCACAACTGTATTTCATCTTCAGTCAAAGCTAGCGTGCTGTCAGCACCGGCCAAATGAGAAGGGCCGTAGGGGGTGCCTCCACTGCTGGTTTGAGTGAGAGATGCCTCACTATAGGGCAATCT
>CAZEUZ010000150.1:0-11304 GCA_964515805.1 uncultured Cellvibrionaceae bacterium | reverse complement strand
TGGACAGTATCGGTGGCTCGGCGCTCACCGACCTTTCCATCGACGTACCCGAGGAGGAAACCGAGGGCATCCCGGTGACCTATGTGCCCGCCCGCAATACGGTGTTCCTGGCGATCGCCCTGGGCTGGGCGGAGGTGCTGGAGGCGCGGCGTATCTTTATCGGCGTCAATGCCGTGGACTACTCGGGTTATCCCGACTGTCGGCCCGACTATATTCATGCTTATGAAACTATGGCGAATCTTGCTACCAGAGCAGGTATTGAGGGACGCCGTCTGCGTATTCAAACACCACTGATTGATTTGACTAAAGCTGATATTATTCGTCGAGGTATTGCTTTGGGTGTGGATTACAGCTTGACGATTTCGTGTTACCAAGCCACTGCGGAAGGCCTCGCCTGTGGTGTCTGCGATAGCTGCCGATTCCGGCGCAAGGGATTTGAAGATGCCGATATTGTCGATCCTACCCGCTATACCTGAAACTACATGTGGACAGATTTCAAGACCATCACCATCGTTATCAATGACTGCTTTTTTAATGTGCCGATTGTCTGAAATAGGGAAAAAAGGTAAAGTGCCGTCTACTTTTACATATATAACTCGAGGTTTAATAATGTCTTTACTGATTCCCTCTGCTATTGCTTCAGCATCTGATGCCGCTCCTCAGGGGCCATCCGGCTTGTTCCAAATACTGATGTTTGGTGGTTTGTTCCTGTTGATGTATCTATTGATAATCAGGCCACAACGCAAACGACAAAAAGAGCACCAATCGCTGATAGAGAGTATTGCCAAAGGTAACGAAGTGGTTACAGCGGGTGGTATTTTGGGTAAAGTTACAAAGGCAGACGGCGATTACATATTGCTACAAGTCAGCGATAACGTTGAGCTAAAAATTCAAAAAACCTCAATTCATGCCGTTCTTCCCAAAGGCACGATTAAATCGATATAAACCTGTTGCTCTGATATGACTGATTCAAGGGTATCTTGTGGCTGATATAGGTTTGTTTTTTGGTAGCGATGACGGTAATACAGAGTCCGTTGCCAACCGTATTCGCCAACGACTGGGTGATGATCGAGTAGATATCTACGATGTGGCTGACGTTACTCAGTATGAATTTACACAATACCAAAAAATCATTTTGGGTATTCCAACCTGGGATTTTGGTCAGTTGCAGTCAGACTGGGAAGAATTTTGGCATGACGTGTTGGCATTGGATTTCAATGGAAAAACGGTAGCCTTGTTTGGCTTGGGAGATCAGTTCGGTTACAGTGATTATTTCCTCGATGCGATGGGTATGTTGCACGATGTTATCATCGCAAATGGTGCTAACATCATTGGCCACTGGACGACCCATGGTTATGACTTTGAAGCATCGAAAGCAGAGATTGAAGGAAAAAATCTGTTTGTCGGTCTAGCTATTGACGAAGATCAACAAGAAGAATTGACTGATGAACGAATTAAGCAGTGGTGCGCCCAAATTAGTAAGGCATTGCTTTAAATCTTGTCAAGACACTATCACTAGCCGGGATATTGAAGACGTTACCAGTTTATTGGGTCGTAAGCCTCGTGGGCTACGCACTATTCCCATACGCACGGCTAGCGGTGAACCTGTGGTGTTACAAGTGGCTAGTTTGGTGGACGATAAACCCTTTCCGACACTCTTTTGGCTGGTTAATCCACAGCTCAATATTGCCATTGACCGTTTGGAAGCTGCCGGAGTCATTGGTTTACTGCAACAAAAATTAGATGCTGAACCTATTTATCAGCATCAATTAGCCGACGCTCATCGAGCATATATCCAACTGCGTTCATGCCTGATGACAGACAACGAACGTCGCCGAATTCAGCGGTTAGGGTTCGAATCTGTTTTCGAGCAGCGCGGTATCGGCGGCATTGAAAACTTCAATCGTATTCGTTGCCTTCATACCTATTATGCTGCGCATTTAATTTCTCCGAATCTGATTGGTCAGTGGCTAGAGGCTCTGTTAGGCAATAACCTTGAAGTATCTGGCTAGATCCTTAAGTCCTTCAGAAAGATCACTTTCCGCTGAAAAATCTATCAATTCCTTGATTTTATCGACTTTTGCAGAAGAATGAACAATGTCGCCATCGCGTGCGGGCAGGTGTTTAACTTCAAGTTTTCGTCCTACACAGTCAGACAAGACATCGATAACTTGTAACAGCGTGAATGTGTTGCCGGTACCGACGTTACAGAACCCGGAAGCTTCTCCTTGCAGCGCGTCAATATTGGCCTTGGCGATGTCTTTAACGAAAATAAAGTCTCGCGTTTGTTCACCATCGCCGAAGACAGTCAGTGGCTGCTTTTTATCGATAAATTCAAGAAACTTTGAAATGACGCCGGCATAAGGTGAGGATGGGTCTTGACGAGGTCCGTAAACGTTGAAATACCGCAGTCCCAAGGATTTAAAGCCGAACAGATCGTCAAATAAATGCGCGTATTGTTCATTCACGCTTTTCTCTAATCCGTAAGGAGAAATGGGATTGAGAGCATCGTTTTCACCAATAGGTAATTGTTGCGGTACACCGTAGACTGCAGCGCTGGATGCATAGACAAATCGTCGAACCTGTTGTTCTTTCGCTTCGGAGAGCACATTGACAAAGCCCTGGATATTTTGGCTACAAGATGTCGCTGGATCTTCTATAGAAGCTTGGACGGATACTTGAGCTGCCAAGTGCAATACATGAGTCATGCCCTGCATGGCATTTTTAACATTCTCTTTGTTTTGAATGTCGCCAATATGTAAGCTCAGACGGTCGTGCTCAGGTAAGTTCTCTTTTTTCCCCGTAGATAAATTATCCAGGACCCGCACCGACGCCCCCAACTTTAAGAGTGCTTCCGCTGTATGAGAACCGATAAATCCCGCGCCACCTGTTATAAGAACCTGCATGAACACTCCTCTTATTTACATTTGATGAAAGTAGAATAAGCGTACTATTTTATAGTGCCTATTCGCTGTGTACTAGTTTTTTTACTTCGCTAGTAACACTGCCGGATGATAATCGCGTGTGTATTACATCGCCTGTAGACAGCCTGCTGCTACTGTGGACAATATGTTGATTTTCATCAGTAACAATGGCGTAGCCTCGCTGCAATGTTCTCAATGGACTGACAGCTTCTAGCAATTGGCACAGTGTGGCGAGCGATTGTCGGTGCTTTTGCATGGAGGTAGCCGTTGCTTTTGCAGCTCGCAATTGTTGATCGGTAACGGATTGACGCAGACTCTCAAGTAGTTTTTGAGGGTGTTGCCATTGCAGTCGTTGCTGTTGTTTTGCCAATGCCTGCTGCTTTATTTTTATATTGTAAACTATTGTTTTTTTGAGGCTCTGTTGCAGCCGCTGTAGGTGTTGTTGTTGTAGTTGAATATGATCTTTAGGGTGTCGTAGCCGCTTGTATAAGTGATGCAGTCTTTTCTTTTGATAGGCTACCGTTTGTTGAAAATTAATCGATAAACGGTTGTAGAAACTATCCAGTGTTTGCCGCCATTCATTAAGATCGGGAGTTACCATTTCCGCGCTGGCTGACGGTGTCGGCGCACGCGCGTCGGCGACGAAATCGGCAATGGTAAAATCTACTTCATGTCCGATGGCGCTGACAATAGGAATCCGGCAGGCGGCAATTTTCCGAGCCAGCTCCTCGTCGTTGAACGCCCACAAATCTTCAAGTGATCCGCCGCCTCGGCCCAGAATAATAACATCAAATAATTGGCAAACTTCTGCTTTTTGTAATGCTTGAATAATTTCGCCGGCCGCTAGTTTGCCTTGCACCGTCACTGGAATAATAGTCACTGGTGCAATCCAATAACGACGTTTAATAACGCTTATAATATCGTGGATGGCAGCCCCGCTGGGCGAGCTGATCACTCCAATATGTCTAGGGAAATAGGGCAAACTTTTTTTTAATCCGGTATCAAACAGGCCTTCTTGTTGAAGTTTACGTTTAAGTTTTTCGTAGGTCTGCTGAAGCGCACCATCACCGGCTTCTTCCATATGTTCGACAATCAGTTGAAAGTCGCCACGGTTTTCGTATAGGCTGACACGTGCCCGCAACACGATTTGTTTACCAGCACAGGGTTGCCAACGCAGGTGGCGGTTGTAGGCTTTAAACATGGCGCATTTTACTTGAGCACGGTCGTCTTTTAATGTGAAATACCAATGCCCGGAACCGTGCTGGGTGAGGTTGGATATTTCTCCAGATACCCAAATTAACGGCAATTGTGTTTCCAGCAACTGTTTAACCCGCCGATTTAATTGACTGACGGAGAAGATAGTTTTATCCGTTTGAATGTTCATGATTTAATGGCTAACGGCCGCTTATACCGGTAATAATTCCCGTTGAAAATGATCTGTTACAGAAATCGTTTAGATGAAAACTTATACATCGACTAAACAATATAACAACCTACCTTGTGCGCATCGTCAACACGGACACAAAGGTCATTGCCGTTTTATCCACGGTTATTCGCGCAAAATCAAGTTTTATTTTCAGTGTAATCAGTTGGATGACAATCACCATGTGGTGGATTTTAGTGATCTCAAAGACCTTAAAGCCTGGTTGGATCATATGTTTGATCATACTATGTTAATTAATGAGGATGACCCCGAGCGCGAATTATTTGAGTTGATGCATGAACGTGGTATTTGTGATTTGCGAATAATTCCCAACGTATCAATGGAAGGATCGGCAAAAATGGTATTTGATTATGCGGACAAATTAGTGCGCAAAAAAACCAGTGGCCGAGCCTGGTGTGTTAAGGTTGAAGTTCATGAAAATGATAAAAATTCCGCAGAATATAGCATCTCTGCAGCGCTTCCGTTGTAGCCATGAGGTAAATATACCATGCCCACCTACAAAGTAAGACTACTGGACACATCAAGCGGCATCGATTCGACTATCGAATGCGAACACGATGCATTGATACTGGATACAGCCGAAGAGCGAGGTATTGATCTACCTTTTTCCTGTCGTGTTGGCGTATGTGGAGCTTGTGCAGGTAAAGTAAAGGAGGGCCACATTGCCCAGCCGCAGCAAAACTTGCTCAGTGATGATCAAGTGCGTGATGGATTTGTGTTGACTTGCAGCGCTTATCCCGGATCAGACTGTACGATTTTAGTGAATCAGGAAGAGCAATTGCACACTTAATTTTTTTACTCTCGACAGATTTATTCTCGACAGAGTTGCTCTGATAATTAAGCAAAGCGGTAACGAAGCAGAGGATTGATCAGTCGACCAAATATCCCGGTTAAGCGAATCGGACCTTCAGTTACTGCAAGACAGATGCATTCGCTATTCTTTGTTGCCATGGGCGTATGGTGGTCCGATTGGCTACGCATTAGAAAATCACCCTCACTATAGAATCCTTGTTCATCAGAAAAGCTGCCCTTGAGAATAACGGTGTATTCATTGCCGGTATGGGTGTGAGTAGCAGCGGATCCACCCGGACTGATCTTTAATAATTCGACTTTAGAGCCATTGTTGTTAGAGCTATGGTTGTCGCGGCATAATTCAACACTGCAAATGTCGGGCGACAGCCGCTTCCAATCCAGAGATTGATAATCCCCATTAACCAAATGGCGCAGGCAATCCGGAATAGAAGCATTAGCGATGGCAGAATCAGCGATAGAGGCGTCTTTTGCATCGGTGTCGGTTAGTCCGTCCAGCCGTGCCATGACCTGAGATTTCAAGTCTGGGGAAATTGGAGAGGTATTGGTTGTTTGCATTAACTCGCTGCCGAGGACATCTAACTGCTTGACTGATTGTCTACAGATGTCACAGTACTCCGTATGGGTTGCTACGCACAATGATTGACTCAACGGTAGATTGCCTGCGGAATAAGCCGTTATTAATTCGTTGTTAGGATGGTGAGAAATACTAGACATGGTCATATCAATGTTACCTTGACACTAGTACTTTGAGCTTTTTCAAAGCTAACCGCACGCGTGACTTCACCGTGCCTAGTGGTAATTGTAGTTCAGTACTGGCTTGTTGATGCGTTTTTCCTTCAAGGTAAACCTTAGTTAGAATTTCGGCTTGAGATCGAGGTAGTTCTTTTAAGCTTTTCCTGATGTTGGTTTCAGTTCGTCGATTCTGAATTTGTTGGAATGGACCCGGATTGTCGTCTTCAATGTCATTGAATATTTCAGTTGGATCAATGGCGGTTACATATCGGTTGTTTCGGCGGAATTGATCTATCCGGCAATTTCGTGCCAACGTGAATACCCATGTATTTAAATTGGACAGTTGAGGATTGTATTTGCTTGCTTTAAGCCACACCCGAATCATAACTTCCTGAACCAACTCATCGGCTTTCAATTCGGCGCCAGGTTCACGCATCAGGCTGTAGGCGCGTATTTGTGGTGCGTAGTGGTCGAAGATTTGGGCAAAGGCTGTTCTATCACGATTTCTTGCAATACGTGCAATACAGTCGTTAAGCGTTATCAATTTATCGTTACAAACCTTGTTATTCTCAATTGCAGTCACAGCCATTAAACTACCCTATATTTGATTTACTTCTCTCTACTACGTTCACCGATTAATTTTGGATCATTGATTAACGTCTTTTTAAATGACGACATTAGCGGTGATGAATTGTTAATGGGCTCTAACTTGCAAACGGGTATTTTAGAGTATGAATGATCCAGTTCTCTCTTTCCGACGTGTTGATATGCAAATGTGAGGTTACCAACAATGAAAACAATTTACGATTATATAGTCAATCGTGTAGAGCAAGGTGTAATCCCGGATGTTATTGTACGCACCGGAATCAGGCGGTTACTGCGTCAACGCATCGACGAGATTGATAGCGGCAGCTGTGAAGCTGCAGCAAGATGTCTATCATCTTTCGTTGACATGATGCATCAATCGCCGATTGCTCCAATTCCGGAAAAAGCCAATCAACAACACTACGAGTTACCCGCTGATTTTTTTGGTGAAGTGTTAGGCGCGCAGCGCAAATACAGTAGCTGCTATTGGCGAAATTCAAAGCAAACACTGGATCAAGCTGAAACGGATGCCCTCGAGATAACTTGTGAACGGGCTGGGATCACAGATGGCATGAAAATCCTCGAATTGGGTTGTGGGTGGGGTTCTCTCAGCTTGTGGATTGCACGTCACTATCCAAAAGCCAATATTACTGCCGTATCCAATTCCGTCAGTCAGCGTGAATATATCGAAAAGCAGGCAGATAAAGAATCACTGAAAAATATCCGCGTAATCACAGCGGATATGAACAATTTTGAAATCGACGAATCGTTTGATCGTGTAGTTTCTCTGGAAATGTTTGAACACATGCGTAATTATCGATTGTTACTCAAACGGGTTCACGATTGGTTGACGCCGGGAGGCCAGTTTTTTATGCATATATTTTGCCATCGACTGGTACCCTATGAATTTATTGAGCGCGACGCCAGTGACTGGATGAGCCGCTACTTCTTCAGTGGTGGAATCATGCCCAGCGATGCATTGCCACTACACTTTCAAGATGATCTAAAGCTGCGCCACCATTGGCGCTGGAATGGTAAGCACTACGAGCGCACGTTAAATGCATGGCTCGAGCGTATGGATCGACGCAAGTTACAAATTATGCCGATTCTACAGTCTACCTATGATGGCGACGCTGACATTTGGTGGGTGCGCTGGCGTTTGTTTTTCATGGCCTGTGCCGAGCTATTTGGCTACAACCATGGTCAAGAGTGGTGGGTCAGCCACTATTTATTTGTCCGCCCCGAGAATTAAAAGCAGTTAACGAGGATCAAAGGTAACCACTATGGCTATGCCCAAGCATTATTTCATTGTCAACTTATTGATATATCAGGTTTGCTGGTTTGCCTGCGTACTCGGCGCCGCCAACGGTGTGCCCTGGGTTGGCGTTATTATCGTTGCTACTGCAACCGTCTGCCATCTTTTCGCAGCGAACAGGCCTGTAGTGGAACTGGTGCTGATAGGTTGCATCGTGCTTATTGGTGGATTGTGGGATAGTTTTCTAGTAACCACAGGCTGGCTGCAATACCCTAACGGTATCTTTATCGATAGCGTCGCCCCTTATTGGATTCTCTCACTCTGGGTTTCTTTCGCAATCACTTTAAATGTTAGCTTGGCATGGTTTAAGCAACGCCTTTGGTTGGCATCGCTATTTGGCGGGATAGGTGGGCCATTGGCCTTTTTTGCCGGACAAAGACTGGGAGCCGTCGAATTTCCGAATGCTGCCGTAGCGCTTATTGCTTTGGCTGCAGGTTGGACACTATTGATGCCACTTATCATGCTATTGGCGCGACGCTATGACGGTTTTGAGAACAGTGAGACAAAGGAGTTAGCTAATGTTTGATTTAAATAGCTATTTGTATGGATTAGGCGTCTTAACTTTATTTGGCATAGGCGGCTGGTTGATAAGTTTGGTTAAACGCGACGTCAGCATCGTCGACAGCATGTGGTCGCTCATGTTCATGCTTGCCGCTGTTGTCTATTACCTGACATTATCTACTACCGGGCCACGTGCTACGTTGATACTGTTAATGGTGATTTTATGGGCGCTAAGGCTCTCAATCTACATTACCTGGCGCAACTGGGGCGAGACCGAAGACCGTCGCTATCAGTCGATCCGCGCCAATAATGAACCTAATTTTTCCATTAAGAGTCTCTATATCGTTTTCCTGTTACAGGGATTTCTCGCTTGGGTTATTTCACTGCCATTGCTTGCAGCTGTATACAGCACAGCTGCCATCAGTATTCTCGACTATCTGGGTATCGCTCTTTGGGTCGTCGGTATGATATTCGAAGCAGGTGGAGACTATCAGTTGCAACGCTTCAAGGCGGATCCCAATAATCATGGCAAGGTGATGAGCAGTGGCTTGTGGCGTTACACACGCCACCCGAATTACTTTGGCAATGCCTGTATTTGGTGGGGGTTTGGCTTGATTGCTTTTGCCGCAGGCGGCTGGTGGGCGCTAATCTCATCGATTATTATGACGCTATTACTTCTCAAAGTGTCTGGCGTCACCCTGCTTGAGCAGGATATTGGTGATCGTCGACCCGGATATGCCGACTATATAAAACAGACAAACGCTTTTTTCCCCTGGTTTCCTAAGTGCACCAAATTATCCAATGGGAGTAATGATAGTCATGAATAAACAACAGCCGATTTTAAGTTATCGCTTTCTTTTCATTAATGTCCTAGTCATCAGCTGTTTGGGCTTGAATCTGGTATATGCGACGGAATTAACGCGTGGCCAGGACAGTAACATTGAAGAACTCAATTTTCAGGTTTTTTTGGATGACAGTGAAATTGGCTTTCACCGCTTTCGGATCGAGAAAACACCGGATGGTCAAACAATTGATATCGGCGCTAATTTCAAAGTCACCTTTTTCGGCATACCATTCTATCGTTACACGCACACAAACCGAGAAACGTGGCGTGATGGATGCCTGGAGACTATTGCATCCAACACAGATGATAATGGCGATCAGTTTATTGTCGAAGGCAGCCGCAATCCGTCTAGATTCGATATTAATATCGGTGGGGATCAGCAAGGTGTTGACAACGCTTGCATTATGACTTTTGCCTACTGGAATAAAAATTTTCTCAAGCGGCAGAAATTACTCAACTCCCAAAATGGAGACTGGTTGCCGGTGGATATCGATTTCATCGGCACTGAAAATATCAGTTTGGGTGGTAACAATGTGATCGCGGAAAAATACCGGATACGTAATACAGAAAAGGAAATTGATATCAATGTCTGGTATGAAGATGCGACTGATCGATGGTTATCACTGGAATCGAGGGTATCTGGTGATCGCGTGCTGCGTTACATTCCTATTGCTGCTAATGACGCCAGTAATGGTAAGTAAGATGATGCATCGTCAGTGGACTCTAGTGAAAACCAAAACTATTGCCATAGTAGGATGCCTTTTCATGCTAATTAGCTGTGCTAAACATCAACCTATGAAAACGGTTGATTACGTCGATATAAAAAGATTCATGGGAGATTGGTATGTGATCGCCAATATACCCACTTTTATCGAGAAAGGAGCACATAATGCCGTGGAGTCCTATCAACTAGATTCCGATGGTACTATTGCCACAACATTCACTTTTCGCGATGGTGATTTCGATGGTGAAATGAAAGTTTACACGCCCCGGGGTTTTATTCAGGACAAGCAAACCAACGCCGTTTGGGACATGCAGTTTATCTGGCCATTTAAGGCGGATTATCGCATTGTTTACCTGAGTGAGGACTACAATCACACCATTATCGGGAGAAACAAGCGTGACTATGTATGGATTATGGCGCGCACGCCAAACGTGGAAGAAACCAACTATCAGTCTATGCTAAAAATTGTTGAAGAGCTGGGCTATGATGCGAGGAAAGTACAACGGGTGCCACAACGGTGGTAAGTTTACTGATAAATAAGGCTCCAATTTATCAAAAATTGGAGCCTTATCAAATACTTAAATAGAATTCATTCTACTTGGTGAATCGTATGGAATTAGCGTCAGAATTAGCAGCGTCATAGGTTAGGCCCACTATAACGGCGCCACCAGATTCAACACTGAAGTTATCATCACTGTCAATTTTATCCATGTATCCCTGAACTTCCCCTCCTATTCCAGCCTTATTAACACGTACATCACCTCCGGTTTCAGCTACCGCAGCGCCGTTAACAGTTTGAGATGGTTTACCTGGTTGGCTTAATATTACGTCTGGCATAATCATAACCTCATTTTGATTTTTAAATTTAGTTATTAGCTTGTTAAGCTAAATATGGATAAAACCATAAGCTCGCAATAACTGTCAAGATTTTAAATAATGAATATTGCCTCGATTTCCCGGGAAATAATTTCCACAGGAAATCTCTGTTCAATAGCACTAGGCGAATAGTAATAACACATAAGATCGCTATTCGATGCATTAAAGAAGGCCGGGAATGTTTGAAACACATCATCTTCATAAATACCCAAAAATGGAAGATGGGTTTGATGAACCAGGAAATAAAACGTTTCTACAGGACCGGATTCCCTTGCCAGAGAATGTAAGGTTGGCAGCATTTTTGTTGCTACATTGCCACAGCATTCTTGCTCAGAAATCCAGACATAGACAAATCCTTTTTTTGCTGTGCAGACCAATCTGACAACACCCACAAAACCAACTTGATTATCCAGTAACGCAAAATATTCCTGCGCAGGGTTGATGGTCAACTTATTGATAAAGTCTTTCAGTTGATCAAAGTTCTTCGCCGATACCATCCCAAGGGGAAGCGAAGCAGAACATCGCAATGAACCACTCAACATCTGA
>CAZEUZ010000149.1:0-3548 GCA_964515805.1 uncultured Cellvibrionaceae bacterium | reverse complement strand
CGGCTACCATACACTCGGCATCAAAAAAGTACAAGATATAGCTTGTTCTAACGTAATAAGATTATTGTTTACGCCTGGCGGATTCAATATTGGGCAATTGATTTAATCGTGCCAACACTCGGCTTAACTCAGTGAAGTTTCTAATCTCAATAGCAACTTCTATTTCAACTGAGTGATTTGCCTTATCAGAGCGCGTCTGCATTGCATTGATGTTGATCCGGTCATTATCCAACATAGTCACGATATCTTTCAGTAAACCAGTGCGATCAAAAGCGTTGATGATCAGTTTCGCAGAATATAATTCTTTTGGTGCTTCTCCCCAGCTAACTTGCATAATACGTTCAGGTTTATCGGTTTGCAGCTGCAATATATTGCTGCAATCCTGGCGATGAATGGAAACGCCTTTGCCTAAAGTGATAAAGCCAACAATATTCTCTCCCGGCAAAGGATTACAACAGGTTGCTATAGTGGTAAGTAAATTGCCGACGCCTTCGATGTAAATATCATCGCTGATGGTCATCAATGGCGCTTTTTTTGTCAGTGAAATGACGGATTCAGTGTGTTTATCTTTGGTAAAAATTTTCTGAGCGGCGTTAATCACCTGGCCGATACCTAATTCACTCGAACCTACGGCTGCGTAAAGATCGTCTAAAGACTGTAATTTCAGAGCGCTGACTATTTCTTCCAACTTCAAACCACTGAAAGCCAGACGCTTAAATTCTTGATCGAGTAATGCACGGCCATCCGCAATATTTTGTTCTCGTGCTTGTTCGCCGAACCATTGCCTAACTTTTGCACGCGCGCGCGAGGTGTTGATATAACCCAATGCCTCTATTAACCAATCGCGACTGGGTACTTTTTGTTTGCCGGTGAGAATTTCGACCTGGTCGGCTGTTTTCAAAATGTAATTCAAAGGAACAATGCGTCCGTTAATCTTTGCGCCGCGGCAACAGTGGCCAATCTCAGTATGTATGCGATAGGCAAAATCCAACGGGGTGGAGCGATCGGGTAAATCGACGACGTGGCCATCGGGGGTGAAAACGTAGACACGCTTATTTTCAACGCTATCCAACCAGCCTTCTGTCAACACATTGACACCCAGTTCTTCGTGCCATTCTAGCAATTGACGCAACCAAGAAATTTTTTGCTCATAACCATCGCTAGTAGCGTTGCCTTCTTGTTTTTTATTATGATCCTTATAAAGCCAGTGGGCGCAGACGCCAAATTCGGCTTCTTCATGCATTGCGTAAGTTCTGATCTGAACTTCTAGTATCTTATTGTCCGGCCCGAATACAGCCGTATGTAGCGACTGATAACCGTTTTCTTTGCGAGCCGCAATGTAATCGTCGAATTCATCGGGGATATTGCGCCACAGATGGTGGACAATACCCAACATTTCATAACAGTCTTTAGTTGTCGACACCAAAACTCTTACGGCTCTGATATCGTAAACTTCGGAAAAACCAACACCTTTTTTCTGCATTTTTTTCCATATACTGTAAATATGTTTGGCGCGGCCACTAATTTCAGCTTGAATATTGTGTTTATCTACCTGAGTTTTGATGGCGCCGATCACTTTACTAATATAATTCTGACGATCAATTCGTTTTTCGTCGAGTAGCTTGGCGATTTTTTTATAGGCTTTAGGGTGCAGATAACGGAAACTTAAATCTTCCAATTCCCACTTAATGTGTCCAATACCTAACCGATTGGCTAACGGGGCATAAATATCGGCAACTTCTTTCGCCACTTCGTGGCGTTTTGGCTTGTCCATCGACTTTGCCGTACGAATTGCACAGATGCGCTCCGCCAATTTAATGAGGGCAACACGCACATCGTCGACAATGGCAACCAACATTTTGCGCACATTTGTTGTCTGTTCATGTGATGCTTTGCCGAACACCTCATTGCCAGAATCATTGCGTAAATTGCTGATCGCTGCCATACGCGAGACACCTTCAATCAACTTGGTGACGCCTTCACTGCAAACATCAGCCATTGCATGAGTTGTCGAGTTGTTTTCAGAAATGCTCGGGTAGATGATCGCGGCAATTAGTGCATCTTCATCTAGACGAAACTCCGCCAAAATAGAAGCCATTTCTAAGCCGGTTAGAAAACTACTATCTGTCGATTGAGAGTGTTGTGATGCAACATAAGCACTGTTTGCAGCCTTTTGCAGTTGCACTTCCGAACCCTTAGGCAATCCTGCAACGGATGCAATGTGTTCAGCCCATTGGTTGAGCTCGACTTTTCCAGTCGCCGTCAATGGATAGTTTTCTCTTACTTTGACCATGTGTAAGCCTTCTCAATTCATGAGTCGAGCGCGTAACCGGTACAGTGGATTGTATTTGCGCAGGGTGTAGCGTAGTAGCCCCAAGCGCGATATGCGATGACCCATACCTTCCTCGATTGTGTATCTGCAGGGATTGCATAGACCGCAAGCTTGTGACCCCCGCATAGGTGTATGACAAAACCAGGTTAATTGCATCAATGCGTTGAAGCCTGCTGCTTCGGCTATGGATTGCATCTGAATTTTGTTGAGGTTAAATAGTGGAAATCTAAATCGCTGAAAAAGCGTGTATTCATCAGTATATTGATAGTCCGGATTCAGTTGATAAATCCCGTTACCGTCAGGGTCGGTGACAAATCGCCGTAATAATTGATGGGCACCGGACTGTGCATTGTCATCGCGATGAATTGCTAGCTCGACATTTTGCCATGACATGTGCTCACAATACGTGGCTAGCCACGCATATTGTGTGCCTAAATATTGCTTAATTAATATATTTTTGAATGCCTGCTGATATTTTTTTAGAGGCTCCAAGCAAAAAGCGCCAATAATTTTTAGTTCTAATAACCGGGTTTTGGTTTCAGGATACTCGGCAGACAGTTTCTCACTGATCAATGCGATTGATTTTAGTTCTTGCCGGAGTGACTGTCGGTCGGGGTTAATTAAATAAACTGGTTGTACGGGCTGTTTTTCGACGAGTACACGTTGCAATAGACGAAAAGTGGAGTCCCAACCTCCTGTCCATAAAAGCATAGGTACGTGTTGTTCTGTCAAAAATAACTGCTCATCAAAAGTTTTAACTGATGCACTCTATTGTTCTATTAAAGTGACTGCATTAGGGGTTCAAGGCGAAAGATTTATTGTTAATAATTGATTCTAGGGACGCGCATGACTGTAAGAAGCCATTTGCGCCATCCACCGTATCATGACTGTGTAACCAATTGACAAATCGATTGATAGTGCCGGATTTGCCGAGTTGTTCCAAACGTGCCAGACCACCTACGTTGCCAGCATTAATTTCACTTAATGTAGCCTTGCCTTTGTCATCGCGAAGAAAATCATAACCTAAAACAGGTAGACCTTGTTTATGATAATGTGATTGAGTGGCAGCAATAATTTTTCTCTCCTGCGCGGTTGCTATCGATAATCGGCAATGGCTTCCCAAGCTGACATTTTGCACCCAGTGACCCTCACTTGATTTGCGTAGCTAGGCACCATAAATATCGCCGCCGATAACTACAATTCGTTTGTCTCCTTC
>CAZEUZ010000148.1:0-7232 GCA_964515805.1 uncultured Cellvibrionaceae bacterium | reverse complement strand
CCCATAACGGTGCTGCCACGGCTGACTTCGCTGTGTGATTGGCTGTCGGTCTTACTGGCTTCGATATCCAGTTGCACACCAGCGTTAAAGCCGTAGGTGGCCACGCTGGCCGCAGCCGCAGCGGTCTGTTGCGCCAGCAAGGTGGTTTTGCTAACCAAGTTAGTGGCTGCCAGAGCGATACCCGCTTGGTACCATTCTTCATCGGACTCTACCTCATCGATCAAATCATTGAGTTCGATAATATCTTCGTAGAGGATACCAGGCTCTCCCGCCGCGTATTCGGCCTTTAGTTGATCTCGCTGGCGCTTGAGGTTTTTGAGGCCCTTTTGGTATTCACGATAGTCTTCTTTGACATCTTTAAGTTGTTCTTTGGCGTCTTCTAATGCGCGAGCAGCTTTGACCACTTCCACCGCCTGGTGTTGTACGACGAAGCTGAGTTCGCCCTTACCGTGAGTTTCTTTGGTTTGCGTATCGGTGGTAGCCAATGATTCAGTGATATTAACATCACCACCGGCGGTGAGATTGACATCTCCACTGCCATCAACATCAGCCGTCGCTCCTGCGCATCCTGCGCCCGCGGCACTGGCACATCCTTGTGCGGCGCCCGCTACCAAATCTGAACCCTGGATAGTAATATCGCCCGCCGCATTGAGTTCAATGTTGTTATTGGCCACCAGCGAACTGGCTCGGTTGTCAGTGGACTGCGTTTGACTGTCTACCTGATCGTATTCTGCTCTGGCAATAGAAAGCTTAGCCTGGGCTTCATCAGGATCGAAAAGGTTTTTGGCCTGACCTTCAATATCGAGCATTTGTTCAGCAATATCAGACAGGCCTACATTGACTTTGGTGTATTTGCTGTAACTGTTCGTACTCTGGCCGGCACTGAGTACTTCGATATCACCGACATCAGTTGTGGCACGAATGCTGTCTTCAGCCGCCAGATCGGAGCCAATAATCGTAGCGCGGCTGCCTTCTATATTGATGTTTCCACCCGATTGAAGCCTGCTGGCAACGGCTGTGCTTTGGGTATTGCCTTGGATGTCCTCTTCACGCTCGTACACGCTTTCAAAGCTTTTAAGGAAACTGGTCTTTTTAGACCATTCCTTGGTTTCGCTCAGCGCTTGGTCGGCGGCAATCACAATATCGTCTACTGCCTGCATATTTATATCACCGCCACTAATCAGTTCAGACCCTATGATATTGATATCACTGGCGGATATTAAATCAAGATTTTGCTCTTTGGCACGGATTTGGGCGACTTGCAGAATTTCTTCGCGATGGATACGGCCTTTGCTGCTTTTGCTCAGCCCGCCAAAACCACTTTTACGGGTTTCCTCACGAGAGTAGCGAATTTCCTTCTGGTTGACGATATTGACATCATTACCGGCAATTACCACTTGCTCTTGAGCGTCAATTTTTGCACCTTGAACCAATACTGCGCCACTATAGCGGCTAGCAGTAACGTTGCCATCAATGTGGGCATTGATGGTTAAGTCCCCACCGGCATTGAGTTCGCCGCCGACATTAGTGGTTCTAAAACTTTCTTTGATGGTGGTTTTACTGCGGCCAAAGGATTTTTTCTTCTTTTTGTAATAGTAGCTATAGCTTTCATCCTGAGCGGCACGAATGGTGGTGTCACCCTCGGCATTGAGGGCAATGTTATTGTCGGCATTGACATTAGCGCCGGTTAACGCAATATCTTCACGGGCATTGATAGCAACATTATTACCTTCCAGCGTCGATGAGGTATGCGTCAGCTGTTCATTGCGTTGTTCGAAGTGTGTGCGGCGGGCGTGGGTTTTATTTGTGTTGACGCCGGTGGTTATGGTGACATTGTAGCCACTGAGCTGGAGATTCTCCTCCGCACTCAAGTTAGCAGCAGCGGCGGTAAGGTCATTTCCGGCTTCAACGGTTAAATCATTACCCGCAGTGATTTGGCTGCCGTTAACGGTTTCGTTGCTTTGGCTATAAAAGGCACGCCGGGAACCTAAATGGGTAGATTCGTGGTCAGTGGTTGTGCCGAGATTTAGATCATTATCCGCACGAAGCGCCACATCGCCTTCAGCGCTGGCGCGGCTGTCATCGACAGTCAAATCGTTACCGGCCTGCAATGTCAGTTGCCCGCTTGCCTTAATCTCGCTGCCGCTATGTGTTATTTGTTCATTATTGACGCGATTGCGGCTAAAGCGATAGCCGGTATCAGTGGCGTTGACGGTAAGATTATTACCGGCTTGAACCCGCGTATCACCGGTTCCCTGGTTTTGAATCTCACTGCCGGTAAGGGTGGCGTCGCGATCAGCGGAGAGTACGAGGCTGCCATTTTCGCCAGTGACTTGCAGTCGGCTTGCATTGCCTGCTGTAGTGCGTGTGAAGGTGCTAGAGCCGTTGTTAGTTTCATCTGTTTGTGTAACGCGCTGTATATTGAGATCGCGACCTACATCGACATTGAGCCGATCCTGCGCCTGCCATCGGCTACCGGTGAGGCTGATATCTTCCGTAGTGACGACATCAATGGTATTGGCTTGCAGCCGTCCCTGTAGGTCATTCACCTGTCGCTGATTGAGCGACACGCCGTTACGCCCGACAATAGCACCGCTGTTGATCAGGCTATCACCGTTGAGATCAACATTGGCCCCCGCCAACAGTGCGCCATTGCCATCTAAATCGTCCGGACCTACCACCGTGTACACACGGGGCAATAAGACCTCTTGTATACTGCCATCCGGTAGCGTGACTGTTTGGGTTTCGAGCCAAACCAGATCACTGGTCAGTACAGTCATCTGTTCGGCGCTTAAAGCCACACCGGGTATCAAGTTGTGTGCTTGGGCAAAGGTAATACCCGCATCCATCAAGGCTTGATATTGTTGCTCTTCACTTTGGTAACTGGCTAATAACCGTTGACCTGTCAATTGGGTCAGTTGTTCGCGCACTAAGCGCTGTTCGTAGTAACCGTCACCCAAACGTTTTTGTATTACGGAAGGATCATTAGCCAGTTGTGTCAACATATAGGAAGAAGACAGCCATTGGTTGGGATTGGCAAAACGAGGGTCGGTCTCAATCAACACCTGTGCGGTAGTTGCAGAATTCAGAGTAAAGAGGCTGCTGTTATTGCTCAGTGGTGGCAAAGCATCGAGTGTATTCACTGTGACATTTGAATCGGTGGAGCCGCCGGTGAGTGTCACTGGTTCAGTGCGTTCGAGTGTATAGGCACCGAGATCAGATTCAAGATTATCAGAACAACCCTGACAGTCTTCGTCATTTCTACTTTGGAGATAACGGTAGACACGCTCGCCCACTTCACTGACAGATTGATTGACAATCCGTTGGTTGTTATTAACTGAGCTCTCCAAAATGATCAAATCACCGCCTGCAATAATCCGACTGTTGTCGTTATTGATAGTTGTGGCAGTCAGATTGATATTGCCACCTGCCGTGATCGCACCAGGGTTGGTAATTTCCAGTACTCGTTCAACAGTCGTCACTTCAGCCGTGTCGATATAAAAACGATTAGTTCCAGGGTAGCCGGGTGTCTGAATAGCAACGACAACAAGATCAGAGAGCCTGGAGCGAGTGATGGGTTGGCCATCTTCATCAACTCCATCTGTATAGAAAATGGTTAATCTTCCAAGGCTCGCGTTAATTTCATCTCGCGTAAAACGCCGTTCGTCATTGCCGAAATCACGACCGTCTTGGTAATAGATGACCTCTTCAGTAATGGAATTTCCATCGACTAACTCAGCACTTTCAGCGCGATTGGTGATGGTGTTGGCGCTAATGGTTAATTCCCTTGCCGCTTCAATACTGGCATAGGCGTTGTCTATTGAGTCTGCCCGCCCTTCAACCTCGCCATTATTATTGATTTGTCCGCCGATAATCATATCGCGCAAACTGACAATCAGTGCATCCACGCCCTCGTTGGTCAGTTGATCCACGCCTAAATGCATGTCATTGCGTGCAGCAATGACCGGCACCTCATCGTTTTGTGTGCGATTGTTAAGTTGATTGGCTTCAATAGCTACATCGTCACCGTAAATCCGGCCACTACCTTGATTTTTGGCCGTATCTGCATCTATCCGAGTCAAGCCGTCACTGTTAACTAAACCTTCATTACTCAGGGTATCAGTGGTTGTTATCTGGGTATTTAACCCATTGATTTCAGCATCGCTCTGATTGGTAATTTGACCCTTGGCTTGCAAGGAGAGATCATTAGACGCATCAATAATGCCGGTATTATTGATATCGCTATCACTAGCAACGTGTAGGTTCTCTTTACTGTGGATGATGTTGTGATTGGTGATTTCGTCAGCCTGAATATCACTGTTTCCCTGTGACAATATAAGGCCGGTATTCTGCAAATGGCCATCAGCCGTCAGGGTAAATTCGCCGACACCGGCGCCGATTTCTCCAGCATTGCGCACACCGACACCATTCTCAGTGCTGACTAGATGAATATGGCCTGCATACATACCACCGAGTTCGGCCACATCGATAGCCACCTGAGGTGCGTCACCTTCACCATTAATGGGCGTAATCTGTTGATGATCGGCACTGACCTCATTACTACCGGTTGTTACTCTCAGATGGTTAGCTTGAATATCGGCGTTGACGGCCACGGAGCGTGCAATGATGTTAGTATAATCACTACCACTGGTATTGAGGCCTTCACCATCGATATTGATATTTCCTTGTGTGACACGGAAACTTTCTAGATTGCCATTGACAATCTGTGGCTTGCCGGTAGTTAGCGTCGATTGCTGTGCATTGATAAAACCGCAACCGGAACAAGTAATCCCGTTGGGATTGGCAACGATGACATCGGCCCGATCACCGGCGACTTCGACAAAACCGTTGAGGTGACTGGGATTGATCGAGTTAACCTCATTGAGAATAACCTTCGCCGTGCCACCGACTAAATTGGGATTGCCGGTCACCATACCGGCCTGTTGGGTGCGGACGTTGTTACGGGAATTATTGAGAATAGCGCCCTTTTTATCGACGTCGAACTGGGTATAGAAATTATGCGACAAACCCTTTTGATTCGGCGTGCGGATATTGACTTGAGGGAGACCGTTGGCAGTATTGATAACCTGTTGTTGTTGGTGCCCGGCAACGCTGGTATCGGTTACAATGTCAGCGATAGACTGAGGGGAAAACACCCAGCCGGAAGCCAGCCAGTAGGCAAAGATTAAGGGTTTGACTGTGGCAACTAGCCCCACTTTTTTTATGCCGATAGTAACAGTGTCTACGGCACTTTTGACACTACTTTTGATAGCCCCTTTGGCCAGCTCACCGGCCACCATCAACAATCCGCGGGAGCGGTTGAAAACCAAGCGATAAATTCCCTTATTCATGATAAATTCTCCTTAATTCCGATCACGCCCGTTCATCACAGCTGCCAATTCAGTGAAAATTGCAGAGAGAAGCCACCGTCGCGAAAACCGTCAGGTTCATCTATAGCGTACATGCCGTTAAACTCATAGGAAAGCCGTTGAACTCTACCTTTGACGCCGATGACCCCAGCGGTTAATTCATCCCAATCGGGGCGAAAGGATTCACCGTTTACCCGGCCGTGATCGAGACCGACATAGGGGGCGATCTCCGGCGCCCCATACAATAGTTCGATATCATTGCGGACAAACCAGCCCCTTTCGGCAGAGAGACTAATGCTTTCGGTACCGGTGCGGACATTGTAGCGGTTACCGATGGTGAAATAATCCTGGCTGGAAATACCGCCGAGATTGTTCTGTTGACGCCACTGGCCAAAATAACGAAATGGCATCTCGGCCAAGGACCAGGGCGCATCAATACTGATTTCATTAGTAATGATAACCGGTCGAGGATTGACTTTGTTGGCCTGTAATTCCAGCGCGATATCATCGGTATCCATTGCCTTGCGAAACGACGTCGATGCATTGAGGATAGCGCTACCGATAAATTGCCGGTAGTCGACTGAGGCGGTATACCCTTCCACTTTTCGGTACTGGATGCTTATTTCAAAATCATCGACAAAATTGTTTGATCGCTTGCGCCACAGACCGAAACCCCCTGTAATTTTGCGGCGGTTATCGCGGTATAAGGGTAGTGACAGATCCATTTGATAGTTACGGCTGACACCCCGAAACTCAGAGTCAGTAAAGGCTCCAGAAACTGTCTGGAAATACTCATTTTCACTGGCAGTGAACGATAGGGTCAACCATTTAACAGGGAAGCTGTAGTTGATGTAATAAGATTCGGTGCCACCATCCCCTGGTTCGGCATCATCCAGATCGTGGCCGAAGTTCATCGTCAGGCTGTCGTTCATATTAGCCAAGTCATCGTAAGCAAAGGACAACGTGCCTTGAGTCTCCCCAGTTGACTCCGAACCGGAGTCGTCAACAGACAAACCAGCACGCCAAGGGCGGCTCTGTTGCCAAACGATGATCAGATCACTTTCACCGGCTTGCGCCTGTTTATCTTCAGCGGGAACGATTTGAATATCGGCCTGAACGCTGGGCAGGCGTTTGAGGCTTTCCAATGCCTGTTCGATATGACGCAAATTTAATATGGCACCCTCTTCTAACGGCAATAAGTGAGGGTCACGGTCATCGGACTTAAGTTTGTTAATGCGGCCCGGAATGACCGTGAGTACCAGCGTACCGGATTTGAGGTCTTGAGGACCTGCCACGATTCGGGTGGTGACATAACCGCGGCGAATGATGGTATTTTGCACTTTACGCATGATGGCGTTAATACCTTGTGCGCCATAGCACCTGCCTAATATAGGCGAGGCTTCAGGCTCTTCTTTCAACCACGCATTAGGGTATAACACTTCATCCAATGCCCATTGAAATAACTGAGCTGATTCTTTATCGTTTTTGCCTTTGTCAAAAGCTTCCAAACGAATCTCACGAAGAATAAAACAGGGTGTTTCGTTTTCGGGAATTTGGTCGGAAGGCAATTCCTCGACATCAGGTTCCAAACGCACCTCAGGCACAGGTTCAAGTCGATTCCGCTGACGCTCACGAAAAATATCATCTTGACGCTTTTGGATTTGCTCCTCAGTCGTCGGAGGAGCCGCTAAACTGTTGGAATGGACTAAAGAAAGCACCAATGCTAAACAAATGACATAGCAAAGTGCCGGAATGGACGGTGATCCACTGTAAATTACAGTGGGGTGCCTCTTGCACACAATTTAAATTCCTATTATCTGCCCTTATTGAAACCAATATCGTCAAAATACCGACAAAATAGTC
>CAZEUZ010000147.1:0-13383 GCA_964515805.1 uncultured Cellvibrionaceae bacterium | reverse complement strand
ACGGCACTGCCTGCAGACTACTATTCTTATGAAGAATCTCGTCACCGGCTTATTGGCAAGCGGACGCGTCAAATATTATCTCTAGGTGATACGGTTCAAGCGAGAGTAGCAGCTGTTAATCTTGATGAAAGAAAAATTGATCTGGAATTGATCAGTAGTGATAAGAAACACCGCCGCCGACAGGTCCATCGAAAAAAAAGCCTTAAACCACGTCTTAAAACTGGAGTGAATAGCAACAACAAGACTGGCAAGGAACGCCACTAAGCTTATGAAAAAACCTCAGATAGCGAGTAATATTGTATTCGGATTACACTCGAATGAGGCATTATTGCGTCATTCACCACAGCGGGTTGAACGCCTACTCTTGGTCAAAGGGCGAAGCGATCAGCGATTACAAAAATTGCAGCAGATGGCTACAAAGCATGAAATTCCTATTAGCCTGACAAACCGCGATGAAATGGATAAGTTGGCAACCAGCCATCAAGGTATTATTGCAGTTATTAGATCGCAAAAACTTGTCTACGACGAACGCTATCTGGATGCCGAATTATCCAAGCTGACAAAACCTGCATTTATTTTGGTATTGGATGGAGTCACGGATCCACAGAATTTGGGTGCCTGTTTACGTTCTGCTGAAGCCGCTGGCGTGGACTGTGTGATAACGCCCAAAAATAATTCCGCCAGTCTCACCCCTGCCGCTGTGAAAGTTGCCTGCGGAGCTGCTGAAATCGTCCCTTTAATTATGGTCACTAACTTAGTGAGAACATTAAAAAAACTGCAAGCGGAAGGTTTTTGGGTTCTGGGAACGGCTGCTGAAGCTGATCAATACTATTACCAGGCCGATATGTCCGGATCTATTGCATTGGTGATGGGCGCTGAAGGCAAAGGCCTTCGTCGTTTAACTCGGGAATGTTGTGACGGCTTAGTCCGTATACCATTGCTGGGTCAGGTAAGTAGTCTAAATGTTTCGGTTGCTACGGGTATTTGTCTGTTTGAAGTGGTGCGGCAACGTCAATCTGTTCAATCAAAGCAATAAAGCCCCTACTATGGGCATCAGTAAAAATCCCAGAAAAGTTTGGGCAGTGATAATAGAAGCCATTGCTTCGGTATCGCCGCCAAGCTGTCTCGCCAGAATGTAGGACGACGAAGCGGTTGGTACGGTAAACGCGATGATTAACACAGACGTTGTTATCTGGTCTAATCCTAACCAATAGGTTATTAAAAACGCCATCAGTGGTTTCATTACGAACTGTGCTAGGGATGCAAATGAAATGGCACCAATATGATTTTGCATAGTATGGAGTTTCAAGCCTGCTCCAACGGCCAGTAATCCCAAGGGCAATGCTGCCTGACCGATAATTTCTAGGATATCAGAACTTAGGTTGGAAAGACCGATGCCGGATAAATTCAGCAACCATCCTATAAAACAGCCAATAATAAGTGGATTTGCAAAAAGTTGTTTGACAACTTTTTGGTACCCTTGAAAAGGATCTTTACCCCAAATTGAAAAAGCTAAAATGCACAGAAGATTGATAAGAACAATCATGAAGCCGGCTGCCACTGAGCCGATCTCAAGCCCCTGCTCGCCATATAAAGCATGGGCAACGGCAAACATAATGTAAGTATTAAAACGTATGCCACCTTGGAAAATCGAGGTAAAGAAGGCATTGTTCTCCGTTAATAGCGGCTTTGTTATGGCTAAGATAATGGCGGTAATTAACAGCACTCCAATAGTGACAATCATAATGGATTGCCAGGGCTTGCCGTTAATGGATTGATTGCCTAAGTTATTGATTAGGAGTGCTGGAAACAGGATGTAATAAGTGATTTTCTCTATTCCTGCCCATGCTTCATTAGGAATAAAATCGATATGTTTTAGAATGTGCCCCAAGACGATTAATGCGATAATTGGCGATAGGGCCAAGAAATAAGTTGCCATTAAAAATAAGTCAAACTCATTACATCATACATCCAAATTGGCAACCGCCAATGCATTTGTCTCGATAAAATCTCGACGAGGCTCGACTTGATCACCCATTAATGTGGTGAATATTTGATCTGCCGCAATCGCATCCTCTACGGTGACTTTCAACATTCGGCGTGTTTCTGGATCCATCGTGGTTTCCCACAATTGCTCGGGGTTCATTTCCCCAAGACCCTTATAGCGCTGAATGTTATAACCACGTTTGGATTCATTCATTAACCAATCCAGCGCTTCCTTGAAGTTTTCAATGGGTTGCTGACGCTCTCCTCGTTGAATGTAGGCGCCTTTTTCAATCAAACCGATTAAGGCTTTGCCTAGATTGACAATCGTTTGATATTCGCTGGAAGCAAAAAAATCTCTACCAAAGGTATAACCTCGGCTAATACCATGGGCAATCATTTCAGTATGCGGCAGATAAATATTACGTTCATTGTCTTTCACAACAACGATACGATAATGATGCCCACTGTCCATTTCTGTTGATTCCATTATTTCAGAGAGCGAACGACACCAACTATCTACTTGATTTTGGTCAGCCAATGATTCCGCGGTTAGCTCCCGTGAATAAATCATATTTTCGAGAACGTCCGCAGGATATAAGCGAGATAGACGTTCAATAATGGCTTTTACTTGACGATATTCTCTCACCAGACTCTCCAGTGCGATACCATTCATTGGCGGGGCGTCGGCGTTTATGTGCAACTGTGCTGATTCCAATGCAATCTGAGTCAAATAGTCATTGAGTGCCGCATCGTCTTTTAAGTACTGTTCCTGTTTGCCTTTACTAATTTTGTACAGAGGTGGTTGGGCAATGTAAACATGCCCACGTTCAATTAATTTTCGAGTTTGGCGGAAGAAAAAAGTCAATAATAGTGTCCGAATATGAGAGCCGTCGACATCGGCATCTGTCATGATGATGATACGATGGTAACGCAGCTTATCGGGGTCGAACTCATTAACGCCGATACCACAACCCAATGCAGTAATGAGTGTGCCGACTTCGGCGCTAGATAACATTTTGTCAAAGCGCGATTTTTCGACATTGAGAATTTTGCCTTTCAGCGGCAGAATGGCTTGATTGCGTCTATTCCGGCCTTGTTTCGCCGATCCTCCAGCAGAATCCCCTTCCACCAGATATACTTCGCTTAGTGCGGGATCTTTTTCCTGGCAATCCGCTAGTTTTCCAGGTAGACCTGCAATATCTAGCGCGCCTTTACGGCGCGTCATTTCACGTGCTTTGCGGGCTGCTTCTCGAGCTTTGGCGGCATCGATCATCTTGGCGACAATCGACTTGGCATTTTGTGGGTTTTCTAACAGATAGTCATTAAACGCCTGGCTCATTTGCTGTTCGACTGCGGGCTTTACCTCCGAAGAGACCAGTTTATCTTTGGTTTGTGATGAAAATTTTGGGTCGGGGACTTTAACAGAGATAATGGCCGTCAGACCTTCTCGGGCATCGTCGCCAGTGGTATGAATTTTGTCTTTTTTCAGTAGTCCTTCTTTTTCAATGTAAGTGTTTAAGGTGCGAGTTAGGGCTGCACGAAAACCTGCCAGATGAGTACCTCCATCTCTTTGAGGTATATTGTTGGTGTAGCAGAAAATATTCTCTTGAAAACTATCATTCCACTGTAGTGCAACTTCGACGGCAATACCTTCTTTATTGGTATTGAGGAAATGCATTGTATCGTTAATCGTATTTTTATTATTGTTAAGATACTCGACAAAGGCGCGTAACCCCCCCTTATATTCGTATGTTTCTTTTCTATCCGTGCGCTCGTCATTTAATACAATTCGTACGCCTGAATTTAAAAATGATAATTCACGCAACCGTTTAGCTAATGTGTCAAAACTAAACTCTATGTTGGTGAACGTCGCTGCAGATGGTTTGAAGTACAATTCAGTGCCTGATACCTCGGTATCTCCTACAATAGCTAATGGCGCCTGAGGTTTGCCATGCCGGTAAGATTGCTCATGAATCTTATTATTTCTTCTGATCGTCAAAGTTAGCTCTTCTGACAATGCATTAACGACTGAGACACCAACGCCGTGTAAGCCGCCTGATACTTTATAGGTGTTGTCGTCAAATTTTCCGCCGGCATGTAAGACCGTCATAATCACTTCGGCAGCAGATACACCTTCTTCATGAATTTCGGTTGGTATACCCCTGCCGTTATCTGATACAGTAATAGATTCATTGGGGTGAATAACGATGTTGATTTCCGTGCAATAGCCGGCTAGTGCTTCATCGATGGAGTTATCCACTGCCTCAAAAACCATATGGTGCAGACCTGTACCATCATCTGTATCCCCAATATACATGCCAGGCCGTTTGCGAACGGCATCCAATCCTTTGAGTACTTTAATACTTGAGGAATCATAAGTATTTTTTTCACCTTCATTGTCAAAGGTTGTATTGCCGTCATTATCAGACATATATTTTTCTCACACTGTTGCAGGTTATTTTGACCCTCAGGGCCCTATTTTGATTAGGAAGTTTATAAAAAACGCTAAGTGACTTTGGTAATCGCGTCATGTTTCACGTGAAACATAGCAATATCGGTATCAATTGTATGCCAAACGTTTAGCAACTCTTTTTTATCGACACCGGTGACAAAAATTTGGCTTTTCATGTCAAATAACCAGTTAGCCAAATGGTTGCGGTGATCCATGTCTAATTCTGAAAGCATATCATCTATTAAAAACACGCAATTTTCATTGAGCTTTGATTGGTAATAAGTGCTTTGCCCTATATATAATCTACAAACTAAGGATTTTTCTTGGCCACGACTAAGTAAGTCAGTAATGCTTCTGCCATTGATGCTGATTTTTAAGTCTGCTCTGTGTGGTCCATGGTGAGTATAACCGCTATGAATATCTTTCCGTAATGTTTCTTTCAGCACTTGTCTAAGTGATTTTTCATGGTTCCAGCCTCGGTAGTACTCGAATTCGATAGCGTCGTGTTGTGTAATAATCTCCGAGGTTGGCTGGGCTAACGTTTCTTTAAATTCGTTGAATACCTCATTTCGTAGTTCGTGTAAAATTTCTGAAAGATTAACTAATTCATTGTCCCATGAGAGTAATTCCGTTTCACTTATTTTATCACGCCTCAGTAAGCTGTTCCTTTGTTTAATCACTTTTTGTAGCGAAATCCAGGTATTGATAAACTCAGGTTTCACGTGAAACACCATCCAATCGAGAAACTGACGCCGTTGCTTAGAAGAGCCTTCTAGGAGCTGTAGAGAATGACTATTAATGATTTGCAAGGGAAGTTTCTTTGCCAAGAGAGAAGAGGAATACACGTTGGCACCATTGATTTTTAAATTTGTTTGGCCTCGCTTATCTTTTTGTATGCCCAAATGCGTCAATTGATTGAGTTGACAGTTTAGCTCGCCAAAAACCGTCAATTTTTCACAATTATGTTGAATAACCATTTTCGGTTTGTGCGTGCGGAATGATTTTCCGAGCCCTAAGAAAGCAATTGACTCGAGAAGACTGCTTTTACCACTGCCGTTGTTACCAAAAAAAATATTCACTGATGGTGAAAAATCCAGTGAAATATCGGTAAGATTACGCAAAGAGTGTATTTTAATGCGCTTTATATAAGGCATTATAGATGCAGTTTGCAGAGGGAAATTTTATTGATAAAAAGCGGCATCAATGCAGATGCAAAAAACCATTAGCCAAGAATGTCACTACAGCCGCATTGGCATGATGACATAAACTGCATCGAGCGAATCGGGATCTTCCAGAAGTACACTGCTGTTACTGTCGGAGAGGGTGATTTTAATGGTTTCGTTGCCGATGACATTGGCGATATCTTGTAGATAGCCGACGTTAAAACCTATATCAATTTCCTCATCCTGGTAGGTTATAGCTACTTTCTCTTCCGCCTCTTCTTGTTCTGTATTGTTGGCAACAATGGTTAGGAGATGGTCTGTAAAAGTAAGGCGTACACCCAAATATTTTTCATTGGACAATATTGCGGCACGCAAAAATGCCTGTCGCAATTCTTCTCGATTTC
This sequence comes from uncultured Cellvibrionaceae bacterium, assembly GCA_964515805.1. Classification (GTDB taxonomy): domain Bacteria; phylum Pseudomonadota; class Gammaproteobacteria; order Pseudomonadales; family Cellvibrionaceae; genus CAZEUZ01. Next base: position 7,378 of record CAZEUZ010000147.1, on the reverse strand, counting down.
CGATAGCGATATGTTTGCCGTTCTTAGGAATCACTTGCTCATAATCAGGAAACTTACCATCTATCATTTTAGAGGTAAAAATATACTCTTCCGTTTCGACACGAAAATGTCGATGGCTCAAAATAAATTGAATATCTTGCTCGGTATCTAATAGTCTGGAGAGCTCTGTAACGCCTTTTCGAGGAAGTATTGCTTGAAATTTATCGGTTATTTGTACGTGAAGATCTAGCGTTTTACTACACATAGCGAGACGATGGCCATCAGTAGTGACGCAACGTAGGCTATTGCCCTCAATTTCCCATAGCATACCGTTGAGGAAATAACGCACATCCTGTTGAGCCATGCAAAATGCAGTAGCATCCATGAGTCGTTTGACTATGCTGCTGGTTACGGAAAAACGTAGATCGCCTTCACTGCTTTCCGTCGAAGGGAAATCACTGGCCGGGAGCGTCGATAAATTAAAACGGCTACGACCGCTTTTGAGAATCATTTTTTGCTCTTCTAAAATGAATGCAATATCCTGACCCTCTGGTAAAGAACGGCAAATATCGACCAGTTTCTTTGCAGGAACAGTAACGCTGCCGTCTTCATCAACTGATTCGACGGTTAGTTTGGAGACAATCTCGATTTCTGAGTCTGTACCGGTGAGCGATAATTTTCCCTTATCTAACACCATGAGTAGATTCGCTAAAATCGGACGTGTCTGTCGACGTTCCACGACTCCCGATACTAATTGTAAAGGTTTGAGTAAGTGCTCGCGCGCCACTGTAAATTTCATATCGATAATACTCTTTGCGCTATTTTTGGCTAGGCTGTGTCTTTAATTGCTATTTTACTACGTTGTTAATAGACGCTGGAGGTTTTTCAAGTCTTGCTGCATATCAGAATTGGTATCGCACAACTCCTTAATTTTGCGGCAAGCATGTAAAACGGTAGTATGATCCCGGCCGCCAAAGGCATCGCCAATTTCTGGCAGGCTGTAATTAGTCAACTCTTTTGCTAAGCTCATAGCGACCTGGCGTGGACGGGCAACTGAACGACTGCGCCGTTTAGAGATAAAATCACCGATTTTAACTTTGTAATACTCCCCGACAACACGTTGTATATTGTGAATGCTCACTTGTTTATCCTGTAGAGCTAATAAATCTTTCAGAGCCTCTCTTACTAGATCGACGGATATTGGTCGACTAGTAAATTTGGAATTGGCGATTACACGTTTCAATGCACCTTCCAATTCACGGACATTTGAACGAATGCGTTGCGCAATAAAGAAAGCGGCTTCATGGGACAATTCAATATCGACTTCTTCGGCTTTTTTAATCAGTATGGCAACTCGAGTTTCTAATTCCGGCGGTTCTACTTCTACCGTCAGTCCCCAACCAAATCGTGATTTGAGACGTTCTTCCAAATTGTTGATTACTTTAGGATAGCGATCACAAGTTAAAATAATCTGCTGGTTGCCTTCTAACAGAGCATTGAATGTATGAAAAAATTCTTCCTGGGAACGATCCTTCCCAGCAAAGAACTGAATATCGTCAATTAACAGTGCATCGACAGAGCGATAATAGCGTTTGAAATCATTGATGGCATTTAATTGCAGGGCTTTTACCATATCGGCGACGAAGCGCTCGGAATGAAGATAGACAATTTTTGCATTGTGGTTGCGTTTTGCCAGTTCGTTGCCCACTGCATGCATAAGATGTGTTTTGCCAAGCCCAACACCACCGTAGATAAAAAGAGGATTGTAAGCTCCACCCGGATTTTCAGCTATTTGCATCGCAGCAGCATGACCCATCTGATTCGATTTGCCTTCGACAAAACTTTTGAAAGTAAAGTTCTGATTGAGGCCCGATCTATGATTAAGTCCGCCCTCGATTTGAACAACCGGCCGATTTGATTTGGGTTTTATTTCATGACGGTTATCCTGTTGGTTGACAGGGTTAACATTTTGATTTTGGTAATCATTTGTCAATATGGGGGAAGTTGTTGGTTTGCTGAATTTACCCGTTGCCGGGCCAACTTTTGCGGATGAAAAAGTACCGGGATTGGTTTCACTGGTGCTTACTTTTTGGGGTGACGATTGCTCTTCATGTTGTTTTTCATAGCACACCGTTGTCGTTGTAGCTGCGTCGTTGAGAGTATATCGAAGGTTTGGCTGTTGGCTAGCTTCGGTAGCTATCACAACCTGTAATTGCTGTTCAATACCATTTATGCGGTAGTAGAGGTTGACGAGCTCATTAATACGTTGCAAAAACTTACTCTTAACCCAATCCAAGATAAAGCGATTTGGCGCCAGCAGTTGCAACTCTGATAAAGGTGACCCTGAAAGAGGTGAAATAAGTGGTGCTTCACAGCCATCGACTGTAAGTGGTTTTATCCAGGTATTGTATTGTTGGGATGGCAATTCTTGCTGTAGAGATAAAAGGCATTGCTCCCAAAGAGAGCGCGTTGAAAGCAATGCATGCTCTCGATTATTAGTGGTGGTTAACATAAGATTGTGGTTAGGACTGCCTAATTTTCTTGTATAGAAAGCATTTTACTCTCCCATAAAATAAATAGCCAGAGTTATCCACAAAAATAAGTGCCATTTTGTTAGGCCAAACTAGCTAAAAAATATTTTTATTATTTTTCAAATAGTTAAGATTATTTTGTATTTCCCATACAGTTTTTTTAGGTATATGTAAAGTTATTTTTAACAAAAAATCTGTGCACAATTATGTGGATAAGTTTTTTCTAACCAGGGGAAAACAGGTTGTTAATTGGTATATTCAGCTTTAAAAATATGCTTGTAGACTTTGATATCAAAGATTTTTTTGGTTAGTGCTGTGATAAGGCGCAAATATTATGTCGCAAATTCAGTTAGCACAGAGTTAAGTAATGATCTTCCCCTCAATGTGGTGGCCAATTGAGTTCGACTATCGATAAGCAAACCTTGTTGTACTAACTTGTTTACCGTGTTTTCAATTTGTTGGATCTTCAGGCCAGTGCGCTTGCTAAACAGGTAATAGGGCACGCCATTCACCAAACGAAGTGCATTCATCATAAATTCTATTGGTAATTCATCTATTGTTATCACTTTTTGCTTATTTGTAATAGTTGTTTTGGACTTTAGATAGTTATCGGGTTGCCGAGTTTTTTGTCGACGCCAAATGGTACGGTTACTCATATCAGTATTTTTTCCGTGAGCGCCGGCGCCAATACCCAAATAATCGCCAAATTGCCAATAATTATTATTGTGTTTTGATTGTGAACCTTGTTGACTAAATGCAGATATTTCATACTGACCATATCCTGCTGTTGCCAAAACATGTTGTCCTTTTTGTTGGATGTCAATTATTAGATTTTCGGCAGGCAGTATCGGTGGCCGTCGATAAAACACGGTATTGGGTTCGATAGTCAACTGATACCAAGAGATATGCTGCGGCTCGAATAAGGCAGCAATGCGTATATCCTCTTCAGCTTCAGCCAATGTCTGGGTGGGCAGCCCGTGCATTAAGTCCAGGTTAATATTGTCAAAGCCCGCCTTTTTGGCAATGATGACGGCTCTTTTAGCTTCTTCGCCATTATGTATGCGTCCCAGAGCTTTTAAATGGTGAGCTTGGAAACTCTGGATACCAATAGAGAGACGATTGACTCCCGCGCTATAAAAACCCTTGAACTTTTGCTGTTCAAAGGTGCTTGGATTAGCCTCTAAAGTAATTTCTATATCATCCGCAAAACCTATCGTTTTCTCTGTGTAGTCGAGAATTGCGCCAATACTTTTGGCAGAGAATAAACTCGGAGTGCCGCCACCGATGAAGATGCTCTGTAATTTTCTTCCTTGTACTTGTGGGTGTTCGCTATCGAGATCGTGTTTTAATGTCGCGATATAGTTTTCTTCGGGCAGTCTATCGCCAGCTTGATGTGAATTAAAGTCACAGTAAGGGCATTTTCGGATGCACCAGGGGATATGAATATAGAGTGATAATGGAGGTAACGTTAACCTGTTACTCTCAGCTTTTTCAAAGTTATAGTTGTCTATCGATTTACCTGCTCATGGATGTGTGTATTTTTTGGAAAGACGCTAAAAAAAGTTGCATGGCTCTGCCGCGATGACTGAGATGGTTTTTCTCTTCTTTGTCCAATTCGGCGGCAGTGCATTTTTTTTCGGGCAACCAAAAGATGGGGTCGTAACCAAAACCGTTGTTACCCTGTTCTTCGGTTGTGATCAGCCCTTCCCAACTTGCTTGACAAATCAGTGGTGTCGGATCTTTGGCGTGACGCATAAAAACTAGAACGCATTGATAACGGGCACTGCGTCTACTTGCTGGAATATCAACCATTTTTTCCAAAACTAAACGATTATTCAGTCCATTGTCACCGTGCTTGCCAGCAAATCTGGCTGAATAAATACCGGGTTCTCCATTAAGTGCATCGACTTCCAAGCCTGAATCGTCTGCAATTGCAGGCAGTCCGGTGTGCATACAAGCATTGCGCGCTTTAATGATGGCGTTCTCAACGAAACTCAAACCAGTTTCATCGGCATCGGGAACAGACAAGTCGGTTTGGGGTATTACTCGCCATTCAAACTCGTGCAGTAAATTACGAAGTTCATTCAATTTGCCTGGGTTACTGCTGGCTAACACCAGGGTGGAATGGTTATTCGACATAGAGTGTTTTACTAAAGGTGAAGTTTATTACTGGCGTTTGTTCATCTATGACGGCAGTGATATCAAAGTGATAAATGTCCTCATTATTATGATAAAGCGGTGCCAGATAATAGGTGGTGTTTTGTTCTTCGATAGCAACAAAACGTAACAATTGTTGCTGTTGCAATAAATTTCTCGCTTGACCGCTGATGCGGGCTGCGATGCCGTAGCTATTCTTATGGCTGTCACTGTTATCGACGACAGCAATATTGATATAGGCCAAATTAGCGGCACGCTTCAGTTTGTGGGCGTTGGCAATTTCCGGTTGTATCATGGTGCTGTTAAATACGGAGTAGTGCACCGTGTGATTACCGGAATTATAAGAGGTTTTAGTCTCTGCGCTAATATCTAGGCCGATGATGGCTAAAACCAAAAAAGTCCATTGAAGAATCCCGATAACCATTTTATTGGTTGAAAACACAGGTGTCGAAAAAAAAGTTGGATGTCTATTCATAGTTACTTATTCAAGTATAGTCATGTATTGGATCATAGATAGTTATCTGGTCAGATGGTAAATGGCAGTTTCGCCGAATATATTAGGTTGTATGGCTTTAAACATCCCATCAATATAGCCGCTGCTAATGACTTGGCGATGCAGTACAGTGATATCGCGTTGCCGACAGAGATGCTCAAAGTCACTAACGGTACAGAAATGAATATTCGGTGTATCGTACCATTCATAGGGCATCATATCGGATACGGGCATACGACCGAAGAGGAATAAATAAAAGCGGGCTTTCCAGTGTCCAAAATTGGGGAAAGTTACAATACATTCTTTGCCGACACGCAACATTTCCTCAAGCGTTTTGTCGGGTCTCTGCATCGCTTGTAAAGTTTGCGTCATTACTACCAAATCAAAGCTATTATCGGCAAAATTCGACAACCCAGTGTCGATATTCTGTTCGATAACATCGACGCCCTTGGCGACACAAGCGGTGATGTGATCCGGATTGATCTCTAAGCCGTAGCCACTGACCTGTTTATTTTTTGCCAGTGTTGCCAATAAGGTTCCATCGCCGCAGCCCAGATCGAGAATGCGGCTGTGATCTTGGATATAGGACTGGATAACGTCAAAATCACTGTACATTGACTGAAGACCCTAAATTGGCTGACGTTTTTTTATTTGTTGAGGTCGTTGTATCCGTTGAGGGCTTTATAATGGTTGAGGATTCTTTATCCGTTGAAGACTCTGTAACGTCAATACGATTCATATAGGTACTTAAAACCTTGTGATACCGCTTAATAGGCAGTAAAAAGGCATCGTGACCGTAGCTGGAAACTATTTCCGCATAGGTAACGGGTTTTTTTGCGTGCAACAGTGCCTGTACGATCTCGCGGGAGCGTTTTGGGGAGAACCGCCAGTCGCTGGTAAAAGAGATAACTAAAAAGCGGGCTTGAGCATGTTTGAAAGCTGCTACTGGGTCGTTGTTGTATTCTCGCGCCAAGTCAAAATAATCCAGTGCTTTCGTCATCAAAATATAGGTGTTAGCATCGAAGGAAGATGAAAAAGCACCGCCCTGATAGCGCAAATAACTCTCAATTTCGAATTCAACCGGTTCATCCAAACCGCGCTCAAAGGTTCCCGAACGCAATTCGCGGCCAAATTTTTTACCCATGCCATCGCCAGAGAGGTAGGTGATATGGCCTATCATACGGGCAATGGATAATCCGTGTTTCGGATAAGTTTTTTCCGCTAAGTAATTACCGTCATGAAAATGTGGATCGCTCATTATTGCTTGGCGCGCAGTCTCATTGAAGGCGATATTTTGCGCAGTTAATTTCATCGCTGATGCAATAACCACGCAATGTCTTACGCGTTCAGGATACTCCAGTGACCAACGCATGGCCTGCATGCCTCCTAAACTGCCGCCAACGATAACCGCCCATTGTTTTATATTCAGATGATCTGCTAGTAACCGTTGACTATTGACCCAATCTCGCACGCGTAACGAGGGAAATGCCGCTCCCCAGCAATTGTCTGTCTCCGGGTTGATTGAAGCAGGACCCGTGGACCCATGACAGCCGCCGATGTTATTAGGGCAGACAACGAAAAATCGGTTGGTATCGATCGCTTTCCCCGGGCCGATATAGTTATTCCACCAACCCGGTTTTTTATCGGTAGCACTGTGGTAACCGGCGGCGTGATGGTTGGCAGACAGTGCGTGACACACCAATACAGCGTTGTTTTTTTGGCTATTCAGTGCACCATAGGTTTCATAGACCAATCGGTGCGATTTCAATATCCGGCCGCTGGCAAGCTTCAGTGGCTCATTAAAATCAACAGTTTGAGGTGTTACCAAACCGATGCCGTTATTGGCAAAATCGTCAGTCATTCCTTATGCTGTCAGCCGATACCAAATAATATTTTAAGGCAGTAAATGAAAATCATCGCAACCATGGGCGAAAAATCTAGTCCGCCTAGAGGAGGAATAATTTTTTGTATGCGGCTCAGTATCGGTTGTAACAGACTGTTGATAAGTGATGTCACCGGGTGATTACTGTGGGGTGCCACCCAACTGAGAATGACCATAATCAATAATGCCCAAAAGTAAATATTGAGCACCGAGGCGATTAATTTGAATGCGGCTGTAACCAATACCGCAACAAACGGTGGGAAATTGCCGTATTGGATTAAATAGATCGCCTCGATAGTGACAATTTGCAACAACAAGGCCAATACGATAGAGGCG
>CAZEUZ010000146.1:0-3160 GCA_964515805.1 uncultured Cellvibrionaceae bacterium | reverse complement strand
ACGCTTCATAAATGCCCATGCCATGACTGGACGATGTGAAAAAATGAGCGGGAAGCGCCTCTTTCGTCAAATCAATGTCATGCAGTGTGCCCGGAGCCTCTCCTTTAATATCCATTGCATCCAGAATAAGGACTCTCGCGTAGTCATGCCACGCAGCCAGAATCTCTGTTGCGTTTCCATGTAAGATTTGACAATCGATATCGTTGCGATCCAGCAATTGTCTGGCAACCAGCACACCAAACCCATCGTCTCCACGTAGCGGGTTACCGAGCCCTATCACCAGTGGCTTTTGCATTGTATTTATAACGTTATGCTTTGAATATTCTTTCTACACTGCTGACTGCTATCACTTGCCACACTTAGCTTCCAGGTAAAAATCTAGGCTAAGGGTACAAAAATAACAATATCAGTAGTTGCGGCAATTTGACATTAGCACTTAACTGCATAGGTTTAAACACCTAAAATAACCTAACAGTTAAAAAATTAGGGCAACACATGAGTTATACGCCACCTTTTACCATTACCGCAGATATTCTCAATCTGGTTGCTAAAATAAGCGAACAGGTAGGAATGTTTAATGCCCGTGCTTTTGATGCTTCGCCAAAATTGCGCAAGCAAAGTCGTATCAAAACCATTGCAGGCACACTAGCCATTGAAGGCAACACCCTAACGGAAGAACAGATCACAGCGATTGTGGACGGCCAATCAGTAATGGGTAGTGCTCGCGAATTAGCAGAAGTGCAAGGCGCAATTAAAGCTTATGAAATTCTGACACAACTAAACCCTGACAATACAGAGGATTTATTACAAGCCCATACGTTAATGATGTCGGATGTGCTCGTGAATGCTGGAAAATTTCGTGATAAAGCAGTCGGTATTCACAAAGGCAAAACAGTTCACCATATTGCTCCACCTGCACATCAAGTATCCGGACTGATGGCGGATTTGACCCACTGGACAAAACAATCTAACGACCACCCCTTGATTATCAGCAGCATTTTTCATTACGAATTTGAATTTATCCATCCCTTCACTGATGGCAATGGACGTATGGGACGCTTGTGGCAAACGTTGATTTTATCAAAATGGCACCCGTTATTTTTATCATTGCCACTGGAAAGCGTGATAAAGGAAAATCAACAAAACTACTATCAAGCATTGGAACAAGCGGACGAACAAGCCGAAAGTACGCCGTTTATTCATTTTATGTTATCGGTCATTTCTCAGACCTTGGTTCAGAACGCCTCTGTAAACGCCTCTGTAAACGCCTCTGTAAATCTAAATACACTCAAAACAACCGATGCGATAATGTCCTTAATTAAAGAAAATCCTTCAATGACGCGTCAGCAAATGGCTGAACACACTGGCAAAGATCTTCGTACCATTGGACGAGCGATTGCTAAATTACAACATATGGGAAAATTAACGAGAATTGGTTCAGACAAAACTGGCCATTGGGAGATAGTGACAGATGAATAGGGATTATGAGTAATCCTTGTTAATATAAACATTGGTCGGCAATTTTCACTTATCGCGGGAGTAGGATTCGATTGATTTCAGTGAGACGATCTAGAAAAGACGAGGTGGCGGTTTATGAAAGCCAGTGATTTAGATTAAAAATTTGATGACAATCAAGAGGATGTCCTGAAACACTTTGGCTTATCTTCTGCGAAACGCATCAATCAAAAACAGAAAAGGATAAACGTTGATTTCCCTGAATGGGTTATAAATTCTCTAGACAGAGAAGCCAATCGAATTGGTGTAATAAGACAATCGATCATAAAAATGTGGTTAGTCGAGCGTCTAGAAATCCAAAAAGCTAACAAAGCCAATCATTTGGACTCGCAATAAGTTGTTCTCCTGAGTTGGTGACGTTATGTGTCAGCTTGAATTATGGAACTACGAAAGTTTAGGCCCGGAGACAAAGATCAGGTTATAAAATTGTGGCGCGAGGTCTTCAATGATGATTCGCCTCACAATGAACCAGAATCGGTAATTAAAGCAAAGTTAAAAGTAGATGATTTAATCTTTGTTGCAGTTCTAGATAGTGAGATCGTGGGTGCCTGCATGGCGGGCTATGATGGTCATAGAGGTTGGCTCTATGCAGTTGCAGTATCCATAAAAACTAGAAGATCTGGCATCGGTACTAAGCTTATTAAGCTCACACTAAAGTCCCTTAAAGAGCTCGGCTGTCTGAAGGTGAACCTTCAGATTAGATCAACTAATAAAGCAGTTGCTGATTTTTATAAAAGCTTAGGATTTGATATCGAAGATAGGCTTAGTATGGACGTATTGTTATAGTTCTTGGCTTATTTAAAGTACCGAATGCCTATTATCGTGCCACCACACATAGCTAAGCAATCAATCTGACGTTTTAACTACACCACAATTAATGAGCTAAATAGCTATGAAAGAAATATCAAGAATTAATCATGTAGGGTTAAGAGTTCGAAGCTTGGAAGTGGCTCGAAATTTCTATGAAAAGTTAGGCTTCGTATTTATTGCTGGCCCGGTCGGACCTGAACCTGTTGCAATCATGGAACATCCGTCAGGTGTTAACATAAATCTAATCCTAAATGCTTCGTCAGAAGCACCAAAGGAGAATGTACTTATGGAAGGTCCGGTAAAGTATCCTGGTTACACTCATATTGCACTAGAAATATCCGACTATGAATCGGTAGAACGCCAAATCAAAGAAATGGGTATTGTCATAACTGGACAGGTTGAATTCGAAGGCGCTAAATTCTTCTTTATCAGAGACCCGGATGGAAATGTAATCGAGTTCCATCAGCCAGCAAACAGGTAACTGCATGAAGATTTTGGTTGACGCAGATGCCTGCCCAGCCGCCATAAAAGACATTCTTTTTCGGGCGGCTACACGTACAAAAACAAGGGTTTTTTTAATCGCGAATCAGTATATTCGAACACCGGCTTCGGAATTCATTGTGGCTATCCAAGTAGCTAAGGGATTTGATGTGGCTGATAATGAGATTGTCAAGCGCAGTGAAAAAGGTGATTTAGTGATAACCGCGGATATTCCTTTAGCCGACGAAGTTGTCAGCAAAGGCTGTTTGGTATTAAGCCCCAGAGGGGAACTGCTCACCAAGGAAAATATCAAGCCCCGGCTCAACATAAGGGATTTTATGGAAACAATGCGCAG